>NZ_JACJED010000009.1:0-169523 GCF_014163885.1 Pseudoalteromonas sp. SR43-2 | reverse complement strand
TATAAGCTATAAGCTATAAGTTATAAGTTATAAGCTATAAACTAAAAACTTAAAAAATGTTAAAAACAAATTTAATAATGAGGTTAATAAATATTGAATGTGCTTATTAACCTTTACCCTAACTATTCATGACTCTTTTTTAATTTAAGGTTGCCATTTGTCTAAATTAAAAGTAGACCCTGCTATCCGTAGTTTACTAAATCGTATGCCTAGTGATGTGCAAGCTAGCTTTACTGAAGAGCAGCTAGTTCATCTAAAAGTTGCTATAGGCGCAAGGCAATGGGGTAAGCATACAGTAGATTGCAGAAGTGTAATTAAATTTTTTAAATACAGGTATTACTTTGTTTTACTGGCTGGACGTAACAGACGAGAACTTAGTAAAAAAGAGCAAAAAATAGCGGCTATATCGCAGGTAATCACTATATCTATGTTTAGTTTTTTTGTTATTACAATTTTACTGCTTATTAGTTATTTAGTTAAGTCGGCTCTAGGTATTGATATATTTAGTAATTACTCTTTTGGGGTATGGGCTTGGTTTAAAGATTTGTTTAAGTAAAAATAAGATACGTCTGTTTAGGAATGGTTTGTAAGTGTTTGTTAAAGTTTATGTAAATTTATATTTGTTTTGTTTTGAGTAAACTCCTCGCTACTTAAAGACATTTTGCATAATATTACTTTATATAACCCCATCCTTAATGTTGAATACTTTAGTATGATGCTGTAAAATTTCCGCACAGTTTTGTGGAGCTTATTTCACTTTTAAGATATCTATAGGGATACATAGTATGACATCTTCAAGGACCTTCAAGCCAAATGGCTCGTCTGATGCAAATTTTTATCGATTATTCGATATTTTTGCATTGTTTTTAGCTTTTCAATGCTCAGCGTTGTTCTATAGTTTTGACCTCACTCCTATTTATATGGTTTCGGTTTTAACCGTTTCTTTAAGCTTTTTATATTGCGCTGAAATATTCTCGGCTTATCGCTCTTGGCGCGCAGGTAAGTTTAGAACCATGGTTCTATGTGCATGGGGAGCCTTATTTTCTGCATTTTCTGTTTTATTTGTTATATCGTTTGCGTTTAAGTTTACCGAGTCGCTTTCGCGTATTGGCTTAGGTCTATGGTTTTTATTGAGTATTACCTTTTTGTATATGTGGCGCCTAGGTGTATATGTATTTAAAAGAAATAGAAGAAAGCTTGGTTTAAATTTACGTAATGTTGCAATAGTTGGTGCTACAGAGTCAGCGGTAAATTTATATGATGAAATTACTAAAAATGATGAACTTGGTTTTCATTTTTTAGGCTTTTTTGATGACAGGCAACCAGAGAGACTCTTTGAAAACTCGACTAAGCACGATGTTGCAGGGCGTATTCAAGATGCTGTTAATGCAGCTCGCAATGGTGAAATAGGTGTGTTGTATATTGCATTGCCAATGAAGGCAGATAAACGTATTGCCGATATTTTATTGCAGTTAGGCGATACAACGGTTGATGTGCATATAATTCCTGACTTTTTAATATCTAACTTAATACACGCACGCATCGAACATGTCGGTGATGTTGATACATTAAGTGTATTTGAATCGCCATTTATAGGCGCACGAGAATTTATAAAGCGCACTGAAGATATAATAGTAGCATCTATTATTTTAATGCTTATATCGCCTATTTTAATTGCCATTGCCTTTGCTGTTAAATTTACCTCAAAAGGACCTGTGATTTTTAAGCAGGATCGATACGGGCTTGATGGGCGTAAAATTAAGGTATGGAAGTTTCGCTCAATGACTGTTACCGAAAACAGTGCAGTGGTAATGCAAGCTACAAAAAATGATGTGCGCATTACACCTTTAGGTGGTTTTTTACGCCGTACAAGCCTTGATGAGTTACCACAATTTATAAATGTTTTAAAAGGCGATATGTCTATTGTAGGGCCAAGGCCTCATGCTGTTGCCCATAATGAGGAATACCGTAAAAAGGTAGAGTTTTATATGTTACGCCACAAAGCTAAACCAGGTATTACCGGTTGGGCACAAATTAATGGTTGGCGCGGCGAGACCGACACCTTAGACAAAATGGAAAAACGTGTAGAGTTTGACTTACATTATATTAAGCACTGGTCGCTGTGGTTTGATATAAAAATTATTTTTATGACAATTTTTAAAGGATTTAAGAATGCAAATGCATA
Source organism: Pseudoalteromonas sp. SR43-2 (assembly GCF_014163885.1). NCBI lineage: Bacteria > Pseudomonadati > Pseudomonadota > Gammaproteobacteria > Alteromonadales > Pseudoalteromonadaceae > Pseudoalteromonas > Pseudoalteromonas sp. SR43-2. The sequence goes on along the minus strand of NZ_JACJED010000009.1, from coordinate 167,338 downwards.
CTAAAACACTAGCCCCTATTTTTGCTATGTTAAGTGTTGGAATTGCAGCACCTGCAGCTGCTAATTTAAAACCAGGTAGTTTTATAACTAAAGACGGCGCCGAAATTACGCCAACGTTACAAACGGGTATAAGCAGTAACAATAACTTTTTTAGTACGCCAGAAAATGAAGAGTCACGATTAATTTGGACTATAACTCCTAACGTTAAAGCGGTTATTGAAGATGGCCCCGACAGCTATAATCTAGACTTAGGCACAAGTAGCTCTTTGCATAACAAAGATAGTGCAGACAATTTTACTCAAGTAAATATAGGAGCTGGTATACATAAAGAATTTACTAGTCTACATCGTTTAGATATTAACGGTGACGCCGATTGGCTATACGAGCCACGTGGTAGTGGTTTGACCGAAGGCTTGGGTGATGCAGTAAATGAGCTTGTAAAGTATCAGCAACAAAATGTTTTAGTGCACTATGAATACGGCGCTCAAAGTTCAAAAGCGCAAGTTGCTTTAAAAGCTGGTTTTTTTAGTAAGAAATATCAAAATTTTAGAGAAGTATCGCAATACCGTGATTACGATAAATCGTTAATTGGTGTAACTGGTTACTATAATACCCAAGCTTCTACACGCACATTTTTAGAGGTTAAGCAAGAAAACTACCGTTATGATTTCTTACAAGCTAATGGTATTTCACGTGATAGTGATGATGTAAAAATACTACTTGGTATGGAGTGGGAAGCAACAGCGGTTACATCTGGCTCGTTTAAATTAGGTTATCAAAATAAAGACTTTAGCGCTAATGAGCGCCAGAACTTTAGCGGTTTAAGCTGGGAAGCAGGGGTTAACTGGCAGCCACTTAGTTATTCTACAGTGCAATTAACAACAAGTCGCTCAGCTAAAGATCCTTTAGTGCAGGGTGATTACATTAAAGAAAGTACATATGGTGTTAATTGGACTCACAACTGGAGTGACTATTTAAGCTCACTTGCTGGTATTAATTACACTGACGAACAATACACTGGAGATTTAGGCCGTAAAGATAAATCCAAAAGTGCGCGTTTAGGTTTAAACTACGTTGCGAGTAAGTTTGGTATGGTCTCTACTTATGTAGACTTTATTGATAAAGACTCTACTCAAAGCGCAATAGAGTTTGACCGCGTTATTGTTGGTGTTAATTTTACATTTGCTTTAAAGGCTAATTAATGAAGTTTATTTTTAGTTTAACGTTGCTATTTTTAAGCAGCGTTTGTTTTGCCCAATCTGCACAAAGTTATATTTTAGGTGCTGGTGATAAGGTTGAAATAAAAGTATTTGGCCAACCTGATTTAGAGGTTACTGCACTTTTAGGTAATAGTGGTGAGGTAAATTACCCATTTTTAGGTAAAGTAAAACTTGCTGGCTTAAATACCTCTGAGGTTGAGCAAGTTATTACAGAAGGTTTAAAACCTGATTATTTAATAAACCCCAATGTATATGTCCAAGTTGTTGAATACCGTCCTTTTTATATTCATGGAGAGGTAAAAATTCCAGGTGCTTATCCTTACCAACCCGCGATGACAGTTAACCAAGCTATTGCATTAGCTGGCGGATTAACCGAGCGAGCATCTATCGATAAAATTTATATTTTTAAAGAGCAAACTAAACAGCAGCAACAAAAAGGTACTTTAAATAGCCAAATTGCAGCGGGTGACACAATAAAAATAGAACAACGCTTGTTTTAAGCAGTTTACAAGGCAGTAATTAATGAACCAAACATCCGAAAACTTAAACAATAATGAAGAAATTATTGATATAAGTGCTTATATAAATGTAATTAAACGTTCTAAGTGGCGTATTCTGAGTTTTGCAAGTGTAGTGACTTTATTAACTATTATGGTGGCGCTTACTTTAGTGCCTAAATATGTAGCTACTGCTACTTTACTTATTGAGGCTGAGCAAACTAAGGCAGTAAGCTTTCAAGAAATATACGGTTTAGACTCTACTAAAAAGGAGTATTACCTTACTCAGTTTGAGGTGATTAAATCGGACAGTATTGCCCGCGAAGTAATCACTAAGCTTAACTTAAAAGCGCATACAGACTTTATAGCTAAGCCTTCTGCTTTAGGTGAACTTAAAACAGCAGTAAAAGAACAACTACCTTTTTTAAATAAAAAAGAAGAAACGGTATATTCCCCTGAAGAACTAGCAGAACGTGAAATGCTGGGCTTGCTAGCCGCATTTAAATTACGCCTTTCAGTATCACCTATTCGAAATACTCAACTAGTGCAAGTAAGCTTTGAGTCAAGCGATCCTAAATTAGCAGCGCTAGTAGCGAACACCGTTGGTGAAGTTTATATAGATAGCCAAATGCGTGCAAAAATGGGGATTACTCAACAAGCGTCCAGTTGGTTAAATACACGCTTATCGCAATTGCGAATTCAGCTAGATGACTCAGAAGTTCGCTTACAAGCTTACAGAGAGCAGCAAAAATTAGTTGATATTGAAGGTATAGCAGGGCTTGCCACGCAAGAGCTTGAACAGATATCGCAACAGTTAATTGTTGCACGCAATGAAAAAAATAATCTTGAAAGTATTAACCGTGTAATAAGTGAGTACGGAAATAATAACTTAGAGCTTTTAGGCAGTATGCCGGAAATTACTTCGCATAAAGTAATACAGGATGTTAAGCGTGAGGTGATACTAGTTGAGCGTAAATTAAGTGACTTAGGTGAGGTTTATGGCCCTAAACACCCTCGCATAATCTCTGCTCAAGCTGAGCTTTCAACGGTAAAAAATAATTTGAATAAGCAAATTAAGGGTCTAATTACTGGCATTGAAAAAGAGCTAAACCGTATTACGCGTACCGTTAGTGCACTTGAACGAGACCTAGTTAAAATTCGTGCTGAATACCAAGATATTACCCGTAAAGAAACCCAATACAACCAACTAAAGCGTGAAGTAGAGACCAATCGTAATATATTTAATACGTTTTTATCTCGCTCAAAAGAAACCGAAGTAACAAGTGATTTTAGCTCGGCAGCTGCACGCTTTACTGACCGGGCCTACGCACCGAATAATCCAGCAAAACCAAATAAAAAATTAATTGTTATTTTAGCTTTTGTGGCAAGTTTTGGTTTTGCAGTAGTCATGAGCTTTATATTTGACGCGCTTAACGATACCGTTAAAACTAAAAGTGATGTTGAAAGTAAGTTAGCACAGCGTATGCTTGGGCTTTTACCGCATGTACCAATGCCTAATAAGAGTGTTTTTCCGATTCACGCCTATCTTGATGATAATTACAGGCGTTTTGCCGAATCGGTACGTACGTTCAGAACTAGCTTGTTATTAACTCAGTTAGAACGTGACCATAAAGTAATCGCTGTAACATCAAGTGCTCCGGGTGAGGGTAAAACAACAACCTCTGCTAATTTAGCTATGTCGCTTGCTCAAATGGGTACAGTATTGCTAATTGACGCCGATTTGCGCAAACCAAGTATTGCAAAGCGATTTGATATACCGGTATTTCATCCGGGGTTAAGTAATTTAATTGTAGGTACTGAGCAGTTAAGTGAGTGTGTTCATGTAGATGGGCAGTCGGGTGTTGCTATTATGCCAAGCGGGCAGATCCCAGGTAATCCATTAGAGCTTTTATCTAACACGCGCTTTAGTGAAGTACTCGATATATTAAAAACTAAGTACGACCATATAATTGTAGATACACCACCTACACAAGCTGTGAGTGATGCGTTAGTTGTTGCGCAAAGTACAGACTCGGTAATTTATGTTGTTAAGTCTGACATTACGCGAATTAAGCCTATTAAGGCGGGTATTGAGCGTCTGTTTGAAGCTAAAGCCCATGTTGCAGGTATTTTGCTTAACCAAGTAGATATGAGTAAAAGTAAAGACGAGCATAGCCATGGTTATTACGATTATTACGATTACTCGCAAAAACCTGAACAACCTAATGCATAGTTAAATGCAAATCTATGATTGATATTCATTCCCATATTTTGCCAGGAATTGATGATGGTGCTAAAGATTTAAATGAATCTTTAGCACTATTAGCTATTGCGCAAAATGATGGAATAACTCATATGGTTGCCTCGCCACATATACATATTGGGCGATTTAATAATTCGGCTTCGCAATTGTATAGCGAGCTTGCTAATTTAAAAGCACAGGCAATAGTAAATAATATTGGTATTAAACTAGCTGTGGCCGCTGAAGTTAGGCTTGATGTAGAGCTAATGAGTTTAGTGCTTAGTAATAAACTCCCGTTTATTGGTACGCTTAATTCAGTAAATTATTTATTATTAGAACTCCCGCACTCGCATGTACCCCAAGGCTACGATAAGTTTATAAATTGGCTAGCTAAACAAAATATAAAAGTAATTATTCCTCACCCTGAGCGTAATCGCGATATTCAAGCTAATCCTTTTTATATTGATCGTTTAAAACAACTAGGTTGTGAGTTTCAATTAACCGCTTCAAGCATTGAAGGTAAATGGGGCGAAACTGCAAAAAATATTAGTATAGATATGCTAAAAAAGGGTTTAGTAACTTATGTTGCATCTGATGCCCATTCAGTTAAGCGTAGGCCGCCTATTTTGAGTAAAGCTAAGCAAATAGTGAGCGAGTTGATAGGCCAAAATGATGCACATGATTTATTTTTTACCAACCCAAAGCGTTTAACTAAGTCGTTGTTCAATGATTAATTTAAATACAAACCGCCTCACACAAATTGCCATACTTGCAGTTATTACATTAGTTATAGGTTATCAAAGCTTACAAAGTATGCGTGCAAATACATGGTATTTTAATGCACTTAATATTTTAAAGCAGCCTGAAAGCACAATTACTCCTGAAGAGCTAGAGCTTGCAAATAGGGCAATTACATATGCAACAAGCCAAGACCCTTCACAGCCTCATTACTGGCAGTTAAGTGCTTATTTAAAAATGCTCAATCTAGCTGTAACTAGCGAGACAAATAACAATAAGCTTTTGGTTTATCAACAAGTAGAAAAGGATTTATTAAAGTCATTAGAGTTAAGGCAAACATGGTCAGAAACGTGGATTGCACTGGCACAAGTAGTTAGTTACCAAGAAGGGCCGACAGAGCGCGTATACGAGTATATTCAGCAAGCTAAAAAATTTGGGCCGTACAAGTTTGATGTGCAGCTTGGTATTATTCAAATAGCGTTAATGAACTGGCAGCAACTCCCTCCAAAGTATAAAGCATTGTATGTTGCTGAACTAAATTTAGCCGTTAAATATGGTTATAAATTTTACCACGTTTTTGATGTTGCTGAGCAAGTTGATGCTTTGCCTGTTTTATGTTTATCGCTTAAGTTTGGCTCTCACTTTGAACCAGTTAGAACTAGCTGGATGTTTAAAAAACATTGTAACTAGGTAGGTTTCGAATGCGTTAAGTTTGTTTACGTTAAAGTGAAAACCAATTGCACAAAGAGAAGTGAATGAGGAGTAAATGAGTAGACACCAAGTAAGCTATTCACGAATCGATAGATCACTTCTCTAAAAGCGCAGCGTCTCATAACCTCTTTGTGAATACTTGTCTTATTGGTAAAAGCTGAATTGTTATCATACGGCGTAAAAAATTGCCCAGAGGCTTATAAAAAACCTCTGGGCTATAAATTGACTCTAAATTGAGCCTAGCGTTAACTAAAACACTTTCTTGGTTCATTAGGGAGAAGAAGAAAGTACTTTAAAGTGTAGTAAAACTACTAAATAAAGCATAACTAATTTTGCCCCTTGGTTACATTTGATAACAAAGGATTAGATTAATTATGTGTAATTTGTACTTTAGTTTAACCCCAGCTTATTAATTGTGTATTTTGCACTAGATCTCGTGGTAGTGAATTTTTAATCTTATTTTTTTGCCATTTGCCTAGCCCAATAGGGCAACCACACAGCGTTAATACCACTTCACCTATTGTTTGAGTTGCTTCAGTTAAGCGTATATCTTTACCTTGAAAATAATCATTTGCTTGCTCGTTATTTAACGCGTAAATATTAGTTTTACACTCATTGCCAAATACGGTTGCAAATTCGTGCGTTAGTCTCACGCCATTTTTATGAATAATGCCAATTTGAATACCTAAGCGTGCGTACTTAATTTTATTTTGCACGGCTTCAAACCCCTCAGGAAATAGCCATAGTTCTTTGTCACGCTGCATTAGGCTGCCAGGCAGGTTAGTTAACCCAAAATGCTTTTTAAGTGATTGCATAAACGCGGCACTTTGTTTTTTATCAAACTCGTTAAACGGAAACGAGCCTTTTTTAACGGTTTGGTTTGGGTTATTGCAACTTGCGTGCTTTTTAAATTTTGCAATAAAAAAGCCTTCGCTATCGAATGTTTGCGGCCAAACATGCAAATAGCCTTCAGTAGTTGTGGCTTTACTTGCACCTTCAAATAAATCACTTAGTGACTCAGGCTCTATATAGTCGCCAAATTCACTGAGTAAATAATCGCACACTTGCTGGTTTTCGAGCGGGGTAAGTGTGCAGGTTGAATACACTAACGTGCCACCTGGCTTTAATGCGTAAAATGCGCTTTTAATTAAGTCTTTTTGTACTTGGGCTATTTGAATGTTTGATTCTATTGACCAATTTTTTAGTGCGTCGGCGTCTTTTCGTACCGTACCTTCGCCAGAGCATGGCGCGTCTAGCAATATGCTATCAAAGCATTCAAACATGTAGTTGCCAAATATAACGCCATCAAAATGCGAGAGCGCACAGTTACCAACCCCCATACGTTTGAGCGTTGCGCTAAGTACCTTTAAACGAGATGACGAAAGCTCATTTGCAACAAGCACGCCTTGGTTATTCATAAGCGCAGCTAGTTGTGAGGTTTTAGAACCCGGTGCTGATGCCATATCAAGCACGGTGTTATTTTGCGAGTTAGCGAGTTTAATACTTTGCTTTAATGCGATAGGGGGTAGCATTGAACTTGCTTCTTGTACGTACATAGCACCGCTTAGGTGTAAGTCGGTATTACCTAGGGCTAGGTTCTGCTCTTCATCTTCGGGGCGCTCTAACCAAAAGCCTTCACTGCACCATGGGATTGGGGTTAGCAGCCAATTTTTTTCAGTTGCACGTTTTACAAATTCTTCAATGCTAATTTTTAATGTATTAACGCGGATAGATTTTCTGAGCGGCCTGCGACACGCATTTAAAAAGTCATCTAAGTTTAGATGCGCTGGTAAATAGGTTTTTACGTCATCAATAAAGTGCTCAGGAATAAAAGTGTTGGCGTTCACGCGTTAGCTCATACTATAAAAATAAAGCGCGATAATAGCATTTATATAATGCATTTTCAGCGCTTAAAGACGTAACATCTGATTTATTACCCTGTCGACACTTCATTGTTTTAGTCCACTTTAAAACCATTTTTATGCGACTTTAGGTTAATAGTGTCGACAATGAGCGTGTTTTTTAGCCATTTTGATAGGCTTAAGGGTTGACATGGTTTTTTAATAAGCCCATAGTAACCACATTAATTGTCGACAATCTAAAAAATAACTTATGACACACACATTTTTAAACGAAGCGCCTATAACTACCGCATCAGATCAAGTATTTGTAGATATGCGCCGTGAGATTGTTGAAGGCAGTATAGTTCAAGGCAGTAAAATATCAGAGCCTGAGCTTGCCAAACGTTATGGTGTAAGCCGTGCAACGCTTAGAGAGGCGTTAAATCGCTTAGAAAGTTGCTACCTTGTTGAGCGTAAAGCTAACGTAGGTTGCCGCGTAGTTGCCCTTACAGCTGAGCGTTTGATTGAAGTTTATCAAGTTCGCAGTTCACTTGAAGGTTTGGCATGTAGGCTTGCTGCCGACAATATGGAACCCGAAGAAGTAACAGGCTTAAAGCAATTACTTAATCAGCATCTACAAACACAGCGTGTTAAAGAGGGCGAGTCTTACTATCAAGAAGCCGGCGATTTAGATTTTCATTACCGTATTATTCAAGGCAGTAAAAATGCGCATTTAATTCATTTACTGTGTAATGAGCTCTATCAATTAATACGCATGTACCGTGTACAAATGGGCATGGTGGGGCCGCGTGTATCAAAAGCATTTGATGAGCATTTAGCGATTATTAACGCCATTGAAAACCACGACGGTGAACTGGCCGAAATGTTAATGAAGCGCCACATCAGTGCATCGCAAGCAAATATTCAAACCAAATTTGATTTATTAACGGCTAAAAGTTAAGCAGAGCAGTTAAACAGTCACAATTACAGATTAAAACTATAAGTTACTCCACGTAGCAACCGTTCAAAGTGAGGAGAAAGTAATGTCAGCAGGATTAAAATTTAAACACGCTATTGCCAATAACCGCCCGTTACAAGTGGTAGGTACAATTAACGCCTACACAGCGATGATGGCAGAAAAAATGGGTCACCAAGCTATTTACCTCTCAGGTGCCGGTGTTGCAAACGCCTCGTTTGGTATGCCTGATTTGGGTATGACAAGCCTTGATAACGTGCTTGAAGATATTCGTCGTATTACTGGTGCGAGCGATTTACCCCTACTTGTGGATGCCGATACCGGTTGGGGTGGGGCATTTAACATTGCACGCACAGTAAAAGAAATGACTAAAGCGGGTGCGGCGGGTTTTCATATAGAAGACCAAGTAGCGCAAAAGCGTTGCGGGCATCGCCCTAATAAAGAAATTGTAAGCCAAGGTGAAATGGTTGACCGCATTAAAGCGGCGGTGGATGCAAAAACCGATAGCGATTTTTATATTATGGCTCGTACCGATGCATTTCAAAAAGAAGGTTTAAACGCCGCGATAGACCGTGCAGCAGCCTGTGTTGAAGCGGGTGCTGACGCTATTTTTGCAGAAGCCGTACACGATCTTGCTGATTACCAAGCATTTTCAAAAGCGATTAACGTTCCAATTTTGGCAAACATTACTGAGTTTGGCCAAACACCTATTTACACAAAAGAGCAGTTAAGCGATGTAGGCGTTAAAATGGTGCTTTACCCACTCAGTGCATTTAGAGCTATGAACAAAGCAGCGCTAAACGTGTATTCAGCAATTTTAAATGAAGGCTCGCAACAAAGCCAAATTGAAAATATGCAAACGCGTTCAGAGCTTTACGACTTTTTAGATTACCACACGTACGAGAACACACTAGATACTCTTTTTTCATCAAAATCTGACAAATAATAATTATTAAAATCACACACAAATTTAAGATAGGAGAAAATCATGGTAGATAAAGCATTAGGCGGCGCAGGTTTACGCGGACAAGTGGCTGGTCAAACAGCATTGTGTACTGTTGGACAAAGTGGTTCTGGTTTAACGTATTGTGGTTATGATATTAGTGAACTTGCCGAAAAAGCGCAGTTTGAAGAAGTGTCTTTTTTACTATCACGTGGTGAGTTACCAACTACAAGCGAATTGGCTGAGTATAAAGCAAAACTAAAAAGTTTACGCGGCTTACCTGATGCGCTTAAAACCGTGCTTGAAAATATTCCTAAAGACGCGCACCCAATGGATGTAATGCGCACGGGCTGCTCAATGTTGGGTAACCTTGAAATGGAGCTTGATTTTAGCCAAGCTAATGATGCAATCGACCGTATGGTTGCTGTGTTTCCAAGTATTATTTGTTACTGGTACCGCTTTACACACGATGGCGTACGCATTGAAACACAAACTGATGACGACTCAGTTGGCGCACATTTTTTAAATTTATTACACGACAAAGCACCTAGTGAATTGTTTGCACAGGTAATGAATGTATCACTAATTTTATACGCAGAGCACGAGTTTAACGCCTCTACTTTTACAGGGCGTGTGTGTGCATCAACGCTTTCTGATATTCATTCTTGCGTAACTGGTGCGATTGGTACGCTGCGTGGTCCACTTCATGGTGGTGCTAACGAAGCGGCTATGGATATGATTCAAGGCTTTACAAGTGCTGAGCATGCTGAACAAGAAATTATGGGCATGCTTGAACGTAAAGACAAAATAATGGGCTTTGGTCATGCTATTTATCGCGAATCTGATCCACGCAATATAATTATTAAAAAATGGTCTGAAAAACTAGCAGCAGAGGTAGGCGATACCGTGCTTTACCCTGTGTCTGTTCGTTGTGAAGAGATTATGTGGCGCGAGAAGAAGCTGTTTTGTAATGCTGATTTTTTCCATGCGTCTGCTTATCATTTTATGGATATTCCAACTAAATTATTTACGCCAATATTTGTAATGAGCCGTGTTACTGGTTGGACTGCACATGTAAAAGAGCAGCGCGCTAACAACCGTATTATTCGCCCAAGTGCCGATTACACCGGGCCTGATGCACGTAGTTACACACCAATAGAGTCACGTTAAAAATGGGTGAGCACGCATGTGCTCACTTTTTTATTGCACATAGCCACTAGCGAGTAGTTTTTCTCAAACTTTTTATTAAACACGCTAGCTGTGAGCAAACACCGTCACCAAATTAGCGAACCCTTACCATGACCATAATTAATAACACCCAATACCGTAAACCTTTACCTGGCTCAAACGTCGACTATTACGATACGCAAGAAGCCGTAGATGCAATTAAGCCAGGTGCATACGCCACACTACCTTATACATCGCGTGTATTTGCCGAAAACCTAGTACGCCGATGCGACCCTGCCATGTTAACCGATGGACTTAACCAGCTAATTGAGCGAAAGCAAGATTTAGATTTTCCGTGGTATCCGGCGCGGGTAGTGTGCCACGATATTTTAGGGCAAACAGCGCTTGTTGATTTAGCAGGTTTGCGTGATGCAATTGCAGCCAAAGGCGGCGACCCCGCAAAAGTGAATCCGGTAGTACCCACGCAGTTAATAGTGGATCATTCACTAGCGGTAGAGCATGCCGGTTTTGATCCTGACGCATTTGAAAAAAACCGCGCCATTGAAGACAGACGAAATGATGACCGTTTTCACTTTATAAACTGGACTAAAACAGCGTTTAAAAATATTGACGTGATCCCACCGGGTAACGGCATTATGCATCAAATTAATCTTGAAAAAATGTCGCCGGTTATTCAAAACCGAGATGGCATTGCATTCCCAGATACCTTAGTTGGTACCGACAGCCACACGCCTCATGTTGATGCGCTGGGTGTTATTGCTGTGGGTGTAGGCGGGCTTGAAGCTGAAAGCGTTATGCTGGGCCGTGCTTCTTATATTCGCTTGCCTGATATTGTTGGTGTTGAGCTAACAGGCAAGCGCCAACCCGGTATTACCGCAACCGATATTGTGCTGGCTATTACTGAATTTTTACGTGAGCAACGTGTTGTTTCTACTTATTTAGAGTTTTACGGTGAAGGTGCAGACGCGCTTACACTTGGTGACAGAGCAACCATTTCGAACATGACACCTGAATTTGGCGCAACTGCAGCCATGTTTTATATCGATGATAAAACAATAGATTACTTGCGTTTAACAGGGCGTGAAGAAGAACAAATTGCCCTTGTAGAAAACTACGCAAAAACAGCAGGCCTTTGGAGCGATAGCTTAAAAACCGCAAAATACGAACGTGTACTTAAGTTTGATTTATCAAGCGTGGGGCGCAATATTGCCGGTCCATCTAATCCGCATCGCCGTGTATCGACAAGCGATTTAGCTAAAGAAGGTATTTCGGGCGTTGTTGAAAATGAAGAAGGCTTAATGCCAGACGGCGCATGTATTATTGCCGCGATTACTAGCTGTACTAATACTAGTAATCCACGCAATGTAATTGCTGCAGCACTCCTTGCCCGTAACGCAAATGCTAAGGGTTTAATGCGTAAACCTTGGGTTAAAACTTCATTAGCACCGGGCTCAAAAGCGGTGCAATCATACCTTGAAGATGCAAACCTACTAACAGAGCTTGAGCAACTTGGCTTTGGCATTGTTGGTTTTGCGTGTACTACCTGTAATGGTATGAGCGGGGCGCTTGACCCTGTTATTCAAAAAGAAGTAATCGATCGCGATTTATACACTACAGCGGTGCTTTCGGGCAATCGTAACTTTGATGGGCGCATTCATCCTTATGCTAAGCAAGCATTTTTAGCGTCACCTCCTTTAGTTGTTGCGTACGCTATTGCAGGCACTATTCGCTTTGATATTGAAAAAGGGATACTTGGACAAGATCAACAAAGCAACGATATTACGCTTAAAGATTTATGGCCATCAGATGAAGAGATTGACGCAGTAATTAAGCACAGTGTTAAGCCAGAGCAATTTAGAAAAGTATACGAGCCTATGTTTAATTTAACCGTAGATTACGGTGAAGATAACGACCCACTTTACGATTGGCGCCCAGAAAGCACCTACATTCGTCGCCCTCCTTATTGGGAAGGTGCACTTGCGGGTGAGCGCACTATGAGTGGTATGCGCGCGCTTGCAGTACTTGGCGATAACATTACAACGGATCATTTATCACCATCAAACGCGATTATGGCAAGTAGTGCGGCTGGCGAATACTTAACTAAAATGAACGTCCCAGAGGAAGACTATAACTCGTACGCAACGCACCGGGGCGATCATTTAACAGCGCAGCGTGCAACCTTTGCTAATCCAAAGCTGCTTAACGAAATGGTACTTGATGAAAACGGCCAAGTTAAACAAGGTTCTTACGCACGCTTAGAGCCACAAGGTACTAATACCCGTATGTGGGAGGCAATCGAAGCCTACATGGAGCGTAAACAACCACTTATTATTGTAGCCGGTGCCGATTACGGTCAAGGTTCGTCGCGCGATTGGGCTGCAAAAGGGGTAAGACTTGCAGGCGTTGAAGTAATAGCAGCAGAGGGCTTTGAGCGTATTCACCGTACTAACCTAATTGGTATGGGGGTTTTACCGCTTGAATTTAAAGCAGGCACAACGCGTAAAACCCTAAAGCTGGATGGCAGTGAAACGTACGATGTAACGGGCGATGTAAAACCAGGCGCCACCGTTAATTTAAGTATTACCCGTAAAGATGGTGAAGTACTCACTGTGCCTATGAAGTGCCGTATCGATACCCAAGAAGAGCTTTCTATTTACGCGGCTGGCGGTGTGTTACAACGCTTTGCTCAAGACTTTTTAGAAGCAACGAAATCTGCATAAGGGCAAACACTATGTTTAAACCGCAAATTAAAGTGCCTGCAACCTATATGCGTGGCGGCACCAGTAAAGGTGTGTTTTTTAATTTAACTGATTTGCCAAAGCCTGCTCAAGTAGCAGGCGAGGTGCGCGATAATTTATTACTGCGTGTTATTGGCAGCCCCGATCCGTATGCTAAGCAAACGGATGGAATGGGCGGCGCTACATCAAGCACCAGTAAAACCGTAATCCTAAGTAAAAGTGAGCAAGCCGACCACGATGTTGATTACTTGTTTGGTCAAGTGGCGATAGATAGACCTTTTGTAGATTGGAGCGGTAACTGCGGTAACTTAACGTCAGCAGTGGGGGCTTTTGCTATTAGTAATGGTTTGGTCGATAAAAGCAGAGTACCTAATAACGGTGTTGCTATTGTGCGTGTGTGGCAGGCTAATATTAAAAAAAGCATATTAGTGCATGTCCCTATGACCAATGGCGAAGTGCAAGAAACCGGTGACTTTGAGCTCGATGGCGTTACATTTGCTGCAGCTGAAGTAAAACTTGAATTTATGGACCCCGCTGATGGCGATGGCGCGTTATTTCCAACAGGTAACGTAGTTGATGACTTAGAGGTTCCAGGTATTGGCATTTTAAAAGCAACAATGATAAATGCAGGTATTCCTACTGTATTTATCAACGCCGCTGATATTAATTATACCGGCACAGAGCTGCAAGACGATATAAATAACGATGTTGCAGCGCTTGAAAAGCTTGAAACTATTCGTGCTTATGGCGCCGTTAAAATGGGCTTAATCACTGATATTAATGAAGCGCAAGCTCGCCAACATACACCAAAGGTTGCGTTTGTTGCAGCGCCTTTAGATTACACTGCATCTAGTGGTAAATTTATTGAGGCTGCCAACATTAACTTACTCGTGCGCGCAATGTCGATGGGTAAACTGCATCATGCCATGATGGGCACAGCCGCTGTAGCTATTGGCACTGCCGCAGCAATTGAAGGCACACTTGTTAATATAGCCGCTGGTGGCGGTGCATTGAGTGAAGTTAACTTTGGTCACCCGTCGGGCACGCTAAAAGTAGGTGCTGAAGCTAAAAATACTGCAGGTAATTGGCTAGTTACCAAAGCAAGCATGAGCCGCAGTGCACGAGTATTAATGGAAGGGGTTGTAAGAGTCACTTACTAATCACTGGTGAAGTTAAGCGCAACTAAACATTTATTTTAGTTAAGCAAACAAATTTTATAAACGTTTGCTTAGCTAAAGTAAAACCTACTCACACTCGTTATAAATAATCCTTTTTCATTAATTTTTCGAATTATCGTCTTTTTTAGCTCTCATCCACCGCATTTACTTGAAGAATATAATTAACAAACTAGATTATATGTAATATTCATTTAATAAAGTGAATATATTGTATCAATATGTGCTGGTTCTTTATGAGTGTCTATAGGTTATTGAATAATAGAGATGCTGATAAAGAAGTAGCTCATAGAATAAAGATAAATACTTCTATAAAACGTATAAATATGTAGCATAACTATATAGCTTAATGGTATTTTTAATGTTCTAGTAACAAAAGTTATGATTGTGTACTTTTTTGATGCTTTTTGAATATAAAAGCTTACATAAATCACTATCAACTAAACTAATTTCTGATACTCATTCCAGGCTATCAAGGAGAAATAAATGGTAAAGCGTACGATCAAATTTACACCTATTGCAGCTTCAGTTGCACTTACATTAGGCTTAACAGCATGTGGTTCTGATAACGACAGAAATATTCCTGTTACACCTGTAGAATCTTTCACTGCAACGGGCGATGCACAATTTAACATTGAAGTAACAGGTAAAGCAGTTAAAGGTTCAATGAAAAGTGCAGTAGTAACTGTAATGACTTTAGATGCATCTGGTCAAAGCGTTCCTGTTGCATTTCGCTCAGCTGCTTCAGCAGAGGCTGAGTCTTTTTCTGAAGAAGCACTATCACAAGATGCTGCAGATGCAGCGGTAGAAGCAAGTAAAATTGCCGCTAACCCTGAAGTGCTAACTGATGAAAACGGTCGTTACAGCATCTACCTAGATGATGATTTTACTGGACCTGTTTACATTACTGTTAAAACGTCTGAAGAAGGCGATGATAGCTTTTTACGTTGTGATGCTTACGTAGGTTGTGGCACTTACGATGAAGCGCCAGAAGTTGACGACGAAAATGATGGCGATACTGATATTGAGTTTGGCGAATGGTACAAAACTGACCTAGAGCTTTCAGTTGTTAAGTTTATTCCAGCTGTTGAAGCAGATACATCTGGAGCGAGCGGTGCAGCTGGCGACGATAATGTTATAGGTTCTTATAAAGCTAATGTTACTTTTTTAACATCGTTAGTGGCGGGTCTTCTTCTTGACTCAGGTTCAAGTGTAGATGAAGACGCTATTGCTACAGCTAGCTTAAACACTGTTGTACAAGTGATGGGTCAAGACGCAGCACTTTTACTTTCTGCTATTATTGGCGATTTATCTAACGGCGGCGCTGTAGATTTAAGTAATGTTGATGGCGAAGAAGAACTTACTGACGGTATTTTAGCAATTGCACAGCTTTCATCTTCAATTCAAGGTTTACCTTCAATTGGTGATGTAATGAGCAGCATTAAAGCTGGTATTAAATCAGGCCAGTTTAAAGGTAATACTGACGCTGGCATTGCTGCAATAGCTACAATGTTACAAACAGCAATTACAAATACTGCAAACATTTTTGTTGCTGTAGCAACGGGTGATGAAACTGCAATTGAAAACGCTTTAAAAGCGGCATTCTCTGCTAACAACCCTAATGCAACACAAGCACAAATTGATGCGTTTGCCGCTAATTCAGTAGGTATTGCTAAAAAAGCAAAAGCAGCTAAAGACAAAGCTGTTAAAAATGGTGCAGCAACTGATGCCGGCCTTGCAGCCGCTGCAGTAAAAGTTAAAAAAGCACTAGAAGTAATTGGTTGTACTGGTGCAGAGTGTACAGTTGGAGATGATTTTTATACAGCTCTAGCAGCTGCTTTAACAGTAGAAGTTACAGCTTCACAGACTGCACTTACTGCATTAGAAATGGATATTGAAACAGCTCAAAGTTCACTTGCTGATGTTCAAGCAATGGGTGGCGATGCTCTTACAGCTGATAACGCAGCTGCATTTGTAAGCGCTGTAACATTACTGAAAAATGAAGCTGCTACTGCTGGTTTAACAGCTAAAGCGGGTTCTATTTTTGTTAAATCACAAGGTTATGTAACTGCTGCAAAAGCGTTAGTTACTCAAAGCTCTGATTACCAACAGATTCTTGATTCTGCAACGTCTTTACAAACAGATGCAGGTGTTGCTGTAACTGACACCGTTGCATACGACGCTGCATTAGCTGCACTAGTAGCGGAAGCAGAAGAAGCGATTGAAACGTTTGATATTGCTCTTGCTGCTGCAAAACTAGTTGCTGAAAACACTGCAGACGTTGCTGATGAGAAAAAATCAGCAGCAGACACAGCTGAAGCAGCTTCTACAAGCGCACTTGCTAACGCAGAAGGTGCAATGGTAGATACAGCCGCAAACGCAACTGAAGCTCTTGAGCTTGCTATGACTGCTGTTACTGCTGCGTCTGATTTTGCTGCTGCTGTTGATGCACTTGAAATTGCTATTGAGCAAGCACTTGTTGCTGCTAATGCTTACCTAGACCTTGAAGGCGAAGGCGCACAAGCAATGATTGATGCGCTTACAGCTATGCAAACAGCTGCTGTAGCTCAAGGTGAACTAGCTAGCGAGCAATTTGTAACAGCTTATAACCTACAACTTGTTGCTGAAGCGGCGGTTGCTAAACTTGAAGTACTAACTTCTGTTAAAGCTACATCAGAGTCATTATCGACTATGACTGTGCTTACTAATACTGGCGGTCAAGCGGTTATCGATGCAGCAGACGTTCTTGCTGACGTAATTGATGAACTAGCTGAAATGGGTAACTCAGGTGAAGGTACTTCTACTCGTCAACCTGATTGGTCATATAACTATGACTTAGATGCGTTAGTTTTAGAATTAGAGAACGAAACTACCGGTGAAATGATCAGTGCTTCAGCTTCTTACCAAGGCGAGCAATTAGTTGTTGCTTGGGGCGCTACATTAATGGGTGAAAATGACGCAACTGTGTCACTTGTTACGGGTGAAAGTCGTACTGCAGCTCTAGAAGAGTGTGAACTGTTTGCTGACGGTACGATTATTGATCCTACGCAAATTGATTCATGTTTAATATTCACATTTGATGGTGCAGTAAATGCTGACACAGTTGATGACGCTGAAATCGTTAACACTGAAGCTTGGAACCACGTTGAAATTATGGACGGTGATTCTGGTTTCACTGGTATGCTAAACCTTACTGCAACTGAAGAATCAGATTCTTCAAGTATTACACTTGAAGGTATGTCTGGCGACTTAGACTTTAAAGTAATGGGTATGGTTGACAGTAGTGGTGATGAAGATGAAAGTACATTAGAAGTTATGGTTAAAGGTGACGCAGCAATGGGTTACACATTATCTCTAACTGGTATGGAATCTACAGGTTACACTGGTGATGTTAAAGCTATGTACAATGGCGAAATGATGTCATTTGGTACTGCTTCTAAAGTTACTAACGGTGTATCTATCACTTACATCGATGGTGATGTAGTGCCTTACACTGATGTTGATTTAATTGATTCATCTAAGTAATATTTAAACTATAAAAGGGGAAAGCAGCGCTTTTCCCTTTTTTTATAGAAAGCGATTAAATTATGAAAAAAAAAATTCTCTTGTTAGGATTTTCAACAGCTTTTATTTCTCCTCTTGCTTCCGCATATAACCAATTTCAAATATTTACTCATTTTGACGCAGAAATTTATACTGAAGCACAACCAGTACAAGCCTTTGTAGATGATTTTGATGCACCATTAAAATCGGGTGACAGTGCATTTACCTATAATATTTTTGAAGTGGGTGTTGGCTACGGTAATTTTAAAGTGGGTTTACAAAGTCGTTATGACTATGTTCTTAACTTTGATCCTGATACAGCTAAATATACTCATACCGAAAAGAATGATTTAGAGTTTGAAGATAGATTTTATACTTATTACCTCGATGCTAAACAAGCAACGTCTAATGGTGTATTCGTATCTTATGATTTTAAATTTTTAGATAAAAATGCATTAACAATAACACCTAAACTTTCTGTCTTTGCCAGCTCACACTATCAAGATGCCACTGTAAATGGTGAGATTTTTAGTGATGAAGTTGAAGGTGCTGTAACTGTCGATTACAACTTTTCAAAAGATATTTTATTTAAAGAATTTACACCTTCACAAAAGCCTGAAGGGCTAGGCTATAGCTTAGATATTTTTGCCGATTGGCAAGTAAATGATGAGCTTAAAGTTGGTTTTAGCGTAAAAGATTTGCTCTATAAAACTCAGTACGAAGACAGTGGCTCCGTAAAGGGTCAAACTACTGAAATTCCATTTAGCGAAGATGATAACGGCGATATTATTACTCAGCCAACAGTTTCATTAAAAACATCTGCATTTGGAAATACGGTATCTCATGATTTCGAGATGGAAATGCGACTACAAGCATTTGCCGATTACAGAATAAACGACCGATTTTCGACTCAGTTAACTTTAAAACGTTATGATAAAGACACGTTTAGCCAATTAAAAGGCCGTATTCACTTTTGGGATCATTGGCGAGTACAAGCAGGCTACGAAACAAAAAGCGAAGCATTTTTAGTTGGTATAGAAAACGAATATTTTGGTCTTAATTTACAAACTGATAGCCTAGATTTAGATAAAGCCTATTATGCGAATGTGAATTGGTACGTGAACATTAAGTTTTAAGGAATGAAGATGTTAAAACAAATTATACCTTTAGGGATCGCTATTGCATTGGCAGGTTGTGGTTCTTCATCAGACAGTGACAGTTCAGAATCTGTTGCAGTGAGTGAAATTGCTACATCTTCTTCTGTGAGTTTTTATGTATCTAATTGGCAATCACCACAGGGCACGCTTAATGTTTTAGATAGCGATGGGGTGGTGCAAGAATCTATTGAAGTCGAAAATATCAATACTGCGAGTGTAAGTGTAACTCCACTTACTTTTAATAGTTTTGAGTTTATACCAAGCGATACCACTCTACCTTGTCCGCGATTTACAGGGTGTGGCAGAACTGTGCGTGGTGATGTAAATGACTTAAACGCAAACCGGTTAATCGATTACCAAGAATTGACAGCCGTTACTCTTAATTACAAAGCGGATGCATTTAGTGCACCGGGTGTAAATAAGGTTTATTTATCACCATTGAGCAAAGCAATTACAGAAGAAGGCTTTAGTGCTACACAGGCGAGTTTATCAGCCACGCCTTTTTATCATTTAACGCACAGTAATTTAAATGCAAGTGTTGAAGCAGAAATGGTGACAAATGCCTTCACCTACGCGGCAATTTTAGCTGGTGTTGCTGATAGTTCGTTTAGTGTTAAAAGTGCTTTTAATGCATTTACTAACTTGGAGACTGACCAGCAAGCATGGCAAGATTACAGCGACTTAGCAGCGCAGTATGTTACAGACAACTTGTTTAGCGACCAAGGTAATGCTTTGCTGAAAAATGTAGCTGGTCAAGTTAAGCAAACGATTGCAAGTGTAACTACATTTGCAAATTGGCAGGCTCGCTCAGCAGAAGTGCAAAGCTTAGACTCAAGAGAGTTACTTGTTGATACGCGAAATATAATTGGTGTTGCAAGACTTCAAGAAAAAAGCTATTCAGATGAATTAGACGCAAAATTTACTGAGCTTGAAGGTGCGTTTGATGAAGATACACAAAGAACCCTTGATGCACTTAGTAATGCTTTAAACGAAGTTATCACAAATTATTCACCACTAGCTGATGGCTCTACACCATCAGGGCAATATAAGCTTCGTGATTTAGATATTGATTACAACCAATCACCTTATACTTGGGCTATTACTGGCACATATGATGAGTTACCTATAACCATTGATTTATCAATTCCAACTTTCAGAGTAAGTGGTGTATTAGGTAATAAAATCGAAGGTGTAATGAGCGCAACGGTCACAAATGGTACTACGGTATTAAGTGTGGATGTAAGTGAGTTGCTGATTGAGTTTGATGGCATAGATGCTCAAAGTGAATTAAACCCAGAAGCCGATACGGGTATTACACAGGTAACCACCAACGTAATTATCAATAAAGCAGCGGGCAAACTCGAAGGTGATTTATCAGTAAACTTAAACCGTTTTGTTAATTCACTAGGTGAGGAGTCAACCACGTTATCTACTTTTGATTTTAATGGTGATTACGTAAGCGACATTCAAAACACTGCATTTCATATCACAGCAGTAGAGGCTTCGCCTTTTGTTGGTGAAGATAATGACGATTTAGCATTTACTTTTGAATTAGATTTTCCATTGAGTGGTGCAAGCGATTTTAAATTTGCGTACGTAGGCGATGTGGAAAACCTATCAGAACTTACCTCTACAGATATATTTGTTAGCATACAAAATCGCGCGTTAGATTTACGTATTCGTGATGTTAGTGGCAACATTAATCTAATAGCGAAAGGCGAAAATGGACGTTGGTTAGATGTAAAGCAAAAGGGCCGTAATTACAGTGGCGGTTTATATTTTGGTGATACTAAACTAGCTGATGTTACTGCGGTACGTGGTATTCCTGGTGTTTTATTTCCAAATGGTGAGTTTGAGTCGTTATTTTAACCATTAGATTAAATATTTAAAAACTCAGCATATGCCTTACAGCTCAGCGCTTTTTGCGATGAGTGAAGTGTTTTTATAGCTATTCAAAATCCGATATTAGTTTCTGATATCGGATTTTTTAATGTTTGTTATATTAGTTAAATGCGCCTGAATCGAGGTAGCTGCCAATCCCGAGTGTAAACATCCATAGCCCCCATAAGCTGTGTTCAATAACACACACGACCGTTGAGCGGCTTTGTGCGTAGGTATACGCAAACAGTAAACCGCCCAAAAAGGCTAAGGCTACTGCAATCCAATTGGCATACACAATATGCGCCAGCGCAAATACACTCGCACTGACTACAATACGCACTGCTTTTTTTGGCATGATGCGTTTATAACGATGAAAAAAATACGTTCGGAATATTAATTCTTGAGGAATAACCGACAGTATTGGATACAGCACCAATAGTAAAAGCCAACCATTAAATGAGTTACGGGGAAGGGTAAACCAGTTGCCTTGATGAATAATCCCGTAAAACATGCCTGAGAACAGCGCACCTAAAAAAAAGAAGCTAAACACACGCCTTTTAACAGCAGAAAATTGCCCAAGGCTTGTGAGTCTAAACCGTTTAAAATGGGGATCGCCTAGTAGCAACATACAACACACACTCATAAGTATAATAAGCGCAGGGATAAGCCAATTAGCTAAATGCTCGCGTAATCCAAAACCTAACAAGGGCAGCAATATAAAAATGAGGGTAAATTCAAACCAGCGGTATTGATTAGCGTTCAAGGTCGTCTCAACTTGCTTTTTTTAATAAGCTAACAAGCTAAGACGACACTTTTATGACGAGGGGGCTTACTTTGCTGTTTCCTCTTCATCAGGGAGGTATTTGTACAAGGCAATAATGGTGGCAAAAATGCTTACAAAAGTAATACCCATTAAACCAAACACTTTAAAGTTAACCCAAAAGTCGAGCGAAAAATTGTATGCAATATAAATGTTTAGTGCCGCTATACCAGCAGTTATAACAACCCACATTAGGTTAAGCTTATCCCATAATGGTTCTGGGACAACAATGGCTTGTTTTGTATCATTAGCGTTTTCGAGGATTGAGCTAAGCGCTTTTTTAACGAGATTTTTATTAAGTACATAACGGCTAACAAGTAACGTTAAACTTAAACCTGCATATATGAGTGTTGCTTTCCATTTTATGTATTGCTCATCATGAAGTACCAGCGTTAGCGTACCAAACACGGCAGCAATGCCAAAAAATATCCAATGACGAGTAGGCACATTGCCATGTTTAAAGTAGCTATAAGCAACTTGAATAAGCGTAGTGGCCATTAATAAACCAGTAGCCCAATAAATATCGACGAGTTTAAACACTGCAAAAAACAGTATGAGTGGAATGTATTCAATTAATGCGTGCATATACTACCTAAATTATACAAAAAAGAGTCAAAGGCTTTTTACCACATAAAGCTTAGCAACTACAAGGTTGACTTGTTGCCCTGTAACCCTTAGCCTGCGTGGCTTTATTACCAATTTGGTTTGGTATTTTTCATATCATCATATTCCCACGCTTAACCAACACTGATTTGGCGTGTATTTAGGAGCCTAAAATGAATAAAGCAGAACTCGTTGCAGCCATTGCACACAAAAGTGAATTAACAAAAAAAGATTCTCAAGCGGCACTTTCAAGCTTGCAAAAAGTCATTACTAAATCGCTTTCTGAGGGCGATCAAGTTCAAATTAATGGCTTTGGTACCTTTGCGCTAAGTTATTACCCAGCGCGTACTGGGCGTAACCCACAAACAGG
The DNA here is from genome assembly GCF_014163885.1 of Pseudoalteromonas sp. SR43-2. Taxonomy (NCBI): domain Bacteria; kingdom Pseudomonadati; phylum Pseudomonadota; class Gammaproteobacteria; order Alteromonadales; family Pseudoalteromonadaceae; genus Pseudoalteromonas; species Pseudoalteromonas sp. SR43-2. Next base: position 144,695 of record NZ_JACJED010000009.1, on the reverse strand, counting down.
GGCTGCAATTGAAATAGAAGGCGCAAATAAAGCGGTTTTTAAACCGGCTAAAGCGTTAAAAGACCTGCTTTAAATAGCATTACTTAGCTTGGTCGTTGACTGAGCTTTGCGTGGAGTTATTAAACATAAAATTATGGGCTTTGCCCATCACGCCAACAAGTTGTGCGTCTACAAAATAAACATAATGCCGAGCGTTAGTTGTAGGCGTTGGGCTTGCTCACGCGAGAAGCGAAGCTTCTGTATTTAAATCACCACGTAGCAAAGCTATGTCTGATCTATGTAGTTTTTTCATCCCTTCTAAATGATTTACATGGCATTATAAATCCTACTTAAATTAACTCCTTTATTTTCAATTGCTTGTTGTCGGCACGCATCGTGCTTTTTTAATTGTGTATTTTAAATATACCTTTAAGAAAATAAGGAGATCTCAATGAGTACATTACAAACAAGCACACGTTTACAAGGCAAAAAAATCGCAATTTTAGCCACTGATGGGTTTGAGCAAAGTGAGCTTTTATCTCCACGCAGCGCATTACTTGATGCTGGTGCAAACATCGAAATAGTATCAATTAAAGAAGGCAAAATTACTGGCTGGGATGAAGACAAGTGGGGCGATAAAGTAACAGTAGATAAACTAGTTACAAACGCGGATCCTGCTGATTATGACGCGCTTATGCTTCCTGGTGGTTTATTTAATCCAGACAGTTTACGCCAAGATAAAGATGCTAAAGCATTTATTGATGGCTTTTTTGGCGCAGAAAAAAACAAACCCGTTGCTGCTATTTGCCACGCACCGTGGTTATTAGCTGAAATTAATAAATTGCGCGACCGTACTATTACTTCTTTTCCTAGTATTAAAAGCGATTTAATTAATGCAGGTGCTAATTGGGTTGACCAAGAAGTATGTGTAGACCAAGGTTTGGTAACAAGCCGAAGCCCAGCTGATTTAGAAGCATTTAATGCTAAATTTATTGAAGAGATTTTAGAGGGTAAACACCAAGCTCACTAATTTGCTTTTTTTTAAAAAAAAAGGGCATTCTAAATGCCCTTTTTTAATGCGTAAATTTACACTTTTTATAATGCGGTTGCCGCTTTCATTTCACTAACAAATGCTTTTAACTGCGTTGTCATTACGTCTAAATCGTTAAGGTTAGCTTCAATAATTTTAACTACAGCAGAGCCTGAAATAGCACCTGCTGCGCCTGCATTAAGTGCCGCTTTTACATCATCTGGTGTTGAAATACCAAACCCTAAAAGAGCAGGAGCTGCATGGTATTCTTTTAATTTAGTGACTATATTACCCGCTGGCATTTGTGCTTTAGTATCGGTACCGGTAACACCTGCGCGCGATAGTAAATACGTATAACCACGACCGTAAGAGGCGCATTGGCGAAGTGTGTCATCATCCGCATTAGGTGTTGCAATAAAAATTGGGTCTACACCGTTATCCATCGCCGATTTTCTAAATATTTTAGATTCATGCAGAGGCACGTCAGCCACTAAAATAGAGTCTACACCTACCGCTTTTGCATCTTTATAAAATGCTTCTATGCCGCGCTTAAAAACAAGGTTTGAGTAAAGCAATAACCCAATTGGAATATCGGCGTTATACTCGCGTATCTCTTTAATAACATCAAAGCAATCTTGCGTGTTAATGTGCACATCAAGTGCGCGAATATTAGCTTTTTGAATTACAGGGCCATCCGCAATCGGATCAGAAAACGGAATACCAAGCTCAAGTGCATCAGCGCCGCCGTCAATTAGGCTTTTAATAATCGCAACACTTTGCTCTTTACCTGGGTCGCCAATCGTTACAAATGGTACAAACGCACCTTGTTTTTGCTCGTTAAGCGCTGCAAACATTTTGCCGTAACGATCCGTTTTTACTTGGCTCATAGCTGACCTCTTTCAGTTAGTACATTGTGAACGTGTGCTAAATCTTTATCGCCACGACCACTCAAATTAATCACTATAACACTTTCCTCGGTTTGCTCCTCTGCGTATTTAAGCGCATAAGCTAACGCATGGCTTGATTCAAGCGCCGGAATGATCCCTTCGTTTTTAGCAAGTGATTGAAACGCATCAAGCGCTTCTGTATCAGTGATACCCACGTATTGCGCTCGACCGGTTTCGTGTAAAAATGCGTGCTGAGGACCAACCGCAGGGTAATCAAGACCCGCTGATACAGAGTAAGACTCTTCAATTTGGCCATCATCATTTTGCATAATGTACGTGTAAGTACCGTGTAATATACCTTTAGTGCCTTTACAAATTGTTGCACCGTGATCATTTGTATCAAGCCCTTTACCAGCAGGCTCAACACCAATTAATTTAACGCCTGGCTCGTCAATAAAGTCAGTGAACATACCAATTGCGTTTGAACCACCACCAACACAGGCAATTACAGCGTCAGGTAAACGACCTTCGGCTTTAAGTACTTGTTGTTTAGCTTCTTCACCAATAACTTTTTGATACTCGCGTACAATTGTTGGGAATGGGTGAGGACCTGCAGCTGTACCTAGTAGGTAATGCGCGTCTTGATAATTTGCTGACCAGTCACGCAGGGCTTCATTTACTGCATCTTTTAATGTGCCAGAACCCGCTGTTACCGGAATAACCTCTGCGCCCATTAGCTTCATTCTAAATACGTTTGGTTGCTGACGTTCAACGTCTTTTGCGCCCATATAAATTCGACATTTTAAACCCAGTAATGCACATGCAAGCGCTGTTGCAACGCCGTGTTGACCGGCACCTGTTTCAGCAATCACTTGTTTTTTACCCATGCGCTTAGTAAGTAACGCTTGGCCAAGTACTTGGTTGGTTTTATGTGCGCCGCCGTGTAATAAGTCTTCACGCTTTAGATACAGTTTTACTTTTGGGTTTTTAACTAAATTGCGCGTTAAAGTAAGTGGGGTAGGACGACCCGCATACTCGTTTAATAATTTATTTAGCTCAGCCTGAAACTCAGGATCTTTTTGTGCTTTGTTAAATTCGTTTTCTAACTGCTTAAGCGCAGGGACAAGTAACTCGGGTACAAACATACCGCCAAACTCGCCAAAATAAGCTGGATTTTGCATTTTAACCTCAATAATTTCTGATGCTTGTAAAAGCATTATGTAATTTGTTAGAGCACTTTTTACCCGCAGATTCTTCAACGCCTGAGTTTAAATCAAGGCCTAAGGCACCTTTAAAAAGCGCATCTTTAATATTGTCTGGATTTAAGCCTCCAGCGAGCATAAACGGAGTGGTTGCATCATGAAGCACCGACCAATCAAATGTTTTACCTGTACCGCCAGCTTGTGTATCGCTGTGTGTATCGTAAAGGTGTCGGTCAACGCCATTTACAGGCGTTGGCAATGCATCTTTTATTGCTTGGGCTTTCCAAATCTCGCAGCCGGTAGGCAACTGTGTACGCAACTGAGCAATGTAATCGTCACTTTCTTGACCATGTAATTGAACTGCCGCCAATTTTAGCACACTTGCGTATTGAGCAACTTGATCAATTGGGGCATCTACAAACACACCCACAAAATTAAGCGGGGCACTTTGGCTAAGCTCTTTTGCGCAATCTAAATCAACATAGCGTGGCGATTTAGGATGAAAAATTAAACCACCGTAAATAGCACCGTTTTGATATGCCGCTTGTGCATCTTTGGTACGTGTTAAACCACATACTTTATTGTCACCTAAAATAACACGGCGACATGCTTGCTCTAAATCACGCTCGCCCATAAGTGAGCTGCCAATTAAAAAGCCATCACATAATGGGGCTAAACGTTTTACGTCTTGATGGGTGTAAATACCCGATTCCGAAATAACCACTTTATCAGCCGGAATTAGTTTGCGTAGTTTTTCGGTAGTGGCTAAATCGGTGCTTAAATCGCGTAAATCACGGTTATTAATACCAATAATTTGTGCATCAAGCGCAAGTGCACGGTGTACTTCTTCTTCATTACTTACTTCGGTTAATACCGACATATTCAGAGAATCGGCAACTGCGTGCAGTGCCTTATAGCTTTCGTCATCGAGTACTGAAAGCATCAGTAATATAGCGTCACCGCCATAAATACGCGCCATATATACTTGGTACTCATCTATAAAAAAGTCTTTACAGATAAGCGGTTGTTCTACTTGGCTGCGCACAAATTCGAGGTAATCAAAACTGCCTTGAAAATATTTAGCATCAGTTAACACGCTCATGCAGGTAGCGTATTTTTTATAAACCGATGTGATTTCGGTTAAATCAAATGGCTCTCTAATTAGCCCTTTTGAAGGCGATGCTTTTTTACACTCTAAAATAAACTGTGTGCCTGGGGCGGCTAATGCTTTGTAAAAGCTACGGCTTGTGGGCACTGCAAGGTGCTTAAAGCTTTCAAGCGGGCGTGCGGCTTTACGCTCAATTAGTTCTAATTTTTTATCAGCAACAATTTTGTTTAATACATTAGCCATTACTTACCTCAATAATTGCATTTAGTGTGTTCATGGCACGCCCTGAACTTAATAATGTTTGTACTTGCTTTGCCCCTTCTTTTAACGTTACTGCTTTACCTGTTAGGTATAAAAGGGCAGCTACGTTAACCACAATGGCAGCATTATGTGCATCTGTGCCTTTGCCTTGTAAGATGGCAAGGCTAGCATTTGCGTTGTATTGTGGGCCTTCACCAGCGAGTTGTTCAAGTGAATAGTTTGCAAGGTCAAAGTCGCTTTGGTTTAGCGTGTACTGTGTAAGCTCGCCATTATTTAGCTCAACTACCGTTGTTGGGCCGTGTAGAGCTATTTCGTCAGTGCCCGAGCCGTGAACAATCATAGCGCGCTTTGTGCCAAGGGTTTTAAGTGTTTGTGCCATTGGCATACACAACGCTTCGTTGTACACACCTAACAATTGCACATCAGGTGCTGCTGGGTTAGCAAGCGGGCCTAAAATATTAAAAATAGTGCGTGTTTTAAGCGCTGTACGCACGCCCATCGCATGGCGTACGCCACTGTGATAGTGCGGTGCAAACAAAAAGGTAAAATTGGTTTGCTCAAGGCATTTTGCTGCCTGCTCTGGGCTCATATCTATATTAATGCCCAACGCTTTTAGTAAGTCGGCAGAGCCTGAATTACTCGATACACTGCGATTACCATGTTTTACCATGTTAATGCCGGCAGCAGCGGCAACTATGGCTGCTGTTGTGCTTATATTAATTGTGTTTGAGCCATCGCCGCCAGTGCCACAGCTATCAGCAAGTTGTGTACTGCTGGTAGTAAAAGCAACAGCGTTTTCGCGCATTGAGGCTGCAGCACCTGCTATTTCATCGCTTACTTCGCCTTTAATTTTAAGGCTTATTAGCAGGGCGGTTAGCTCAATCTCGCTCATGTTACCTTGCATTATTTCATCAAACAGTGCTTTGGCGTCTGCGTAGCTTAATGATTGCCCTGTAATTAGTTGTTCAATAGCGTGTTGAACATTTATGGGTTGTTCTGGTTGTGTACTCATAATGTCCTCTTTTATTTAGCGCGTGTTAAGTAAGCGACACTTTGCTGAAGTAGCATTGCGCCGTTTGGCGTCAGTATTGATTCTGGATGAAACTGATAACCCAATGCGTTGTCATCATGATGATAAATTGCCATTGGGATATCTTCGTACTGGGCAATAACCTTTATATTATCAGGCACTTTTGTTGCCATTAATGAATGGTAACGTGCTACAGGCATTGTATTGCCCATACCATCAAATACAGGATGTTCACCTAAATTAATAATTGAAGACTTACCATGTACGGTTTCACCCGCGTGACCGATTACTCCGCCATAGCTTTGTGTTAATGCTTGTTGGCCTAAACAAATGCCTAGCATTGGGAAGTGGCCTTTAGAGAGCTCAATAAGCTCCATTAAGCAGCCTGCATCGCTTGGTGTGCCAGGCCCAGGCGAAAGTACTAATAGCACTTGGCCTTGCTCTTGGCGCATTTTATTAAAAATAACCTCAGCGCTAATGTTGTTTCTATAAACAACCAGCTCGCAACCAAGCATCGTAAGCTCATCTACAAGGTTATATGTAAATGAGTCAAAGTTATCTAAAAAATAGATTTTAATAGGATTCGTTTTACTCATTTTATACCGCCTTATAGGTAGATTTTATGGCGGTGATAACCGCTTGTGCTTTAGCGCGAGTTTCGTTTGCTTCTGAAATAGGATCTGAGTCAAACACTACACCTGCACCTGCTTGCACGTAGGCTATGTTATTTTTAACAAAAGCAGAGCGAATTACTATACAGCTATCCATTGCGCCATCACCGGTTAAGTAACCTACAGCGCCGCCATAACTGCCACGGCGTTTCCCTTCAGTCTGACGTACAAGCTCAGCAGCACGTACTTTTGGTGCACCAACAAGCGTGCCCATGTTCATACACGCTTGGTAAGCGTGCAGTGCATCAAGTTCTGGTTTTAATGTGCCAACAACGCGTGAAACTAAATGCATTACCTGTGAATAGCGGTCTACTTTTAATAACTCTTTGGCAAAACGAGTACCTGCAATACTAATGCGGGCTACGTCATTACGCGCTAAATCAACAAGCATTAAATGCTCGGCGCGCTCTTTTTGATCGTTTCTTAGTTCCAGCTCAATGCGGCTGTCTAAGTCGGGGTTTATTTGCCCGTTAGCAAACTTGCCACGCGCTCGAGTACCAGCAATTGGGTAAACTTCTACTTGCTGATTACTTACGTCGTACTTAAGGGCCGACTCAGGAGACGCGCCAAATAATGCAAAGTCTTCATCGCGCATATAAAACATGTAAGGGCTTGGGTTTTGCTTTTTAAGCTGGCTATACGCATGTAAAGAATCAGGGCAAGGTAGTGAAAATGTACGCGACGGCACTACCTGAAAAATATCGCCATCTACAATGTTCTTTTTAAGCTTAACAACTTGCTCGCAATACGTTTCGTCGCTTATATCAACGTTTACTTCACATTCGCCACTTTGCATATCCGCACTAAATTCTGCTGCGTTATCGCACAGCGTATTTAACCGCTCAAGCTCTTTACCTACTTCAAAGCAGTTAGCGTGTACGTCTGGGCCATTAAATACATTACCAATGAGCTCAGTTGTTTGCTTTTGATGATCAATAACAACTAAGGTTTCGGCTAAGTAAAATACGTAATCTGGGCAGGTGTTTTCGCCATCAGGTACATCACTTAATTGCTCAAAGTTTGCCACCATGTCGTAGGCAAACACACCGCCTAAAAATACCGAAAACGGATTTTCGGTAGTGCTTTGAATACTGTTAATACAGGTACGAAGAGCGCTGAAAGCGTTATCGGCAACAAGCTTACTTGCTTCGTCTATATCGCTGCTGGTGTCTTGGTAGTTAAGTGTTAGCGTTGTGTCGTTTAATTGTGAATCACAGCTCTTAACATTTGCTTGTAAGTAGCTTAATAATTGCTTGCCGTTATTAGATTGTGCGCTAACAGTTACCGTTTTACCCTTACATACAATGCGCAGGGCGCTATCAACTAAAATTAAACTTTTTACACTGTCTTTAGAATCAATCTCAGCCGATTCAAGCAGTAGTGAGTTAGGCTTATCAAGTGCCGCGTATAATGCAAGAGGGCTACTAATATAGTCGCGTACTTGCGTAATGCTTGTTACTTCGCCTGGTGTGGTAGTTATATGACTAAAAATCAAACCTCATTCCCTCAAAAAATTAAACCCCGCAGTGCTTTTGCAATGCGGGGTTTGAATAACGATATCTAAATTACAAACAGATCATTACCGTCCCGCTATATCAGGCGCCACCACCAACGATGTGTAAGAGTAAGACCGTTATTCATGTTTTTCTGCCTCAAAATTTATTAAATATTTTTAACGTATACGTTTCGTAAAATTTAGTTATAAAAAAACCCGCATAGTTGCGGGTTTTGAATTTTTGCTAGACACGACAATTCATCACCCGATAATTACGAGTGCCACCACCAAATAGTGTTTAAGTTTGAATTGATCATTATTGTTAATTCTTAATGTGTCTGAAAGTGGCTACAGTAAAACGTATCTTATGCTTTTGTGTCAAGTGTTTATTTAAAACAATTTAGTCAAAAAAGTTGTTATACTTACATAAACACCAGTAACCCTTAATTTTAAGCAGTTTTCTTTTGATAAAATACGATTTACATAGCCATACTACACATTCAGACGGGCGTTTAACGGTTGAAGAATTATTGCATCGCGCTGTTGATAAAAATATTGATGTGTTTGCTATTACCGATCATGACACTGTGGCGGCTATTAAGCCTGCTCAGCAATTTATTGAAGCAGAAAACTTACCGCTTTCATTAATAACGGGTACCGAAGTGTCTACCAAATGGGAAAGCTTCGAAATTCATATTGTAGGTTTAAATATTGATATTAATAATATTGACCTTACCTCTTTATTATCGGCTCAGCAGCAAAAGCGAGAAGAGCGTGCACTAGAAATTGGCGCACGCCTTGCAAAAAATGGTTTTGATGGCATTTACGAGCAAGCTAAAGAGCTGGCAAAAGACGCGCAAATTACGCGCGCACATTTTGCACGTGCCCTTATTGAGCGCGGTGTAGCTAAAAATTTCCCGGGTGTTTTTAAAAAGTACTTAGGGCGCGGCAAAACAGGCTATGTACCTAGTTGCTGGTGCACCATGCAAACCGCTGTAGAGGCAATACATGCCGCTGGTGGTGTTGCTGTACTTGCGCACCCAAGTAGCTATCAAATGTCAAACAAGTGGCTACGCAAATTATTAGTAGAATTTAAAAGTGTAGGAGGAGACGCAATGGAAGTTGCACAACCTCAACAGGCGCCAAGCGAACGTCAATTTTTAGGTGAACTCAGTCGTGAGTACGAACTACTTTGCTCGCAAGGGTCTGATTTTCATTTTCCGACAAGCTATTTAGAGCTTGGCAAAAATTTATACTTACCGAAAGACTGCCAAGGTGTTTGGCAAGTTTGGGAAGGACAAGAAGGGGCATTAACATGAGTCAATTATTCCATATTCATCCTGATAACCCGCAACCAAGACTGATTAGTCAAGCCGTTGATATTATTAAACAAGGCGGCGTTGTTGTTTACCCAACAGATTCGGGCTATGCCATTGGCTGTAACATTGGTAATAAGCAAGCCAAAGAGCGCATAGAGCGTATTCGTGGTATTGAAAAAAACGATAATTTTACGCTAGTCTGCCGTGATTTATCGGAGCTATCTACTTATGCACGTGTAGATAACCAGCTATTTAGATTAATTAAAAATAATACGCCAGGGCCTTATACCTTTATTTTTAAAGGCACAAAAGAAGTCCCTAAGCGTTTATTAAACGACAAGAAAAAAACCATTGGCATGCGTGTAATTGAACACCCAATTGCTTGTGCGTTACTTGCCGAACTTGGCGAGCCGTTAATGTCGTGTTCTTTAATTTTACCCGGGCAGCAGTTTACTGAATCAGATCCGGATGAAATATTAGAGCGATTAGATAAACACGTTGATTTAATTATTCACGGTGGTCATTTAGCCGAGCAAGCAACCACAGTAATCGACTTGTCGGAAGATGAAGTTAAAATATTGCGTGTTGGCTGTGGTGATACAAGCCCGTTTGAGTAATAACAAGTGAGCGAAAGTACTGCTGATACAAAAAGTAGTGAAAAGCCAGTGCAGCAAAAGCTGCCACTGGCTTTTTTGCATGGTAAAGCGGTTGTAGATAAACCAGAAGACTTATATATTCCGCCCGATGCGCTCGAAATAATATTAGAAACCTTTGAAGGCCCGCTCGATTTACTGCTTTATTTAATTAAAAAGCATAAGCTTGATGTGCTCGATCTTTCTATTTTTAGTATTACAGAGCAGTATGTAAGTTACGTTGAAATGATGACCGAGTTTCAACTCGAACTTGCCGGTGAATATTTAGTAATGGCTGCGTTACTTGCACAAATTAAGTCGCGTTTATTACTCCCTGTTCACGAAGAGCTTGAAGAGGAAGAAGACCCTCGCGCTGAGCTTGTTAAACGCCTGCAAGAATATGAGTTATTTAAAAAAGCCGCCGAAAACCTCGATGATATCCCCCGTGTTGGGCGTGATATTTTTATAGCGCATGCCGCTATGCCAATAAATGAAGACATAAGTCAAAACCTCCCTGATATTGAACTTAAAGACTTAATGCTGGCGTTGAGTGATGTTATGGCGCGAGCAAAAACGTTTGAGCATCATCAAATTACTGCTGAAGTACTCTCAACCCGAGAGAGAATGAGCCAAATATTACAGCAACTATCGCAAGCAAACTCGGCAGTGGTATTTAATGCGCTTTTTACCCCAAATGAAGGGCGAAGTGGTGTAGTGGTTAGTTTTATAGCTATGCTTGAGCTTATTAAAGAAGGACTTGTTACCTGTTTGCAAGTAAGCCCAGAGAGCTTAATTTATGTCAGCTTGAGCGAGCAATCAACCCTATAAACTTATCTGTTTAATCCTCAACTTCTAAAAACTGACTTTAATTATCAAAGTTCTGTGCGTATACGCACGTAAAGTGTTTGTAAATGCTATTTTCATTTACGGCTATGCACTATATTGTAACGTCATAGCATTATAGGACTTTACACATGTTTAAAAATACACCTTCATCTTACGGACTTGTCGCTATTATTTTACATTGGCTCATGGCGCTGACTATTTTTGGCCTGTTTGGTTTAGGTTTATATATGGTTGAGCTTACTTATTACGATAGCTGGTATAAAGGCTCGCTCGATTTACATAAAAGTATTGGTATTACGCTTGTGGCCGTATTTTTATTTAGAATTTTATGGCGTGCTTTATCTACACAACCTAAACCATTAGGTGAAAGTAAAGGCATGAACCAATTAGCACATACTGCGCATATTGCTATGTATATTATTTTGGCCGTTATAGCTGTTTCAGGGTATTTAATATCAACTGCAGACGGGCGTCCAATAGAAGTGTTTACCTTATTTAACGTATCAGCACTTGATTTTGCATTTGATGACCAAGCCGATATTGCAGGAAAAGTACATTATTATGGCGCGTGCACATTAATCGGGTTTGCAGTATTGCATGCACTAGGGGCGTTAAAACATCACTTTATCGATAAAGATAAAACCTTAATCAGAATGATCAAACCATTATAGGATGATTAAAATGGAAAAATTATTAGTAAGCACAGCCGTTTCGGCTGCAATGATGTTATCGGCAACAGCCGCTAATGCAGCTGATTATGTAATTGATACAAAAGGCGGGCACGCATCTGTTAACTTTAAAATTAAACACTTAGGTTACAGCTGGTTATATGGTCGTTTTAATACTTTTGACGGCACATTTAGTTACGATGCTAAAAATCCTGATGCATCAAAAATTATGGTAAATATTGATACCACTAGCCTTGATTCTAACCATGCAGAGCGCGATAAGCACTTACACGGTAAAGATTTTTTAAATGTGGATAAATACCCAAAAGCGACATTTAAAAGCACCAGCATTAAATTTGATGAAGATGGTGAAGAGGCTGACGTAACCGGCGAATTTACGCTGCATGGCGTAACTAAAACTATTACCTTTGAAATAGATAAAGTGGGCGAAGGGAAAGATCCGTGGGGTGGATACCGCGTAGGTTTTGAAGGCGAAACCAGCCTTAAACTTACCGACTACGGTATTGATTACAACTTAGGGCCTGCATCTACTCATGTTGATATTATTTTATCAATAGAAGGCGTTCGTAAGTAATACAGCTATTGAATATAAAAACGCCACTTACTGTGGCTTTTTTTTTGCTTAACAGAAACTCAAATTAAGCGACTTTGAATTTGCTTATTTTGCGCTATTAATGCGCGATTTTAATAGAGGCCTTAAATCCTCAGGCAACCAGCGCATAAGTAAATCGTTATAAGCCTGCGTTTTTTTAATAACTTTAAGCTGCTCATTAAGAATAGCGATGTCTTTTGCGCCTTGCTCGTTTTTAGTACAACCAATAAAGCCATAACTGAGCGCTGGAGATTCGGTTAATGGACGCTGCGTTAAGTTTTCTTCAAAGTGCATTGATTTAGCTAAATAGTAATGCTCGCTTGGGTAACCTAACAAAATATCAATTCGTTTTAGGTTAAGCATATATGTGAGGCTCGCTAGGCTATCGCGTGTGGGTCTAATTACTAAATCAATGTTGGGTGTACTGTTTATTAAAGTATCTATCTCTTGGCCGTAAGAGCGGCTCATAGAAACTCCAAGAGTTAGTTTTTTATCTTGTATTAAATTGAGTAGTGATACTTCTTTTGATTCCGCTATATTTAGTGCTTTGGCGAGCTTTTTATGCATTGCTATTGAAGGCGAGAGGCCCGTTGTTGAGCTTTCGTCTGTGAAATAAATATGCTCTTTTCTGTAATCATTTTTATAAAGCGATAACGCACAAACATTATTTGAAGTATTAGACAGCTCTTGAATTACTTTACCTGAGGGGATAAGCATGCGGTTAAAGGTGATATTAGGAAGTTGTTTTTCAAGTAAAGAAATTATGCTTTCGTCACGGCCTTGGTGTTGATATTGACCATTTAAAATATAATAGGGTGCAAAATCGTGCGCTAGCCAGTTTATGGTTCTAGCATTGCTTATTGAGCTCAGACAGAAAAAAAGTAAGAAAGTTAAAAATATACGGAGCATTACAACAGCTACCAGTAATTATTATTGTAAAACTATTGTAACCAATAAAGGGCTAAAAAGTAAAATGCCAGCAACAAGGCTGGCATAATATCTTATCAATAATTGCAATAATAGAATGGCAATTAAAGTTGTATGTTGCTTAGTTAGCTTTTAGCCACTTAACAAACTGGCGTGCATCACTCGCTTTTTGAAATAATGCATTTTTTAAACCTTGTGTATCACTGAAGATTACACGATGTTTGTTTACTGAAATTGATTGCACTGGATGTGCTATTTGGATCATAGACCCGTTATATTTATAAGACATAATAAAACTCACTTTATTCTTGTTATTTATTCTGCGCTATATTTGTATAGCAAATTGCAGTCAATAAATTAACGATGTTGTGTTTAGCTTCATTACAGTGTTGACGATCTTTATGACACTTTTGCGATGATAGTAAAAAATCATCTCGGTATTATTCAAGGGGTTCTCGCCGTACAATAACTTAGCTTTCAAATATACGTTTTGCGGGGCTTACTGGATCAGGGTAAATGGTTAACCGCGGCGGTTTCTTTAAACCAGAGAGGGAAGGTAACTTATATATAAATTGTGTGCAAGCTATTTATTATAAAAATATTTATAATAAATCTTATCAACTGCTTACAAAGCCCATTTTAGTTACCAAAGGATAAGTATGAATTACCTAATAGTGAGTGATATTTATGGTTTAACCCCTGCTTTAAGTAAGTTATCACAAGCAATTAGTTCAAATTTAGTGATTGTTGACCCATACAATAACAAGATTCAAGCTATTGAAAGTGAACAAGATAGTTATAATAATTTTATACAGCAGTGTGGCCATGACAAATACACGCACAAACTTAAAAAATGCTTTGATAGTTTAAAAGTGCCGACCACATGTATTGCGTTTAGCGCAGGGGCAAGTGCAGCATGGCGGGCACAGTTATTAACAGGCAATACACACCTTAAAAAGTTAATTGGCTTTTATCCGTCGCAAATTCGTAATTATTTAGCGTTAGATGCAAATGTACCCTGTGAATTCATATTCCCAGAAAGTGAGAGTCACTTTAATGTTGATGAAGTTATTAAAGCTTTAAGCACCAAAGCGGGTGTTAAGTGCTATAAAACCAATTTTTTGCATGGTTTTATGAACGAGTACTCAACCAATTTTAATGCGCAAGGGCTGGTTGAATATAGTAGCTATATAAAACAGAGCAGCCGTTAAAGCGTGTTTAGCTGCTTTTTATTAATATCAGGAAAATCAGTACGGGTATTATATTTTGCATACAGCGTTGTAAAAATGCTGCTGCTGGATAACTTATCTAACTCTTTTATAAAGGTTTTAGCACTAGAACGAGCGGGTCTACAGCATGTTTGATACTGTTTTATTATACCCGCGACAGATAAACCATGTTTTTGTAGCTTAAGGTCGGCCTGTGCAAAAAAAGCCGCACCCGTCCAATAAACACGTTGTTGGGCGCGTTGTTTCCACATATCGGCAGAGAGCTTATTGAGTGGCTGTGTTTTAGTTTTGGTTTGCAGGCGGGCACGATCAAATCCTGCATTTAAACGTTGTACAAACTGCGGCTGGGTGATTATACCGCTGTCACGCATTATTACGTTTTGCATATAACTGGCAAAACCCTCGCTTAGCCAAAAACCGGAGTAGGGAAGTAGCGGCAAATATAAATGCGAAAGTTCATGGTATAGCGTCCAATCTTTAGTGAATGCATTTAAACTGGCGTAGCGATCTATATGTAGTTCAATCCCATCGGGGTTATTGCGCTTAACTGTAGCCCAAGGTACAGGCTCAAAAGCAAAGTATTGCGGTTTTAAATAAATAGGCAAAGTGGTTTGCTTTAAAGGCCCCAGTGTATTTTGTGTTTTTTCAACACTTTGATTAACCCATGTAGACACCGTATTTTGAGCATTACTTGAGAGCGAGCTAAGGTTATGTATGACTACTTCAACGGCTAATACGTTAAAAGAGCTGATTGATAGTAGCAGTACAAAAAAGAATTTCATTAAAATGCTCCACTGTAATTTAATAACTGATACGCCAGGCTTAATATACAAGACCAACTAAATGAATAAATAATCACGCCTAATTCTTTATTTTTTAAAATGATAGTAACTATAAAAGTACAAATACAGACACTTCTAGCTAAGCATGGTTTAATCAATTAATCGTTATTTTAAGTTAGGTTTTAGCCATGACGTATCAGCATATTCAAGTTCCTGAGCACGGCCAAAATATCACTATTGATGCACAAGGACATTGGCAAATACCGTTAGAACCTATCATTGCTTTTATTGATGGCGATGGCGTGGGGCTGGATGTTATGCCGGTGATGCGCCACGTTGTTGATAGTGCAATTGAGCATTGTTATAAAAGTGCACGGAAAATTCATTGGATGCAAGTTTATAATGGCGAGCAGGCCGCAAAGCTGTATGACGGTGACTGGTTCCCGCAAGAAACAATTAACGCGGTACGTGCCTGCAAAATTGCCATAAAAGGGCCGTTAACCACACCACTGGGTGGTGGCTTTAGATCGCTTAATGTTGCACTCAGGCAAGAAATGGATTTGTTTGTAAATATGCGCACTATAAAAGGCTTTAGTGCACTTCCTTCTCCTTTAAAAAATCCTTTTTTAACAAACATAACAGTGCTTCGTGATAGCAGCGAAGACGTGTACTCAGGTATTGAGTGGCAAGCAGGGAGTGTAGAAAGCGAAAAAATGCTCGATTTTTTATGTGAGGAAATGGGCGTAACCCGCTTAAGGTTTTCACAAGAATGCGGTATTGGTATTAAAAATATATCTAAAGAAGGCTCTGAGCGACTAATGCGCTTTGCCATTAACTATGCACTTAAAAACGATAGTGAATCATTAACGCTAGTGCATAAAGGCAATGTACTTAAATTTACCGATGGGGCATTTAAGCGTTGGGGGTATGCACTTGCACAAAGCGAATTTAATGCCACTGCACATGAAAATGGGCGTTGGCTACAAATAGAGCGAGTAAATCAAGCACCTCTAATTATTAAAGAAGTTATAGCCGACAACATGCTGCAGCAATGTTTAATGCACCCAGAGCAATTTGATGTAGTGGTGACGACTAATCAAAATGGTGACTTTTTAGCGGATATGCTGAGCGCACAAGTTGGCGGTGTTGGCATAATGCCTGCTGCAAATTTAAATAACGATGTCGCATTTTTTGAGCCTACACACGGCACGTTTGAACGTATAGCAGGGCAAAATAAAGCAAACCCCAGCAGTAGTATTTTAAGTGCGGTATTAATGCTTAAATTTATGGGATGGGACGAGGCCGCATTACTAATAGAAAATGCGTTAGAGCAAACATTTAAAAGCGGTGAAGTAACCTTTGATTTAGCGCAAGAGCAGAGCGATAACTCAAGTATTCATAACTCGACAACCTTAACTTGTACTGGCTTTGCAAAGAAGGTTATCGAGCACTTTTAAACACATTCATTATTAAGCTGCTGAGGCAGTTTTTACTCTGTGCATGCAAGGGCGGTTGGTTAACTGCGCTGCACGATGGTAAATCTCATGTGCTTGAGGTTCATCGCACTGCGTACCACTAAGCGTATCCATTAACGCAACAACAATAATTGCAGGAACCTGGCAGCAATATTCGTCTAAAACGGCTTCTGTCGTTTGTGCATCAACATGGCAAAGTGGGTGGTTTTTAAGTTGGTATGCGTTTAGCAATGTATCCACTTCTAATACATCATTTGGTTGGTGCTTTGTTTTACGGCATTTACAACCAAACTCATCAACTAAAGTAGCTAATGCTTGGTAAGTTTCAGTGGTGTTAGTTTTTGCGCATAACTGCTCTTCAATAAACTGATGTAAGTTAGCATCAATAAATAACCCGTCTTGTTGTGTGAAGCTTGATGTTGTCATAATTATTACTCTTAGTTTGTTGGCTTAACTTCACTCTAGCGCTAAGTGTATTATTAATGAAATTGTTGTTTTCAATAACTGACATTGATTTCATCAATAGTAAGTTTTAAAACTAAATAAAAAAATAGAAAACATACCTAAATTATACTAATTAATTTGGTGCAGTGCGGTAAAAACGTGCACAAAACTGGAACAAAGGGATTAGTTGATGAGTTAAGGTGGATGCTTAGTTTATTGAATTTTAATTGTTTTATGAAGTTGGTACTAAGCTTGCTAATCATACACTGTAGGTAGACTCCTATATCGACGATTTCCAAAAGCGCCATGGTATTTTCCCAAAGTTGAATACCACGGCGCTTTTTTATTTTCTCGTGTATTATATTTAGCCGTAACAATAGTAATATTAAATTTTAATAAAGTAGGGAATAGCCACTAAAATAACGCCTACAATCAACAGCATGCTAACACTGCTCATAAAATACGGAAATACCAATAGCGACAAACCAATACAAAGCGGTACTACGGCTTTTTTTCTTCGCCCGTAAGTAAGGTAGCCAATACCTATGCCTCCAAACAAAACACTCCACGCAATTATTGATGCACTATCCATTTGTAAATTACCTATTTTGAAATACTGATTTAAATTACGACCGACATAGCCAGCCTTTCAATACCATGTGAAGGAGTCCATCTTTTAAATTCCACGAAGCCATGCTTTTTATATAAATTTATTGCAGGAGTATTAGCAACCGCAGTCTCAACTCTTGCATGAGAAAAATCACCGATAGCTAAAACATAACTTATTAGCTTACTTGCGATATCTTTTTTAAAATAGCTAGGATCAACGGTTAAACTACAAATATCTAAACACTCGTTGTTTGTATCTACTTCAATAACGGCTGCTAAACATTCATTTTCGCTGTAGCCATAAAAGGTTGTTTCTGATTTTTTCTATTAGATCATATTTATATTTAAAGTGCGATCCTACCCTGTTTTTTAGTGCGGTGTGATTGCTCTGCGACTCTTTAAATGTAAAAGCATAGAGTGCGTTTAATGTTTTATAAGCCTTTCAGTAAATAAAATAGATCTATCTTATAAATGAATTCAAAATAAATTATTTTACATTTTTTGCAGATTGAAATTTCGAAATGTACAATAATTTAAATTAAGTGTACCCTCAAATTCACATATAAAAACGTAGTATTGAAAATGAAAGTCGCTATATTTAAGTCTAATAATTTTGAAATTATAATTAACACTAATGATCCTCAATTCTATCTTCAAAATAATAAAATGATAGATGCATTAAAGGAAATATATTCTGGCTTTGATGATTTATTAAATTTAAATACATTTATCAATAAACATAGGAAATCTCGTATAAGTAAGGATCTTGTAAAATTAGTCGATTTAATAAATAAGAGAGACCCTAGTTGGCATCCACTGTGTGGTAGCTTGTATTTTATTTTAACTAGTATGCAAATGTTACAAGAAAGCAATACCTTAGCTTATAGAGGCTTCTTAAAGGATATAAAAAAACAAAGCACTAGTCAGTCCTGGAAAGGCCTGCAATTTGAAATAGTTACAGCAAGAGGGCTTTCTTTAAAGTCAATATCATTTACAAAAAGTGAATCCCCAGATTTTACAGTTGATTTCGAAGGTGAAGATATATTCATTGAATGTGGAAGTGCAAGAGTTGATACTGATAAAAGCAAGCCATTAGAATATAAGATAGAAAGTGCTATAAATAAAAAAAACAAGAAACCTTACGCAAATTCTAATACTTGCTTATTTTTAGATATAACTAATATTGCACATCACGATATTAGTAATGAAAGATTTTCATATTTTGATTCTTTGTGTAAAAATATTGAAAATAAAAATGAAATAAAATTTGGAGCTATACTTTTACTTATAACTTTCTCAGAAAAAAATGGTTACGGTGAAGGTTATAAAACATTAAAATCAGTAAATTGTTCCAAAGCTTTAAATGAGTTTTTAGATCTACATTACCCTACTGGGAACTTTCCATTAGAAAAAAGTTATAAAGTACCCCCATCGATCTAAATCTAATGATTGTCTAATACCTATCTATCTTCCACCGTTTTAGCAAACTCAAGCAGCTCACGCCTTAACCATTGGTGCGCCGGTGCATGGTGCAGCAGTGGGCTCCATATCATTTTCACCTCAATAGGCACTATTTGGAATGGCACAGGGCTGATTACTAAATCAGTATGAGAGGTTAATAACTTAGCTTGCCTGCGCGGTAGGGTGGCAATAAGTTGCTCTGATTGGCAAAGCAGGCTTGCAACCATATAGTGGCGAGTAAAAACACGTATTTTACGGGTTTGTTCTAGTTGCCAAAGCGCTTCATCTACCCAGCCTAATTTTTGCTTTCCTGATTTATTAGTAACAGCGGCTTCAGGCCCCCAGCCGGCACGATTGACCCAAATATGCTCTTTTTTTAAGTAGTCGTCTAACCCTGATTGTTGTAAAAATGTATTTTTAGGATGCGTTAAACAACAGTAGTTATCTCGCCATACACTGGCTTGATGAAACGAGCGTGGCAAACCATTAAAGCGATTTATTGCTAAATCTATAGTGCCTTTTTCCATGTCTTGCAGGTTTACGTCGCTTGGACTTAATACATCAAAATTAATACCGGGATTTTTACTAAGCTGCGCAGTTATAAAAGGGGCTATTAAGGTCGACTCTATGTAGTCGTTTGCCATTATTCTGAACGTAACTTCAGCCGTTGTAGGGTTAAATTGCTCACTAGGCTGCGTAATAGCTTCGGCCATTTTTAAGAGCGCCTCAACTTCAGGCTTTAACGCAAGTGCCTTTGCCGTTGGCGTCATAGAGCCTGCAGCACGAACAAGTAGCGGGTCATCAAATAAATCGCGCAAACGTTTTAGCGCATTACTCATAGCAGGTTGCGTAAGCGCGAGTTTATTGGCAGCTTTTGACACACTTTTTTCATCTATTAACACATTTAAATAAACGAGAAGGTTAAGATCGACATTTCTTATATTCATATGATCAATTTAAATTATATGCTGTATTAATTATCTAAATTAAAGCCTGCTTGCTAAGGTGTAAACCATTAATAAAAAATAACCGCCATAACTGGCATCAATATAAGTGCTGTATTTATGCAAAATAAGCTAACAAATCAATCTAATAATGCGCTACGACACGTTGTAGCCAGTAAGCTTGCACGATCTGTTTTTGCTGGATTTGAGGCGATGTTTTCGCAATTTTTAAATATTACACTGGGTGCACAAAGCCGTTTTGAACAACGACAGTATCACAGTGTACAAAGTGCTATGCGTGAACGTTTACAGGTGTATGAGCGCGAAGTTAAAAACGTGAGTGAAGCCGTCAGAGTTATTGCTTATGCTGAACTTACTTGCCCGCAAACGTGGCAGTTAGCTAAAAATATTTACGGCGATATGGTAGAAAATCACGAAAATAAACCTATTGCGCATACCTTTTTTAACTCAACGTTTGGCGCAATTTGGGACGATAAAAAAATTCGTACTGTGCATTTGTTTGTATTAAAAGCAAAGTACCGTAGTGAGCCGCGCTCTTATGAAAGCTTAGTGAGCAGGGTATCGCTACATAATGGGTTTAATAACGCCGTTAAAACGCTTATCACTAATCAAGTATTTAGAGTGCCGTTTAGTCATTTAGAACGCGATGTAGCCACATTACAAAGTACGTTAATGCAAGGCGCTAAGCAGCAATGCAAACAGGTGTACGAACTTATAAATTTAAACGATGGGTATATTGAATACGCCAACTCATTATTTTTTAGAAACAAAGCTTGTTATTTAATTGGGCGCTGCATTGCTAAAAATGGCGACAATATGCCTTTTGCTATCGCTATTTTAAATACCGATGAGGGACTAAAGCTTGATGCTGTAATGATGGGCGCCGATCAATTAAGTTTATTATTTGGTTTTGCACGCACCTATTTTATGGTTGATACCGATAAACCCGCTCGTTATGTAGATTACTTAAGTGTGTTAATGCCACACAAACAACGCTTTGAGTTATTTAACGCCATTGGTTTTATAAAGCACGCCAAAACTGAGTTTTATCGGCACAAGGTTGATACGACTAAAAATAGCCCAGCCAACTTCAAGTATGTTAAAGCGCCAGGTACGCCGGGCATGGTAATGCTGGTATTTACTATTGAAGGGCTAGATTACGTTTATAAAGTAATTAAAGACAAATTTAGTGCGCCAAAAACAGCTACCAAAGCACAAGTGATAGACAAGTATAACTTTGTAAAACAAGCCGATAGGGTTGGTCGTTTGGTAGATACGCACGAATTTAGATATTTAGCGTTTGATTTAAGCCGTTTTAGCGACGAGCTGCTTGAGCAGATGAAAAGCCAAATTGGCAGCAGCATAGTTATATCTGGCAAGGCACTCATTTTAAAGCACGTTTATGTTGAGCGTAAAATGACCCCGCTTAATTTATATATTAACCAATGCGATAACAAAACCTTAGAGAGCGTGATGCATGACTACGGTAAAGCAATTAAAGAGTTAGCGGGCGCTAATATATTTCCGGGCGACATGCTAATGAAAAACTTTGGCGTAACGCGATGGGGGCGAGTTGTGTTTTACGACTTTGACGAAATTTGCCCACTAACCGATTGCAACTTTAGAGAGGTGCCACAAACCCAAAATGCACTTGAAGAGCTAAGTAGTAACTCGTATTTTGATATAGCTGAAAACGATATATTTCCGAGCCAATTTAAGGTGTTTTTTAGCGCCAACGAGATTGCGTTTAATTATTTTAATAATGAGCACAGCAACTTGTTTTTAGCGACGTTTTGGCAGAGTTGTCAGCAACAAGTACATAATGGTTATCTACCCGATGTTTATCCTTATAAACAAAGTTGGCGCTTTTGAGGTTGTTTGAATCTGTGTTCATCCCCATCTATATGTTATTACAGTTTTTAAACTTGGAGCAACAATGAAATATATTTCTCATGAAGATGGCAATCTTGCATTTAGTGAAACCGAAAAGCCGGTTTTAAAGAGCCATGAAGTACTTGTTAAAGTTGCAGCAATAGGTGTAAACCGTGCAGACAGTATGCAGCGCCAAGGTAAATACCCGGCCCCTGCGGGAGATAGCCCGATTTTAGGTTTAGAGTGTGCAGGTACAGTTACTGAGCTTGGAAAAGATGTAGATAAAAGCTGGCTAAACAAGCGTATTTTTACGTTGTGCTCAGGTGGTGCTTATAGCGAATATGTAGCAGTTGATTCAAAACAGCTTATGGAATTACCCGATGATGTAACAATGGCTGAGGGCGCTGCAATAAGCGAAGTGTATTTAACGGCATTTGGCGCGTTATTTGAGCTTGGTAAATTACAAAAAGGGCAAACAGCGCTTATTCATGCAGGTGCTAGTGGCGTGGGCGGTGCAGCAATTCAAATGGCTAAAAGCGCAGGTGCTACCGTAGTTATTACTGCCGGTACGGATGACAAATGCCAACACGCAAAAGAGCTCGGCGCCGATCATGCAATTAACTACAAAACCACCGACTTTGTAGAATATATGAAAGCAAATGAGTTAACAGCAAATGCAATTGTAGATCCTGTTTCGGGGAGTTACTTAAATAAAAATGCCGCTATTGCAGCCATGGATTGCCAAATTGTGATGCTTGCATTTTTAGATGGACGTTTTGCAGAGGTTGATTTTGCCGCGCTTTTACAAAAGCGTATTTCGTTTCATGCCTCAACGCTTAGAAATCGTAGTATTGAGTTTAAACGCCAGGTGCGCGACGACTTTGTAGCGCGTTTTTACAATGATATTGCCACTAAAAAGTACGACTTTAACTTGTATAAAACATTGCCTTGGAGCGACGCAAACGAAGCCCATGCTATTTTAGAGCGTAATGAAAACGCAGGAAAAGTGGTTTTACTTGTAGAGTAACTCTTTAATTTTAGGGTTTAGCCCATATACTAAGCCCTATAAAAAACACTTAAGGTTTAATAATGAATCCAATACTAGCAATACTTAAAGAGCACAATGTAAGCGACGAAAAAGTAAAAGCATTGTTTGAAGCGTTTACTCAAAACCCAATGATGGCAATGGCGCTTGTTCAAGAGCTTGGTATTCCGCCAGAAAAACTACAACAATTAATGGCAGTTGTGATGACTCAACCGCATCTTATTAAAGAAGCGACTGACGAACTTGGTTTAGATTTTGAAAAAGTAAAAGAAGCGAAAGAAAAACTAAATCAATAATTTGTTATGTCATGAAACAAAAATAAATAAAAAAGCATAAGTATTTACTTATGCTTTTTTAGTTGGCTTATTCTTTTATGACTACTCTTTTGGAAGTAGTACTGTGTCGATAACATGAATTACGCCGTTGCTTGCTTTTACATCAGCTTTTACAACTTTAGCGTCATTTATTATTACGCCCATGCTGTCGGCTTTAACCATAACTGATTGGCCTTGTAGTGTTTTCGCACTATCTACCTTCATTACATCGGCTGCCATCACTTTTCCAGACACTACGTGATAAGTTAATACCGCCGTTAGCTTATCTTTGTTTTCAGGCTTGAGTAGCATTTCAACCGTGCCTTCAGGTAATTTAGAAAATGCAGCATCTGTTGGTGCAAAAATAGTAAAGGGTCCTTTACCTTGCAGTGTTTCAACTAAACCTGCGGCTTTAACAGCAGCAACAAGAGTAGTGAACGAACCATTTTCAACGGCTACTTCAACAACGTCTTTTTTCATACCATGATGATCAGCATAAGCCATTGTAGTAAATCCAAGGCTTGCAGTTGTAAACAATAATGCAGTAGTAATTTTCTTAAACATTTTATTTTTCCTTTAAGTTAATACCCGTTGGTTTCGTTAAATGTTACGACGCTCTAAATTTAATCGATCAATTAAAATTAGTAGCCAACATGTTTTGTTACATCATTGATTGAACTGCAGCTAATTAGCAAAGTCATATAAACAGTTACTTAATTAAAGACTTGTTCAATTGAAGGGAATAGGCATGAAATTAGTTTATAAGTTTTGGAAAAATAACCGCTCTCTTATCGTATTTATTGCACTGATGAGCGTATTTAGAAGCGCTGTAGCCGATTGGTACGAAGTGCCAACAGGCTCAATGAAACCAACAATTCAAGAAGGTGACAGAATACTTACCGATAAAATGGCCTACGATATTCGTGTCCCATTTACGCATATAAAACTACTTAAACTAGCGGACCCACAAACCGGTGATATTATTGTTTTTGACTCACAAGCTGCCGATAACCGTTTAATTAAACGTGTAATTGGTGTGCCAGGAGACACCGTTGCGCTTGAAAATAATGAGCTCATTATTAATGGTAAAAAACTTAATTATGCAGATCAGCAAAGCAACATAGACTCGCTTGATAAAATCGAAGATTTAAACGGATTAGCGCATTCGATCAGAGTAGCAAATATTCCTTCACGTTTATCGGGCTTTGATGCAATTACAATTCCTGATGATTATTATTTAGCAATGGGCGATAACCGCGACAATAGCGCTGACTCGCGTGTAATAGGTTTAATTCCGCGTAACGAGTTATTAGGAAAAGCAGAGCGCGTTATAGTCTCACTTGATTACGATAACTATTACCTACCAAGAAAAGACCGCGTATTGAAAAAGCTCAATTAAATAAGATAATTAATTTTAGAGTTAAAATATAACTGCCTATTTAGGCAGTTTACTTATATAGTTTTTTACAAGCTTGGTAAGAACACTACGCTCTTGTTCGGTATTTAATATACGACTAAACATTACTTTAGCCCATAAAAAAACCGCTGACATATCAGCGGTTTTTTTTATTGTATGAGTAATATTACATTACGCGCATACCAGGCTCTGAGCCGTCATCTGGGTTAAGAATATAAATTTCTTTTCCGCCAGGGCCTGCTGCTAATACCATGCCTTCAGACATACCAAAGCGCATTTTACGAGGCTTAAGGTTAGCAACCATAACGGTTAGCTTGCCTTCGATATCCTCAGGTGCGTAAGCTGATTTAATACCCGCAAACACTTGGCGAGTTTCGCCGCCTAAATCAAGTGTTAGCTTAAGTAGTTTATCTGCGCCTTCTACGTGCTCTGCTTTAGCAATCTTAGCTACGCGTAAGTCTACTTTTGCAAAATCATCGAACTCAATCTCGTCGCTAATTGGCTCTTTTGCAAGTGGGCTGTTAGGATCAATTGTTACTTTTGGTGCTAAGCTTTCTTTAGATTCTTCAACCATTTTATTTACTTTATCCATTTCAACACGTTGCATTAACGGTTTAAATTTATTGATAGGGTGGCTTACTAGTGCATTTTGAACGGCGTCCCATGCAAGGTCGTCATTTAAAAACGCTTGTACGTTATCAGCCATTCCTGGTAGCACGGGTTTTAGGTATGTAATTAAAACGCGGAACAAGTTAAGACCAAGAGAACACACTTCGTGTGCTTCTTGTTGCTTAGTTTCGTCTTTAATTAATACCCAAGGTGCTGCGCCATCAATAAATTGGTTTGCTTTGTCGGCAAGCGCCATTATTTCGCGAATTGCGCGGCTGTAATCACGGTTCTCGTAGTGTGTTGTAATGCTCGGTGCAGCAGCTTGAAATTCAGCTAACAGCTCTGGTTGCATTATAGTGCTGCTTAGCTTGCCATCAAACTTTTTAGTAATAAAGCCAGCACAACGGCTTGCTATGTTGACTACTTTACCTACTAGGTCTGAATTTACTCGCTGTGCAAAGTCTTCTAGGTTTAAATCAAGATCAACAATACCGCTGCTTAATTTTGCTGCGTAGTAGTAACGTAAGTATTCTGGGTTTAAGTTATCTAAATAAGTACGCGCTTTAATAAACGTACCCTTTGATTTAGACATTTTTTCGCCATTTACAGTTACAAAACCATGAGCGAATACATTAGTTGGCTTTCTAAAATTAGCGCCTTCTAGCATTGCTGGCCAAAATAAGCTGTGGAAGTAGATAATGTCTTTACCAATAAAGTGATAAAGCTCTGCGTCTGAACCTTCAGCCCAAAACGCATCAAAGTCGAGGCCTTTTTCGTCACATAGGTTTTTAAAACTCGCCATGTAACCAATAGGTGCATCTAACCAAACGTAAAAATATTTGCCTGGTGCATTTGGGATTTCAAAACCAAAGTAAGGTGCGTCACGGCTAATATCCCATTGTTGCAAGCCATCGGTAAACCATTCGTCTAGCTTGTTAGCCATTTCTTGTTGAATAGTTCCCGAGTGTAACCACTCTTTTAGCATGCCTTCAAATGCTGGCAGGTCAAAAAAGTAATGCTCAGAATCTTTAAGTACAGGCTCAGCACCTGACATTACAGAACGCGGGTTAATAAGTTCGGTAGGGCTGTATGTAGCACCACACGAATCACAGCTATCGCCGTTTTGGTTTTCAGACTTACACGTTGGGCAAGTACCTGTTACAAAGCGGTCTGGTAAGAAAATACCTTTTTCTGGATCGAATAATTGCGAAATAGTGTGCTTTTTAATATGACCGGCATCGTTTAGGCGGTTATAAATAAGTTCGCTTAATTCTTTGTTTTCTTGGCTGTGCGTGCTGTGGTAGTTATCAAATTTGATATTAAAGTCAGCAAAGTCGCGTTGGCGCTCTATGCTCACTTGTTTTACCATTTCTTCAGGCGTGATCCCTTGCTTTTGCGCATTAAGCATAATTGGCGTGCCGTGGGCATCGTCTGCGCAAACATAATAAGCTTCGTGGCCTTGTAGTTTTTGAAAACGTGACCAAATATCAGTTTGAATATATTCCAATAAATGACCTAGGTGAGTAGGGCCATTTGCATAAGGTAATGCGCTGGTAATCAGGATCTTTCGCTGCGTCATAATCATTCCGAATTGAGGATAAAACGCCGTTTTTATTATACAAACGGCAATTATCATTAATTTATCTACAAGCTATCTGCTTAGAGTGCGCACAGCTTATGGATTTTTATTAATTGACTGGTGTTAATGCCCTGAATGTTACATAATTCCGTGGCACTTTTCATCAAAGAAACGCTATTTAATTGCTATGTTTGGACTGTCGAAACTATTCTCTTCTAAATCGGTGCAAAAACAACCGATTATAACTGCCTTAGCGGCATATCGTAGTGCGGCTTTTGCCGTCGGTATTGACGAAAGCTTCATTGATACTATTACTCAAAATGACGATAAATCACTACACATTAAATTAACTCTGCCATTTGCTGGGCAATCAGAAATGCCTTTAGTTGAGCAACACGTAAGTGAAAGCTTAAATGTGCCTGTAACAATTAGCGCCAAGGTTATCATTAAAGAGGCGGCTAAGTTTAAAGCGATTAAACATATTGTGCTTATTGCCTCAGGCAAAGGTGGGGTAGGTAAGTCGACTACTGCTGTTAACTTGGCAGGCGCGCTTAAAAATGAAGGCGCAAAGGTGGGTATTTTAGATGCTGACATTTATGGCCCATCTATCCCAATGCTTTTAGGATTAGTGGGTGCAGAGCCCGTCACTAAAGATAACAAACAGCTACAGCCTTTTAATGCAAATGGCATTAAAGCGCAGTCAATTGGCTTTTTAGTTCCAAGCGATGATGCCACGGTATGGCGCGGGCCAATGGCGTCAGGCGCGCTGAGCCAGTTACTTAACGAAACCGATTGGGGTGAGCTTGACTACTTAATTGTTGATATGCCACCGGGCACCGGTGATATTCAGCTTACAATGAGCCAAAAAGTACCCGCTAGCGGCACTGTTGTTGTCACTACACCGCAAGATTTAGCGCTAGCCGATGCGCAAAAAGGCATTGCTATGTTTAATAAAGTAAACGTACCGGTGCTTGGCTTAATAGAAAATATGAGTCACTACATTTGCACTCACTGTGGTGAAGCTAACCACGTTTTTGGTAAAGACGGTGCACAAAAACTGGCGCATAAGCACGGCGTGCCTGTACTTAGCCATATTCCACTTGCAATAGATATACGCGAGTATTCTGAGCAAGGTAAACTTATTGCAAGCGATAACGATGCCGCAATAAGCAAAACATACAGCGCAGCAGCAAGGTTAATAGCCAGCACGCTTTATTATCAACAGCATCACAATGCAATTGAAATTGTGATTACGGAAGATTAATAAATAATGAGACTTTCAGACACACATATTAAAGAATACTTAAGCGATGGCCGCATAGTTATTGAGCCTGCACCAACGAGCGAGATGATTTCAGGTGTAACGGCCGATTTACGCTTGGGTAATAAATTTAGAACGTTTAATGCGCATAATGCAGCATACGTCGATTTAAGTGGTCCAAAAGATCAGTTAAATAAGGCCATGGAATCGATCATGAGTGAAGAAATAGTGCTTGATGAAGGTGAGGCATTCTTTTTACACCCAGGTGAACTTGCACTAGCTATTACCCATGAAAAAGTAACGTTGCCAGCAGATATAGTAGGTTGGTTAGATGGACGCTCATCGCTTGCGCGTTTGGGGTTAATGGTGCATGTAACCGCGCATCGAATAGACCCAGGCTGGAGTGGCAATATTGTTTTAGAGTTTTACAACTCAGGTAAATTACCACTGGCACTACGCCCACTGATGAAAATTGGTGCTATGAGCTTTGAAATGTTATCGGGCCCGTGTGAAAACCCATACAATATTCGTAAAGATGCAAAATATAAAGATCAAAGCAGCGCAGTAGCAAGTCGTATTAGTGACGATAAATAATCACCAAATATAGACATTACTCGTCTATTTTATGAAGCGCATAACCCAGTAGTTCAAAATACTGGTTAAGCGCTTCATTTGCTTTATCAATATGCTCACTATTTGGGTATATTAAATTACTACTTTTTAAGCCTCCCACCAAAAAGCTATTTTTTATATATGTGTGGCCTTCAATACAGGCTTCAAAACACCGTGCTGCAAGCTCTTCTGGCATGCTCATATAATTCATATTGTGGGCTTTATCGTGTTCTATACACGCTTGTACAAAGTTATTTGCATCAATACCATCTTCATCTAAAAATACATGTTTATAAAAACTGTTCAAAGCATTATTAAGTGGATGCGATAAATTAGGCGTGTTTGAAAGCCACAATTTTGAGGCAAAGCCAAATTGTGATTTTGTTGCAAATAAGTGCTCGCTTATATGATGGTCAAACGCATGGAACCATTCATGAGCAAGTGCACCACCGCCTGCATTTTTTGCAAGAGCAAGTGTTTGAGAGGCTGCATTATAATGCGCTTGCACGCCTTTTTGACCACCATGGCCAAATGCAAAGTTAAGCTTCCCGCGCAGGCCAATAGCTTTGGGCGGTAAATGCAGTATTTGCGCAAGATCCGCCAGTGCATCGTAAATTAAATTGGCGCTAATGTAGCGCTCTTCTTTAGTTACCCATTTACCAACGACCATTGACCTAAAGCCGAAGGTATCTCTTATATCGCTAAAGTCGACTTGGTCGTCAAAGCGATAGTCGGGTCCTTGGCGAGTAAAGCCACGTTTTAGTCTGTTAGGGTAGTTACGCATTGCAAGTTTCATATAGTAACGAGTTTAATCTAAGTAACGTGCTTTTACGTGCTCGGGCATGTGTTGGGTTTGTTTTTGTATTAATTCATTAAGCGCATTATAAAGTGGTGCGGGATTTAGCTGCTCTATTAAAAACAAACTATGCGCTACAGCTTCAAGTGTGGATAGGCTGTCGGCCCGAGGGGCTTTACGAATAGCATAACGATTTTTAGGTAGCTGTTTAAAACTGACCGTTTTAAATTTATTTAGTAATGTGGTGAGTTGCAAAATTTTGTAGGCTTTTTTCCATGTACCATCAACCACGATTAAATGAGTGATGCTTTTTACACTTGGCTGCTCAGTGTTATCGTCTAAATTTACAGCGTGTTCGTTAGGGTAGAGTAAAACAGTTGAGCTTACTGGCAGTGTTTTTAGTATGGAAAAGTCATCATTATTTTCGCCTTTGATTATTTGGCAATCAGTTAGGCATAAATTGAGTAGTTTAGCGGTATTTTTTGCTATTTTTTCTTCACTCGGGTGCTGTAGAATAATAACCGTAACTTTGTTGTTTATATTTGTAATTGCGCTGCAAATACAGGTGTTTATTGAAAAGTTACAATGTTTACAAAGTGTGCGTGCCATTTAATAAACTTTTTGTTGCCAGTATGATCCTCGCAATTATACATTTATAAGGTAATTAAGTTGGTTTTTTTTACGCATCAATATAAAGTAGTACTATTAAACTGTAACTTACATGGATTGTTTTAAGGGCTTAAAATATGACAGAAATAAATATTGATACATCAGCATTAGAGAGTATGGAATCGTTATTGGGTGAGCAGTTTGCTGATACACTTGATTTTTGCTGCTCAGAGTTTGAACGTTTGGGCTCAGAAGTGTTAGCAACCATTGGTAAAGATAAAGAAGCAGCTATTCGCCACTCCCATAGCTTAAAATCGAATGCGGCGCAGTTTGGAGCTTCAAGCCTTGCTGAAGTATCGCGTGTTATTGAACAAAATTTAAACCTAGATAACTTAGCTGAAGCTATCGACGCATCTAATAGCTTAATGGCTCAAGTAATAGGCTCTCAAGCTAAGCTAAATGAATGGTTAGCATCTCGTTAATTATTGAAGCTGAAACGTGAATTTATTTCAGTATTAAGCACCTAAATTGACTGGCATTTTACGCCTTTACTAGGTTAGTCTAAAGGTTCACTAGTCGAGGTAAAAATGTCTGATATTAAAAAGAGTCACAAATTAGAAGGTGTATGTTATGACATTCGTGGGCCGGTTTTAGCACAAGCTAAAAAAATGGAAGACGAAGGTCAAAAAGTATTAAAATTGAATATAGGTAATCCAGCTGCTTTTGGTTTTGATATGCCAGAAGATATGCACCGCGATATTATCCGCAACTTATATTCAGCCCAAGGTTACTGTGACTCTAAAGGCCTCTATTCAGCCCGCGTGGCTATTTATCAGCACTACCAACAACGTGGATTACATAATTTAGATGTAGATAGTATCTATATTGGTAATGGCGTAAGCGAACTTATTCAGATGATCACCCAAGCGCTATTAAATAATGGCGATGAAGTGCTTATTCCAGCTCCAGATTATCCACTTTGGACTGCTTCAGTTACATTATCGGGTGGTAATCCGGTGCATTATTTATGTGATGAAGAGCAAGATTGGTTTCCGGATATTGCAGATATAAAAAGCAAAATAACGTCTAAAACTAAAGCTTTGGTATTAATTAATCCTAATAATCCGACAGGTGCGGTTTACAGTGACGATTTGTTAATGCAATTAATTGATATAGCGCGTGAACATAAACTGCTGTTATTGAGCGATGAGATTTACGAAAAGATTTTATACGATGGTATAACGCATACTTCAATCGGCTCACTGTGTGATGATGTACCAATCATTACTTTCAATGGTTTAGCAAAAACCTACCGTGCAGCGGGGCTAAGAATGGGGTGGATGGTTCTAAGCGGTCGTACCTCGGTAATGGATGATTTACGCAAAGGCCTTGAAATACTTTCATCTATGCGTTTGTGCGCCAATGTACCTGCGCAATATGCAATTCAACAAGCGTTGGGCGGCGTGCAATCAATTGATAATTTAATTAACCCAGGTGGGCGCTTATACGAGCAGCGCGATATAGCATGGCGCGGGTTGAACGCTATTGAAGGCATTAGTTGTAAAAAACCTAAAGGCGCGCTCTATGCGTTTGCCAAAGTAGATACAGCACTTTTTAACGTTAAAGATGATGAAAAGATGATGTACGATTTGCTAAAAGCCGAAAAAATATTACTTGTACATGGCAGGGCGTTTAATTGGCCCGAGCCGGATCATTTTAGATTGGTATTTTTACCAAGCAAAGATGATTTATCGGATGCGATGTTAAAAATGAAGCGTTTTTTTAAAGACTATCGCCAAGTATAGTTATTTAAAAAATAAAAAAACGAGCCAAATTTGGCTCGTTTTTTACATTATTCATGAATATATTGGCTAGTACGCTTTATCTACACGCACCGTGTTGTCGTTCAAGTACACTAATCTTACGTTATCGCCTTTGCTAAAGCGCATTGATTGGTCTTGATCTTGAACAACCATAAACTGGTCGCCGTTTTCAACTTGTATTAATAACTCTACAAAATGATTTTGCTGATAATGACTTTGCTGCTGCCTATTATGTGCAACACTGCCGCCAATTACTGAGCCTAATATTGTTGCTACTGTGCGGCCGCTACCGCCACCAAACTGGTTGCCTACAACACCACCGAGTAATGCACCGCCGAAGGTTTCCCAGCCGTTGTTTTTGTCTTGAATGATTTCTTGTTCGGTAATATTGCGTACCGATTTTACGTCACCAAATAAAACTTGCTGCACAGGGACTGCTTTATTGCGCTCATATTGAGCAAAAGTTGGCGCGCTCACACTAAGTAGGGCACACATTATTAATATTATAGCTTTCATAATAATCTCCTATTGGTAGCCTTTATGGGCTTATTAGCCCGTAAAGGCTTAGTAACTACCAACCAAATGTCGATTTTTCTTTAGTTTTACGAATTTCAGTTTCGTCAGCCCATTCAACTAGGCCGCTTTCCATATCCATTAAACGCATCGTAAATTTATAGTATACGTCTGATTTGTCGGCATTTGATTTAACTATGCTCGATAAATTTCCGTATAACATATATTGCGCGCCAATTTGTTTACCAAATGCAACGGCTGTTGCAGGGTTAACAAGGGCATCTTCGTTTTGAAATGTTAATTGCTCACGTACTGACTCAACACGCGTCATATCTACAAAACGGAACTTACCACTGCGTAGCATTTGCGTTGAGATTGAATCGGTGATTGATTCAGTATCAATGTGCTCACTAGTTTTGTTTTTAATACGCTCAACAAATACTACAGGGCGTTTATTAGCGGTCATTGTGCCAACAACGGGTGAGCTGAGTAATGAATCGGTCATTTGGCTCGCTACTTTTTGTAAATCGGTAGAGCCAAAATTAATATCGGTTGTTTCTACTGCTTGTGCATCGCCATAACTTACTACGGCTTTATTAGCACAGCCACTTAATACTAAAGCGCTGAGGCCAACTAAAGCGTAAGTTGATACTGTTTTAAATTTGTTACTGATGATCATGGTTGTTTCCTTTAATCTTTAAATTCTTGTGATTCGGTAGACACTTCTCTTACTGCTAAAGAAAAGGTAACCGCATCAGAGCTCGGTGCTAAGCCCGGTAATTGTGTTTTTGCAAAACCAAATAAGGTGAGTGCTTGCCAAGGTGAATGGTTGCCTTTAATTACAAAGCCGTCTTTATCAAACCAATTAAACTGATACTGCAAATATTGTGATTTTTTATACTGGCTCGAAAGTGTCACTACTACATCGGTTAACTGGTTGGTTTGACGTGTTTTCACATCAGTAATGGCAAGCTTTTTACCAAGCTCTGGGTTATCTACACGTAATTGCTCATTAAACTGGTTTTTATTTTGTTCAACAGAAATACCCGATGTAACCGGTTGGCTGGAACATGCACTGAGCATTAAGGCTGCTAATAATGGCGCTATGTATTTCATGATGGCTCCTAAAGTTGAACTACGTGGTAATTAAAGTAGTTATTAATAGAGGTTAAGTAAATTAACGTTAACCCTTGCTTACTAATGGTAAAATTTATAGGTGCTTGTGTGCCTATGTGCACAGAATGCTCACCTGTATTTAGGCTTTGCCTTGCGACACTTATTTGATTTGGAAGTGTAAGCCAGCTGCGTGTATCAGCTTGCTCAGACGCCAAATTATAAATATTAGCAAGTATGTTACCTACATCACCGGCACTGCGAGCAAGTTCTGCCCGCACTTTCTCTTTAGCTACTAATCTAAGTACTTGGCGAGCGACTTTTGCAGGGATTTGATCTTCTAGAGTTTTAGCTGCAAGTGCCTCAATGTGTACCAGTGGGCTAAGCGCCAAGCTTTGTGCATCTATATTTATATTGTTAAGGCGGCGCACATAGGCATTATCTTTATATACCGGCATCGCCAAGCTGTAAAAGCGTGCATCGCCACGTGATGAATAAATTGGCAAGCGCAGTTTAAATTCATCTTGTTTTGGTACTAATCCTTGTTCAAATAAAACAATTACTTCGCCCTGTGATGAAGAAATAGTGGGCGTATCGCCAAAGCGTTTTTTAAATTCATTTAGATCTTGGTCAAACCCTTGTTTTTTAGCAAGGCGCATTACATCTTGCTGTAAATAAATATTGTTAGGTTGTATAGCCAGTGCTTTTTTATAATCGATATAGGCGTCGTCGTATTGTTTAGCACTTTGGTAAAGCAAAGCAGATAAGTAAAATGTGTAGGCATTTTGAAAGCCATTTTTTATGTCTCTGGTTACATTGCTCATGCTTGGGTAGTGTTGCTGAGCTTCTTTAACGGTTGAGTCTACTTCTGCTTCATTCTCGCTAAGCGCATCAACTTGTACTTTATTAGCTCGGCGAATTTCGACCAATGCGCCTTCAACATCATTTTTATACACGTAGTTAAGTGCTTTATAACTATGAAGCATGCTCATTTCGTAAGCGGGTGGCACATAAGTTATTGCTGAGTCGTTGGTAAATAAAGCGTTACTTTGTTCAAGGCCCGCACTAACTTGTATTTTGGCGGCTTCACGCTTTTTTTGCATTTGTGTATACACGTTCTCAAATTTACTTTGTGCATCATCTGGCGTATTTGCTAAGTCGTTTAAACGAGCTTGCTCAAGTTGGTTGAGTAAGTAGCTGCTGTGCAGGGTGCTATTATTAGCAATAAGGGATTGCGCTTCTTCGATGTTGTTTTTCTCGATCGCATTTCTTATTGGTGTCATTTGCGTGGCATAGTCATTAAATAGGTCATTAAAACCCATTGTGCTACACCCACTTAAAATAAAACAAAAGCTTAAAATTATACTGCGGCGCACTGAGCACTCCTCTTAATTTACCTGTATACATTAACATACTATTTTTAGCTAAATGTGTGAAATATTGTAAAAAATCGTAGAGTAAAACTGCCTGCTAATAAAGAAATATAAAATGACATTGGTGAACAAAGTGTGAATTTTTTTTGGTTTATTATCAACTCCACTGAAATAGTATTTTCGCTTTAGCGGTCTTGCTAAGAGTTATATCACTCAGAGGAATAAAAAAATGAAAAAGTTCACAGGTGCAGCAATGGCTGTAATGGTAGCAGGTTTAGTTGGTTGTAATGCAACAGAGGCAGAAACGTCAACATCAAGTGCAGTTGCTAATAATGGCGCAACAACTGATTTAGTTCATTGTTATGATGCGAATGTATGTGGTGGCCATAACGATTGTAAAACAGCTGAGAATGCATGTGCAGGTCAAGCGTCATGTAAAGGGACTGGTTTTGTAGCAATGCCTGCAAAATCATGTGCTGACGTTGGCGGTACAGTAAAAGATAAATGGGTTGGCAGTGTAGCTAAAGCAGATTTAGTACATTGTAACGATGTAAATGTGTGTGGCGGTCATAACGATTGTAAGACTGCTAATAATGCTTGTGCTGGACATGCATCATGTAAAGGCACCGGTTTTGTATCAATGCCTGCAAAAGCATGTGGTGATATTGGTGGTTCTGTAGGTAGCTAATACCAATTTATCGAACGCATAAAATAAGCCTGAACGATGTGTTTTCTTATTCAGGCTTATTAAGGAAGTTTATGACAAATCGTTTTTTAGGTTTTGGTTTAGGACTGAGATCCCCGCATTTTGAGCAAATTATTGCAGAGAAACCAGCTGTAGACTGGTTTGAAATTATCTCAGAAAACTATTTTGTAGCCGGTGGAAAACCTTGGCATTATTTAAATAAAATAAGAGCAGATTATCCGATTGTTATGCATGGGGTATCAATGTCGATTGGTAGTATTGACCCTATTAATAAGGACTACTTAAATCAGTTAAAAAACACAATTGCGAGGGTTGAGCCGCAGTGGGTGTCTGATCATTTATGTTTCACCCAAGTGGGCGGTGTTAATAGTCACGATTTACTACCAATGCCTTACACCTCAGAGGCACTTGATCATTTAGCAAATAAAATTTCACAAGTTCAAGATTACCTGGGGCGCGAAATGATTTTCGAAAATGTATCGAGCTATTTAACCTATAACGATTCACAAATGAGTGAGTGGGAATTCTTAGCGCAATTACATAAGCAAACAGGCTGTAAGTTTTTAATGGATGTAAATAATGTTTATGTAAGTGCACGAAATCACGACTTTAATGCAATGGATTATTTATCAGCTATTCCGAGTACAGCTATTGCACAAATACACTTAGCAGGACATCAAGACTTTGGTACGCATATTATAGATACTCACGATGAAGATGTTCCCGATGCGGTATGGGACTTATATGCTCAGTATGCAAAAACATTAAATCCGGTAAGTACCATGATTGAACGCGATGATAATATTGGCTCCCTTGATGATTTAATTACTGAGCTTGAGCATGCTAAAACGCTAGTGAAACCGTTTTGGGATATAAGATCATGAGTGATTTAGCAAAGCTGCAACAACAGTTTATGAATTTACTGCAAGGAGAAAGTTCGGATATTAGCGAGCAAATTGCGCAGCAAGGGCAGTTAAATACACAACAGCGACTCTCTATTTATCAAAGCGCTTATAAAATTCGCTTAAGAGCCGTGATTGAGCAAGATCACGAACAGTTGGGCATTTACTTAGGTGATGATTTATTTGAGATGATGGTTGATGGTTATTTAGCTTTATATCCTTCAACTCATACGTCACTACGAATTTTTGCAGAGAAACTACCAGATTATTTAGCCGCTAATACTCCTTTTAGTGATTACCCCATACTTGCAGATATAGCCAAATTTGAGCGACTATTACTAAGTACTTTTGATGCAAGCGATAAAACATTACTTAATGTATCAGAGCTTGAAAGTATTGAACCTCAGCAATGGCCAACTTTACTATTAAAATTACATCCAAGTGTACAGTTAGTTGTGTTTAATACTATGGCGGTTGAAAGTTGGCAGGCAATAAAACAAAAACAAACACCGCCAGAGGCAAGAGTGTCAGAGCCTCGCTTTTGGGTTGTAGCACGTGATGCTCAAAGGCGTACACAATATTTAAGCGTTGATGCACAAGAATACCGCTTACTGAGTTTATTAAAACAAAACACACCCTTTGCACAGTTATGTCAATCCTGTTTAAATGAACTCCCGGGTGAGAAAATCGCTGGGTTTTTAATTACTAAAATTAATCAATGGCTTGAACGTGGTTGGTTAATTAGCGAGTAGGTTTAAACAATATAATTATTTTTCGTTGCGAAGGAATTTTTTTGAAAGCCACCATATACACATTAATTGCTTTAATTGCGTTTGCCGCAAATTCTCTTTTTTGCAGAATGGCCTTAGCAGAAGGTTATATAGATGCTTGGAACTTTACTGTTATTCGCTTGCTTAGCGGAGCTGCATGTTTGGGCATTATAATGGCAATTTATACCCATAATTTAAAACGTAAAGGCACATTCAATCCCGCTATTTTAAGTGACAGAGGAAGCTGGCGAAGCAGTATTAGCCTGCTTGTTTACGCGCTTTGTTTTTCGATTGCCTACTTAGAGCTAGATACCGGTACCGGTGCACTAATTTTATTTTCTGCTGTGCAACTTACTATGATTGGCTGGGGTATTTATCAAAAAGAGCAATTAAGCGTACTCCAGTGGTGTGCATTTATAGTGGCGTTATCTGGTTTTGTATATTTAATGCTGCCATCTGCAGCGGTGCCTTCATTATTAGGTGCATCACTTATGGCACTCAGTGGTGTGGCATGGGGTATTTACAGTATTCGCGGTAAAGTGTGCGTATCGCCACTGCGTACTACTGGGTTTAACTTTATAAGAAGCTTAGTTGCTATCCCTGTTTTATTACTTGTAGGTATGAGTTATTTAAAAAATATGAGTATTGAAGGGGTATTACTTGCGTGTGCCTCGGGGGCAATAGCGTCTGGAGTTGGTTATAGTGTTTGGTATGTAGCAATGCCACTACTTAAAAGTACCCAAGCTGCGGTTGTGCAACTTTGTGTGCCGGTACTTGCTGCCATTGCTGGTGTTTTGTTTTTATCAGAGCAGGTAACAATGGAGTTTATAGTAGCAAGCTCGTTAATATTAGGGGCCGTGCTGGTGTTTATTTTAAATAAAAAGAAGGCTTAATATAACCTAACCTTCTTTTAGGTGTGGGCTCACGTTTGTTACAAAGCGTTTATAAATAGCCGGTAAGTTATCAAGTATTGCCTGCTTACCCTGTAGCTC
Organism: Pseudoalteromonas sp. SR43-2; assembly: GCF_014163885.1. Lineage (NCBI taxonomy): Bacteria > Pseudomonadati > Pseudomonadota > Gammaproteobacteria > Alteromonadales > Pseudoalteromonadaceae > Pseudoalteromonas > Pseudoalteromonas sp. SR43-2. The sequence continues at coordinate 106,756 of NZ_JACJED010000009.1, read as the reverse complement.
ACTGTTTTTTATGCATTCATAAAGTACTTGCTCGCTAAGTTTATTCACTAATAATTGTGATTGCTTAATATGGCTTATATGCCAAAGCTCAGGTGCTACGCCACCTAAATCATGCTGGTAAGGACGATAAAAACCAAATTTAACTAAGTTAGTATCAAGCCAATTACTTAAAGGTGCAAACGGCCCACCTTGCAAGTATTCATCAGGTGTTAGCTGTAGCTTATAATCATCATTCACCGCAGCTTTATCAAACACATCTAAGTCAGTCCCTAAATGGTGCCTGCTTGCGCCAGGTAGTGCAGAGTAGAGCATTATTGCTATGCATTTATCTACATCATTTAATTTAGTTAAATCTACAACCTTTTGCTGTTTATTATAAACAGGTCGAATACCTAAAAACTTATTATTCCAAATAATTGACTGGCGTTTAAAGTCGCGAAAACTTGAGGCAATAGTAAGATCAAATCCCGCATTTTTTGCTGCACTTTGTAACGCTAAAAAGTCGCTAATAATGTTGCTATGCAAACGATGATTTTGTATATCAGTTAAATGTGTATCACTTTGCCCTGTGATACACATTATCGATGTTGGTTTAGTTACATCCATTATGCTAAAAGTTGCTCTAGTATTTGCTCGTAAATGTCGGTAAGGGCTATTAAATCATCGGTACTTACGCATTCATCTACTTTATGAATAGTTTCGTTACGTGGGCCAAGTTCAATTACTTTAGCACCTGTTTGTGCAATAAAGCGACCATCTGATGTGCCGCCGGTAGTTTCTAGGTTTGTGGTTAAACCGGTTACTGATTTAATCGCTTTTACTGTGGCATCAACAAGTGGGCCGTGCTCGGTAATAAAAGGCAAGCCATTTACTATCCAGCTTAATTCATAATTTAAGTTATGCTTTTGCAGTATGTCATTTACACGTTGTTGTAATTGCTCATGTGTTACTTGCGTGCTAAATCTAAAGTTAAACTGTACTTCTAGCTCACCCGGGATCACATTACCTGCACCTGTGCCGCCATTAATATTTGAAATTTGAAAGCTGGTAGCAGGGAAGTATTCATTTCCGTTATCCCACACCGTTTTGCTAAGCTCTGTAAGGGCAGGGGTTGCTAGGTGAATTGGGTTTTGTGCTAAATGTGGATAGGCGACATGCCCTTGTACACCCTTAACGGTTAAAAAAGCGGTAAGTGAACCTCTTCGGCCATTTTTAACAACATCACCTAATACATCTCGTGATGAAGGCTCGCCTACTAGGCACATATCAATTTTTTCACCGCGCGCCTCTAGCGTATCAATTACACGGGTAGTCCCGTTTATAAACGGGCCTTCTTCGTCGGAGGTAATTAAAAATGAAATCGAACCTTTATGATCTGGGTGCTTAGTAACAAAACGCTCGGTTGCAACAAGCATTGCAGCTAACGAGCCTTTCATATCGGCAGCGCCGCGCCCATGTAATAAACCGTCTTTTATTAATCCTGAAAACGGCGGGTGTTGCCAATTTTTTTCAGGGCCTGTTGGCACAACATCAGTGTGGCCTGCAAAACAAAAGTGCGGTGATTGTGTGCCTTTTCGAGCCCATGTATTTAATGTGTCGGTAAAAAATAATGACTCAATATTAAAACCAACCGCAGCAAGGCGATCGTTCATCATCTGTTGGCAGCCAGCATCCTCGGGCGTTACTGACTCACGTTGTATTAGTGCTTGAGCGAGTTTAATTACATCATCTTTCATGATTTAAATATCTCATCGTATTGAGCTGCTTTAAAACCTAAATGGTAACTGCCATTGTTAATAAGTACTGGGCGTTTGATCATTGCAGGTTGTTCAACTAACAATGGGATAGCACTTTCTTTAGTCAAACTCTGTTTTTGCTCATCAGTTAATGCGCGATAAGTTGTGCCACGTTTATTAACGAGTTGCTCCCAATCGAGTTTATCTGCAAAATCACTTACCATTTGCTCATTTACGCCATCTTTGCGGTAATCATGAAACGTAAATTCGATGTTGTTGTCGGCTAAGTATTTTTTTGCTTTTTTTATCGTGTCGCAATTGCTAATACCGTATAGAGTGATCATAAATTTAGTTCTTCTTAATAATAGTTAATAAGGTATCTACATCCGCATTTACATGCGAATGTGAGTAATGAAATGTGCCGAGATTATGGCCGTTAAGTAAGATTAAACTGGCCAGCATAGGCGTTTCTAGTTCACGTAAATCAAAATAAGCGAGGCGTTGGCCTTTACTTATTTCACTACCATTTAATTGTGCAATATGGGTATGTGTAATTGATTGCGAACCGGTAATAGTTAAGTTGATTAAAACTTTTAAACCATTTTTAGCCTGTAAAATAAACTCAGTACCTGCGTTTTTTACTTGTAATAACGTGCCATCAAACGGCGCTAAAATTTTGTGGCTACTGAGCTTTACAGTAATACCAGGACCGAGAATACCAAACTTAAAAATAGGTTCGGGGTGTTCTTGAAGCGGTATTACTTTACCTGTAAATGGGCTTGTAATAAGGATGGCACTGCGGGGCGTTTTATTGAGTGCTAGATATTCAATTGTTTGTGCTTTCATATGCTATTGGGCCACCACGTTGTAACCATCTTTTTTTAAGGCATTAAGTGCTAGTGAGGCTGTTTGCTTTTTTACTAAAATATAATCGGTATCGTAGGTTGAGATTGAAAAAATAGAAATTTTAGCGCGTGCTAATACACCAGATATATTAGCCATTATTCCGGTCAGCGAAAAACCAAGTGGGCCAACCACCTCAAGTGCTTGCCAATCAGATTCGGTATCTAAACTCTCTATTTCAAAGCTACTAGGGCAAACAATAGATAGTTCATCCTGAGTTTTAGATATAAAAAATAAAGGAAGCTTTAGTAGCGCCGCAGGTATATCGGCGTCAACATCTAAACTGTGAATAGATAAAACCGTGCTGTGTAATTGTAATGTTTGTTTTGACATTAAACGCCTGCGATACAGCATTATTGATAGCTTTATAGTATAGATTATTGCCTTTAAGTTAAAGGTGTAAGCGTGACTAAAATGAGCATTTGGAAGTGGGTTTTAATAGAGATTAAAAACTTACCCACAATTTCTGTGGATAAGTATGGGGGTTGCAGGGTATAAATAGCCTAACTACTTAATTATTAAATAAATAATAGCTAGGCTATAAAAAGCACACGTTGTGTTTAATGTGCTATTAGCGCTTCTGCTTGGGCTGCCTGAATTGCAGTTAAAGCGATTGTATACACAATATCATCGACCAATGCACCACGGCTCAAGTCGTTTACGGGTTTGCGCATACCTTGAAGCATAGGGCCGATACTTATTAAGTCGGCACTGCGTTGTACTGCTTTATATGTTGTATTACCTGTATTTAAATCTGGGAATATAAATACAGTCGCTTTACCAGCTACAGGGCTGTTAGGTGCTTTTTTAAGTGCTACATTTTCCATTATAGCGGCATCGTATTGTAGTGGGCCGTCGATAATTAAATCAGGACGTTTTTGCTTTGCTATTTTTGTGGCTTCACGTACCTTTTCAACATCGGCACCCGTACCTGACGTACCCGTGCTGTAGCTTATCATGGCTACACGTGGCTCTATGCCAAATGCAGCTGCAGAGTCGGCAGATTGAATCGCTATGTCAGCAAGTTGTTCAGCATTAGGGTCGGGGTTAATTGCACAGTCACCGTAAACTAACACTTGATCAGGTAGCAGCATAAAAAATACGGAAGATACCAGTGATGATCCTGGCGCTGTTTTAATTAGCTGCAGGGGCGGGCGAATTGTATTGGCAGTGGTATTTACCGCGCCCGATACTAAACCATCTACTTTACCTTGCTCAAGCATCATTGTGCCAAGTACGACGTTATCTTGTAGTTGCTCTTGTGCTACAACGGCAGTTAGGCCTTTGCTTTTACGAATTTCGACCATAGGCGCAATATAATCATTTATAATACTTTTTGGCTCGATGATACTTACATGTTCGTTTAGCTCAATACCTTGCTGCTGTGCAATACGCATTATTTCTTCGCGATCGCCAAGCAATATAGTTTTAGCAATGCCACGATGACCACAAATAGCAGCCGCTTTAATTGTACGAGGTTCATTCCCTTCTGGTAATACTACGGTTTTATCTGCTTTACGTGCTTTATCGGTTAATAAATAACGAAATGCAGGTGGTGATAACTTACGCGTTTTGCCTACACTTTGAGCTAGAGTATCGAGCCAGCTTGAATTGATATGCTCTGCATTGTGATCTTTTACTTTTTCAATGCGTTGGTCATCATCATTTGGTACTTCCATATTAAAGTTATGCAGTAATAGTGATGTGCGCCATGTGTCGGCATCGGTTGCGAGTATTGGTAAACCGGTTTGCATGGCTTGTTCACACAAAGCCATAATGCGTGGCTCTGGCTCAAAGCCACCGGTGAGTAATATAGCGCCAAGTTTAGTGCCGTTCATAGCAGATAAACACGCAGCAACAAGTATGTCTGAGCGATCGCCCGGTGTTACTAATAAAGCCCCTGGCGTAAAATAATTTAAAATATTAGAAACCGTACGAGCACAAAAAGTAATACGACGCAGGCGACGATGAAGCATATCGCCTTCGTTAATTATTGTTGCTTTTAAATACGCGCTTAAGTCTTTTACGCGTGGCGCTACTAAGTCAAAATCCCACGGGATTGCGCCAAGCAACATAAACGGATTTTTTTTAAAAATAGGTAAAGACGCTAAACGATTTAACTCGTTTTCAAGCTCTTCGGGTTTGTAAGCGTCGACTAAATCGGCGCGTGCACGGCCTTCTTCATCAAGTGGCGCATTTACTTTATTAAAAATACAGCCCAGTACACGAGGATGATCGATTCCACCGTAATTACCTGCTGCAATTTCTAGGCGGTCTTCTATTTGAGTAATGGTGTAATTACCAGGGGTAAGTACAAATACAATTTCAGCGCCGAGTGTTTGCGCAATTTCGCGGTTTACACGCCCAGCATAAGGTTGGCGACGAGTAGGCACCATACCTTCAATAATAGCTACTTCATCGTCGTTTATTTTACTTTCAAAGCGTTCAACAATTTCCTCTAGTAGATCATCACCTTTACCGTCACCAATCATTTGCTCAGCATAATCAAGAGCAAAAGGGGTGGGTGGGTTAATAGGTGAACCTTGAGTGACTATTTGTGTTGATTTTTCAGGACCTGTTTCGCCTGAACGAGGCTGAGCGATGGGTTTAAAAAAGTTAACTTTAACTGTTTTTTGCTCAAGAGCGCGAACTAAACCAACTGATACCGACGTTAAACCCACACCGGTAGACACAGGAATTAACATAATACGACGTGCCATATTAAAGCTCCTTTACGATGTTAGCGGCATCAAGTGCAATAACCCACTCTTCGTTGGTCGGCATTACTACCACTTTGGGTGAAGTATTGGCTGAACTAATAATACCTTGATTACCAAAACGTGCATCAAGATTGCTCTTCTGGTCACAACTGAATCCTAGGAAAGCTAATTGATTAATGACATTTTCACGTATGATATCGGAGTTTTCGCCAATGCCGCCAGTAAATATAAGTGCATCTAAACGTTGTAATGGTACCATGTAAGCTGCAATTTGTTTGGCTAGTCGGTAGCAAAAAATATCCAGCGCTAAACGTGCTTGTTTATGTCCGGCAACAGCGGCTTCTTCAATCGTTCGGCAATCGTTAGAGAGTTCGCTAATACCTAGTAGGCCGCTTTCTTGGTTTAATAAATTATCTATTTGCTGAGCGTTGTAACTAAGCTGTGTGGTTAAAAAATTAAATAAACCGGGGTCAATATCTCCACTGCGAGTACCCATAACAATACCTGCCAATGGCGTTAAACCCATACTAGTATCAACACTTTTACCATTTTTTATTGCAGTAACAGAGCAGCCATTACCTAAATGAGCACTAATGAAATTACTCTTCTCTATAGGCTGATTTAATAATTTAGCAGTTTGTCCTGCTACATAGTAATGACTTGTGCCATGCATACCATAGCGTCTTACACCGTAGTCTGTATAAAGCTTATAGGGTAGGGCGTAAAGGTAGGCAACTTCATCCATAGTTTGATGAAATGCTGTGTCAAATACTGCTACTTGCGGTAAACCTATAAATGAAGCTTGTGCAGATGAAATACCTAACAAGTTCGCATGACCATGTAGCGGCGCTAAAGAAGAGGCTTTAGTAATACCGTTAATTACATCTTCATCAATTAAGACTGACTTTGTGAAATGCTCTCCGCCATGAACAACACGGTGCCCAACAGCAATAAGGTGCTCATCAAGGTTATGATCCTTTATTAAGCTTACAAGCGTATTTATAGCCTCAGCATGTGCTTGATTAGCCGCTAAGTCGATAACCGTCTTAGTTCCATTAAATTTGTATTTAATGGAGGGGGCTTTGGCGCCCAAGCGTTCAGCAAGGCCTGATATAATTTCGTGACCGTCGTTTGCATCAATAATGGCAAACTTTAAACTAGAGCTACCACAGTTTAAAACTAAAACATGTTGGGATTCAGGGGAGGTTGTTGGCATAGATTCAATTTCCATAAACAAATTTAGTAAGTGAACGTTAATACGTGATAGTTACACTTACGGTATTAAATAAAGCTAAAACAATTAAATGTTCAACTGCAAAGTGGTTAACTAAATGTTAAATATTTTACCTTATTTATGATGTTTAAGTTAGGATTGTTCGCCATTAAAGGGGAAATTTAAGCTCTTTTACTGAGAAAGTGTAACTCCCTCATTTTGTGTTACACTTTGGGTATAGCTCGTTTTCTATTGTATTTAAAAGCAGTATCTGTGAGGAGTCATGATGCAAAAAAGTGTGATGTCACAACTACAAACAGGCCGTTTGTATGGTAAAAGATGGCCAATGCGTAAAGAGCTTGCGCCTTTGTTTTTAGAGTTTAGAGTGATTAGAGCGACAGAACTTGCCATTACAGTAATGCCAATCTTGGCTATGCTAACGTTGTTTTTTCAGCTTAATTACTTAGGATCTGATTTTTTACCTCAAGCTATTGCGAGTGCATTGTTTTTTATATCGTTACCTTTACAAGGTTTATTTTGGTTAGGCAAACGAGCGCAAACGCCTTTAGATCCTGCGATGCAAAAATGGTACAACGAGCTGTACACTAAAATGGCGGCTAATGGATATCAAACGCAGTTAAGTGAGAACAAGCCCCGTTATATGGAGCTTGCTAACTTACTTAAAGATATGTTTGAAAAAATGGATAGAGCATTTACTAAAGAGCAGTTTTAGCGGGTTATACCATCATCTATTTTGGTAAACTGAGTAATATAAAATGATAAGGTGACATTGTGTTCACCTTTTTCTTCGAGTGCTGTCCAGTGCTCGGGTCTAAATTTCCATGCAAATGGCGTCATCATTATTAAGTTTTTAATATCAGTAAAGCTAAGCGCTACATGCTCTGTTAAAAGAGCCTGTTCTGATTTTTGAAACCCTTTTGGCGTGGCTATTTCAGTATGTTCGTTTACTACTGAATATATATACGATTTTAGCTCTTTTAAATGATAAGGGCCTGGGCTTGCTACCACTAATGTTGCGTTTTTATTAGCAAGACGTTCAATCTCTTCCTCAAACAAAGGTGCAAATACGCTAATAAGTACATCAGCAAATTGACTTTTAAAAGGCGCTTGGCTAATTGATGCAACACTAAAATGGCAATTAGGGTAGCGCTTTGCCGCATATTTCACGGCAGATTTTGAAATATCGACACCGTATACAACTGCGTCTGTTTTACTTGCTATTGCTTGGGTATAAAACCCTTCACCGCATCCTAAATCTATAACCGTATTCGCACTTATTCGACCGACTAAATCGCTAAGATTTTGTTGTAAAAAGCGGTAGTATCCACGCTCTAAAAATGCGCGTCTAGCTTGTACCATTTCAAGGGAGTCACCCGGTTGTTTTGAATTTTTTTGTTGTACTGGCAGTAAATTAACATACCCTTCTTTGGCAAAATCAAAGCTGTGGTTATTAGCACAACGAAGTGTTGAATCAGCTTTCAAAAGTGCGAGGTTACATAGCGGGCATTGATATTGTAGACTCATGAGTCTAGGTAGTCCTTATCGTAAAAAGTTTTTACCCAATGCGGGCGATAGGTGATCATAATTGTTATAGCCATGCCGTTGAGCATTGCTTCAGGAAACCAAATTATGGCACTTAAATAAACGTAGTTATCTGCAAGTTCTTGCCAATTGTATTGCCCTATAGCTAAGTAAAATAAAGCACCTAGGCCTATTTTTATACAGGCTATAAATCCTGCGGTTATAAACGCACAAACAAATATATAAACAAAAAAATGACGAGGTAAATATTGGTAACTAATTATAAAGCCAAGATAGCTCAATAAAATAGGAATAAACGCACCAATAAACAGTTGTACTGGTAACAGCTCAAGTTCAATTTGACCAAAGGCAGCGAGTAGCGCTGTGGCAAGTAGGCTACTTAAAATAGTCAATCGCCAGCCTAAAATTAATGTAGCAGCCGTAACACCTAGGATGTGTAAATCAAGGCCAGTTAAAATGCCAGCCTTTATTCGCCAAAGCACTGCAAACACTAACGCACATGCAAGAACTCCAGTTTGACGGGCTGGCGTATTAAGCAATGTTTTATATGTTTTTTTATCAAAGCTTAGTAGGGCAATAATAATTACAAGGGCCCAAAGTAGCCCTTGTATTGTTATGCTGAGCATAGTAATTACTTAAAGGTTGACCATATAGGGGCATGATCTGAGGGTTTTTCAATACCGCGCAGTTCGTAGTCAATACCAGTATCTATACAGCGTGCTGCAAGCTCATTAGTTGCAAGTACTACATCTATTCGAAGCCCTCGGTTATCTACAAACCCTTTAGAGCGATAGTCAAACCACGAATATTGATCGTCTGTTTCTGGGTTTTGTTCTCTAAAGGTGTCTTTAAAGCCCCAATTAAGTAATGTTGCAAGCCATTCACGCTCTACCGGTTGGAAAGAACATTTACCCGTTTTTAACCAACGCTTTGCATTAACTTCGCCAATACCAATATCTAAATCGGTGGGTGATATGTTGATATCGCCCATAACAATGACGTCTTGATCAGGGGTGTGGTTGGTTTCAAGGTGTGTCATTAAATCTTTATAAAATTGTCGTTTATAAGGGAATTTAGTTTCGTGATTAATATTATCACCTTGTGGGAAATAGCCATTCATGACTGTAAGGTCGCGACCGTTATCTTGTTCAACAGTGACGCTTATCATGCGTTTTTGCGATTCCTCTGTATCGGTAGCAAAGCCTTTTAAGACCGATTTAGGCTCTTTTTTGCATAACATAGCTACGCCATAATGGGCTTTTTGGCCATGAAAGTAGACGTGATATCCCATTTTTTGTACATCTTCTAGTGGGAATGCTTCGTCGTGAACTTTAATCTCTTGCAAGCCAATAACGTCTGGTTGATGTTTGTCGATAATAGCTTGTAATTGATGAAGACGAGCACGCAGACCATTGATATTGAAAGAAATCACTTTCATAAAATTTACCTTAAAATTGGATCTATTTAATGAATTAAATTGTATCAGTAAATACGCGTACATAACATGACTGAAATGAGAAAATAGCTGCACAAATGTTGATCAATTGGTGGGTAAAGTTTAAACATTGTAAATGCAGTATTAATTTTTTAAATAAATAAAAAATTCAATTGAACTTAACTTTATTGAATATATAATGCGCGAAATTCACTTATTTAGCTCGTTCAAATAGGATCTCTCATGAAAACACAACTACTTTTAGCTACTGCTTTATTAGCATCTGCAACTGCTTCAGCACAAAGCAATACTTACTTCAGTCAAGATAATAAAATTGAGTCTAAGTTATGTGTACTAAGCGCAAACGAAGGCTTTAGTGTTGCTCGTAAAGAAGCTGCTCAGCACGGTGTTTACTTATCTCGTTTTTCTAAAAGCATTTTATGTAATGGTGAAGATATTCGCGATATTGCTAAAAAAACGACATTAAGCAACGCATCAGTTGAGAAAGTAGAAGTATTTGCAAAAGATGCTCAACAAGAAACTCAATTATGTATGACGGCTTTAAAACAAGGTTTAGCACCTGTTCGTCAAAAAATTGGTAACTTAAACTCATTAAAATGTAATGGTCAAAACGTTACTGAGTTTGTTAAACGCTACCAAAACGCAGCAATCTAATTATTAGCTGAACTATATAACTAAAATTGAGATACCTGGTTTTTTACCGGGTATTTTTTTGCAAAAATTACAAGGTTGTTTGCAAAGCTTGCAAGCTTAACTTATTGAAACTGTTCAATAAATGCACTAATCAAGATTAAGTTGTTGATTCTTATAAGTTAACTATTATTGGCATTGGATTTGTATTAGTTAAAGTGACATTTAATTAATTACGAAGGATACGTCTTATGAAAAAGTTAACATTAGCAGCCACTATTTTAGCATCATTAAGCCTAGCGGCTTGTTCATCTAATCAAGGTCTTGAAAGAATAGACAGTGACTTTGCAAGTTTAGATAATGACAGCGATGGCTACATCTCAAAAGTTGAAGCTGATGACGATAGCATTTGGGGCCATTTTTCAAATATTGATACCAATATGGATAATGAAATTAGCCGCAAAGAATTCAACACTTACATGAAGTTAAACAATGGTAAAGTAGCCACTGATTCTGAAGTAAGTGAGTCGGCATTTAAAGCTGAAATCGCTAAATTTGATAAAATTGAAAGCAGCTTTTCAAGCTTAGATAACGACAGTAATGGATATATCTCGGTAGTTGAAGGTAACGATGATGATATTTCAAATCACTTTGGTTACATGGATAAAAACCAAGATAAGCGCATTAGCAAAAGCGAGTTTATGGGTTACATTAAAAAATACGGTAACGCAGTAGCTGAAGATGATGCACTAGAAGCCATTAAACACAGCTAATATTTGTTGTTTTAAAGAGTAAATTAAAAGCCAGTGATAATCACTGGCTTTTTCGCGTTTAAAATTTAGTTATTTAGTAGATATATTTTCCTAGTTTGGCGTTGTTCTGTCATAATAGATGGCTGTGTATTTTTATTTGTTAAGAGTGTGTATGGCGGGTCGGCGAATTAGTGATGAACAACTAGTTGAGATCATTGAAGCAGCTATTTTTGTTGCAGATAAGCCTGTTAGTAAACGCCACCTTAAAGACACTGTATTAATAGATTTAGCTATTTCTATGGCGCGAATAAACGACGCAATAGATACAATACAAGAACATTTTCAAACTCGTGGTATTCGCTTAGTTGAAGTGGGTAGTGGGTATCGGTTTCAGGCATGCAGTAGTTTAAGCCCTTGGTTAAATAATTTATGGCAAGAACGCGCACCAAAATACTCGCGTGCTTTACTGGAAACATTATCACTTATTGCATACAGGCAGCCTATTACACGCGGCGAAATTGAGCAAGTAAGAGGTGTTACTACGGGTTCGAATATTATTAAAACCCTACTGGAAAGAGAGTGGGTTAAAGTGGTAGGGCATAAAGAGGTTCCGGGTAAGCCGGCTTTATATGCAACTACTAAACAATTTTTAGATTATTTTTCGTTAACTGGGCTTGAAAACTTACCTGCGCTGCCAACAGAGCAGCAAAGTAAAATTAACCAGTTATTGAGCGATCCTTCTGTGAGAGAACCATCCGAATGAGTATACAAGGTGAAAAGTTACAAAAAGTCTTAGCCCGTGCAGGCGTAGGCTCACGCCGTGAAATGGAAAAATACATTGATGCTAACCGCGTTAGTGTAAACGGTAAAGTGGCAAAGTTAGGTGACCGTGTTGAAGAAACCGATTTGATTCGTGTTGACGGGCACACTGTAAAGATTGAAGAAAAAGCAGATAGAATCTGTCGTGTGATTATGTATAACAAACCCGAAGGTGAGTTAAGCACACGTAAAGATCCAGAAGGGCGTCGTACAGTATTTGACCGACTTCCTCGTATTGATGGTGAGCGTTGGATTGCGGTTGGCCGATTAGACGTTAATACTTCGGGTTTGATGCTCTTTACTAATGATGGTGAATTAGCTAACCGCTTGATGCACCCGAGCTATGAAGTAGAGCGTGAATACTCTGCGCGTGTATTTGGTGAAGTAACCAATGAAACGGTTAAAAACTTACTACGTGGTGTTGAGCTTGAAGATGGTCCAGCCAAATTCACGACTGTAACCCCTATGGGTGGCGAAGGCGTTAACCGCTGGTTTAACGTAACGTTAAATGAAGGACGTAACCGTGAAGTACGTCGTTTATGGCAGTCTCAAGATGCGGAAGTATCTCGTCTTATTCGTATTCGTTATGGTAAACTAGAGCTTGATAAGCGCGTGCCACAAGGTGGTTGGATGGAGTATGATTTAGAAACAGTAAACTACTTACGCAAAACCGTTAAATTAGGGCGCGAGACACAAACTAAGCTTTCTGTTATGCCTGAAAAACGCAAAGATAAACGCGCTAAAATCAACCAGATCCGCAAAGCAGTTAAAAAACACAATCAACGTGTTAAGCTTACCAAACGTAAATAATAAATTAGTTATTTATTGCACACAAAAAAGCCGCTAATTGCGGCTTTTTTAATGTGTTGTTTAAATTTTTTAAACTCTAAATTACTTTTTTACTTGAGCATCTAACGATTCGCCATTCACTTTACTAGAATCATCGCTCATCAAGTATAAGTAGGTTGGCATTAAATCTTCTGGTGTAGCAAGCGCTTCTCTATCTTCTCCTGGGTATGCAGCAGCGCGCATAGAAGTGCGAGTAGCGCCTGGATTAATACAGTTTATACGAATATTCGTTTTGCCTACTTCACATGCCCATGTTTGCATCATGCCTTCTACTGCAAATTTTGAGATGGCGTATGGCCCCCAAAACTCACGGCCTTTACGGCCTACACCTGATGACGTAAATACTATCGATGCATTATCAGACTTACGAAGAACAGGAAAAAGCGCTTTAGTGATCATCGCTTGCGCGGTCACGTTTACTTTCATTATGTTTTCGAACGTAGATGAGCAAAAATGTTCAAGTGGACCAAGTGACCCTAAAATACCGGCATTATTGAGCAAGCCATCAAGGCGGCCAAATTGATATTCTATTGTTGCAGCAAGGTCACGATAGTTTTGTTTAGTTGCACCTTTTAAGTCCATGGGCACAATTGCAGGTTTAGGGTAACCTGCATTAACAATTTCATCGTAAACACATTCAAGTTTATTAGTTGTTTTTCCTAATAAGATAACTGTAGCGCCGTATTTTGCATACGTAATTGCTGCTACTCGGCCAATACCATCACCGGCGCCTGTTATTAAAATAATTTTATCTTTAAGTGCGTTTTCAGCCGCTTGATATGTGTGCATAAAAGTACCCATCCATCTATTTTTTTTGATTTTAACATAGCGAAACGTGAAGTAATCGAATTTATTGTAAAATTAGGTGGCGAAAATAGAAACTTTACGTTAAGTTTAACTGGTCTAATGTCTCATTAATAACCTGATTACATTGTTTTAACTTAATACACTGATTAAACACACTATAAAAATAAAATATGTGCGGAGCCAACAATATGAAAAAAATGCTACTTTCACTCTCTGTTACAGCTGCTTTGGCAGGTTGTGGCGGCGGAGAAACGTTAGAAGATGTTAAAAACGACACAGCAACCGTTATTCCAACAGCAACGGTTACATTTGACCCTGCTGCAGGTATCTTATCGGTACCTAATGATTTATTAATGAGTGGAACCCAAGACGGTACACTTAATATTCCTGGAGAATTAGATGACGACAATGTGTCTATTTCTCGTGCAGCTTATGCTGACCCTCAGCTTGCTCTAGGCGCACTTGACGGTTGGTCTTCTCAGGTTCCTTATAAAATCGATTTAACATTTCCGCCAAATGTTAGCTTAGATGAAACGTCTGCTGGGACACCAGGTACAGTCCGTATTTTTGAAGTAGTAATGGGTGCAAGTTTAACTGACGCAGAATGTTCAGTTGTAGCTGCAGGTACAGCTTGTAAATTGGTCGGTGAGCTTACTTTTGGGGTTGATTTTGTTACTCAAGCTTCTGGTGATGCCGTTGCAATTATTCCTTTAAAACCATTTACGGCAGGTAGCTCATACATCAATGTACTAACTACTGGTCTTAAAGATTCATTAGGACGCTCTATCGAGCCTTCTTCTACTTATGGACTGGTTAAGCAAGAAGCGCCATTAATTACAGAAGCCCAACTTGGTTTGCAGGGCGCTGTTAACAGTTACGAAAATGTAGTTGTAAGTTCAGGAAATATAACAAAAGAAGATATTATTTTTTCTAGCGCAATGACTATTCAGTCTGCGGGGCCAGTACTTGGGACAATTAAAAAATTGCTAGCTGCAAGTTTGCAACAGCCTGCGATGCCAACGCCTGCGCTTCAAGTTCCTGAACAACCGATGGTAAATGTACAACAGGTATTTGCTTCTCAGGGTGTAGAAGTGTCTGCTGCTTTCTCTGGTGTGCAATATCAAAAAGGTAGCATTATGCTACCGATGTATTTAGGTACACCAACGGGTACTGATATTAGTGATTTAAGTGATACATATTGGCAAGGTATGTGTGATAACGCGGTGGCAATAATCGGTTACAAGGCCGTTGCTGGTGATGCATTTCCGACAGATCCTATTAGTGAAAATGATGGTTTATGTTCTGCATTAAGTGACGGGCAATTACGTGACTTAGGACTAGATAGCACACGTCATTTAACAAAATATAACTCCATTCCAAAAGTACAAAGCATGGCAAATGTGCCAGTGCAAGTTACTAAGCCTATTTTACCAATAATTAATGGTGTACGTGCGCAGTTACAATTAGATCCTATCGCAATGCCTGATAGCGGATGGCCAGTTGTTATTATGCAACACGGTATTACAACACAAAAAGAAAGTATGCTTGCTTTAACGGCGCAGCTTTCTATTCAAGGCTTTGCAACAGTTGCTATTGACCATCCAAGACATGGTGAGCGTGGAATAGATGTTGATGGTGATGGAACAGACGACTTTAATGCAACAACGGGTTCTGTGCTTAGTTACATGAATTTAAGTTCATTACTTGTTGCGCGTGATAGCTTACGTCAATCAGCGGCTGATTTATTAGGTTTACGTTTAGGTCTAAACTTTATTAATGATGCAACGATTAATGCGCAAGATGTAACTTACATTGGTCATTCATTAGGCTCTATTGTAGCCCCTGCATTTATTGCACAAGCTAATAACCCATTAGCGCCAACTGTCGACCCATTATTTAATGTAAACACAGTAGCACTTGCAAGTGGCGGCGGCGGTATAGCTAGCTTCTTACTAGAATCAGCTGCATTTGGTCCATTTATTCAAGGTTCAGTACTTTCACAAGCAGGTACAACAGAAGCTGATGAGTTCAACGCGTATTTACAAGTTGATGCAGTGTCTAACTGTGGTGCAGTATTGCCAGATATGGAAGCATATTTAACCTGTGGTTATAACGAGTATGTAGCTTCGTTAACTACAGCTGGTGAAACAAGTAAGCTAACTAATATTCAAGGAGTGTTTACTCAATTTGCATTTGCGGCGCAAACAGCACTTGATAGTGGCGATCCAACTAATTACGCAGCCACTGTGAAAGCATTAGGCACTCCTGTTTATACTAATGTTGTTGTGGGCGATGGTGTTGATAACAAGCCTGACCAAGTGATACCACCAATGGCAGCTAATAATCCTATTTCTGGCACAATTCCATTAGCTAACTTGATGGGTCTTGAAACAGTAAGTACTTCACAAGCATTGAGTGAAACACCAACAAGCTACTTAGTTAAATTTACTAAAGGGCATCATGGTTCTATATTAACGCCAGCTCAAGATGCTGCACAGGCCGCAACTGTTGAAGGCAGTGCTGCCGCTAATACAGAAATGCAGTTGCAAGTAGCTACTTACTTAGCTGCTCGCGGTCGAATGTTATTAGTTTCCAACCCTGAGGTTGTGACTAATTAATAACCAGTAAAATAATTAACCTTTAAAAGCCACTGAAAAGTGGCTTTTTTTTGCTTTAAAGCATGCTAAATTAGCTGAAATTTATAAATGGAGAAACCAGTTGGAATTTTTATACGAATACGGTTTGTTTTTTGCTAAAACAATTACTTTTGTTATCGCTATAGCAGTTATTCTAATGCTAATAGTTGGCGCTGCAGTTAAGCCTAAAGCCAAAAAAGGTGAAATACAAATTGACGACATATCAGAGCAATTAGTCGATCTTAAAGAAAGTTTTCTACAAAATACGCTGGGTAAAAAAGAGTTTAAAGCGCACCAAAAACAGCTTAAATCGCAAAGTAAAAAAGCAGATAAAGATGAGCCTAAACCTCGTTTATATGTAATTGACTTTGTAGGTAGTATGGACGCTCACGAAGTAGAAAGCTTACGAGAAGAAATAACAGCCATTATCTCTATTGCTAACCCAAGTAAAGACAAAGTACTTATTCGTTTAGAAAGTGGCGGCGGAGTAGTGCATGGCTACGGACTTGCTGCATCTCAGCTACAGCGTATTAAAAATGCCGGTATTCCTTTGAGTGTTGCAATCGATAAAGTAGCAGCGAGCGGTGGTTACATGATGGCGTGTGTAGCCGATGAGATACTGGCAGCCCCTTTTGCCATAGTTGGATCTATTGGTGTGATAGCTCAAATACCAAACTTTAATAAAATATTAAAGAAAAATGATGTTGAATTTGAGCAAATAACTGCAGGTGAGTTTAAACGTACGCTTACTTTATTTGGTGAAAACACAGATAAGGCCCGTGAAAAATTTCGTGAAGAAATTGAACAAACACATGATTTATTTAAAACGTTTGTAAGCACTCAACGTCCAAGCTTAGATATAAACTTAGTTGCGACAGGCGAGCATTGGTTTGCAACTCAAGCGATTGATAAAGGTTTGGTAGATGTTATAAAGACAAGTGATGATGCATTGCTAGAGCAGCAACATGAGCGCCAAATTTATAAGATTAAATACAAAGTAAAAAAAGGGTTGAGCGATAAGCTAGCTCTTGGCTTGAGTAGTGGTGTAAATAAAGTGGGAATAAACTTACTTTCTAAGTTTAAGTCGTTAAATCCTTAGATTAGAATCTTTTTCAGGATTCAGTTTAATTATTTTTACTCGAAAAAAAACCTTGATGCAAAACATCAAGGTTTTTTATAACTCAATAACCTTAGATTATGAATCAATAGATTTATGATAATCTTCTAAGTCTTTAGCTGCATTAGGGTCGTTAAAGATGCTCTCATCTAGTTCACCTTCAGACTTGGCAACAACACAGGTAACCATACAATCGCCGGTAACATTAACTGCTGTACGTGTCATATCAAGTAATCTATCTACACCGATAATAATTGCAATCCCTTCTACAGGTAAGCCAACTTGGTTAAGTACCATGGCCAACATTATTAAACCAACACCAGGTACGCCTGCTGTACCTACAGAGGCAAGTGTTGCTGTTAATATAACCATTAGGTAATCAGAAATTGTCAAATCGACACTAAACACTTGTGCAATGAATACGGTAGCCACACCTTGCATGATAGCAGTGCCATCCATGTTAATGGTAGCACCCAGTGGGATAGTAAATGAGGCAACCGAGTTATTAGCACCTAGTTTTTTAGTAGCAGTTTCAAGTGTAATCGGCATAGTTGCGCTTGAGCTCGAGGTACTAAATGCAAATAAGCATGTGTGCTTCATTTTTGCTAAGAAAATAAGCGGGTTTAAGCCCGTTAATATTTTTAAAAGCAATGTGTAGTTTACGAAAGCATGTAATAACAGTGCAAGCACTACAACGCCAAAGTATTTGGCTAGGCTAACAATTAAGTTAAGCTCAATTGTTGTAAATAGTTTTGCCATTAAAAAGAACACGCCATAAGGTGCAATGTTCATTAACAGCGTAACTAGTTTTAAGATTACTGTGTTTAAATCTTCAAAAACACTTGCTACGCGTTTGCCTGTTTTACCACTTAATGCCATTGCTACACCAAATAATAGTGCAAACACTATAACCTGAAGCATATTACCCTTGGCCATTGCTTCAAATGGGTTAGTAGGAAACATATCTATAATTACACGTGCAAGGGTAGGCGCTTCTTTAGCATCATAAGTTGCATTAGATGGTAGGCTGATGCCTTCACCAGGGCTAAATAATAAGGCAAGTGTAATCGCCACTGTTATAGCAATAGCTGTAGTTAATAAATATAAACCAATAGATTTACCACCTAGGCGGCCTAGTTTTTTAGGGTCGCTTAAGCTACAGGTACCACAAACGAGCGATACAAAAACAAGAGGCACAACTAACATTTTTAAGCTGGCAATAAATATTTGGCCACCAACATGGAAAATACCATCAACAAAAAAGGCTTTAATTGGCAAAGAGAATAACCCAAGTGGTATTAGATAATCGTCTTCACCAGCTAATATAGCCTGAAATATAAAACCTACTGCAACCCCAAGCGCCATACCAATCATGATGCGAGTGGTTAAACTCATTGAACGGATTTTTGACATATTCCCTGATCTACATTTTATAAATTTGCCATAGACTACCAGCAAGGAAATATTTACTACAGAAAAAATTGGTATTTATTTAAAATTATTTTGCGCAAAAAAGTAATAAAAAACTGAGATTTTAGACTAAGTTATAGGTTAATATTAAGTGAAAATTAATTTTGATTATAATAACAACGCTAGGGAGAGGTTCATGCCTTTAATGCGACTGCTCGGCATTTCATTGCTAAGTTTTTTACTCACAGCCTGTGGTGGCGGTGGGTCACTTGAAAAAGACGGCTCTATTAGTGATGGTGATTCCACTACAGAGGCTGCTACATACTCGGTTTCATTAAAGGGGTATTCTCAAACAGACGCAACAGAGTCAAATTCTGTCACAGCTACCTCCTCTTTAGATTTACGCGCAATTCTTACTCAAGATGGCGAAATTGTTGCTGGTAAGCGCATCACGTTTACATTAGAAGACGATATTGGTGAACTGTCTCCATCGAGTGCATTAACCCAGAACGATGGCATTGCAACTGTTGAGCTTACAGCAGGTGCTCAAGCCGGTGCTGGAGAAGTAACCGCTACTTATACGGTCGATGGTGAATCTTATACAAGTACTTTTGCTTTTCAGTCAAGCGGTGGGCAGGGTGATGATACTGGTGTTAGTGGGTCAACAACTCTAACAGTAAATATTGTAGATGAAAATGGTGCTAAGTATTCAGATACAAACCCGGTTACAACTGACAATTTAGGCACGGTAACAGCAATTTTAAAAAATGATGGAGTTGCACTTAGCGAGCAGCTTGTTACTTTTACTACAAACTTCACAGGTAAAATAACGCCAGACTTAGGAACTGCAATTACAAACTCAGCGGGTGAGGCAAAAGTAACCCTCTCTAGTGGTAGTTTCAAAGGCGCAGGTCAAGTGGTTGCAACTTATAATCCTACGAACTCAACAGAAGTGAGTAATACGGCTGTATTTTATTCATCAGGTGATTCTGCACCAGTTGATTTGGCACAATTCTCTATATCAGTAAAGCTTTTAACCGGTTGTAATGCAGGCTGGGACGATAATCGTTCAAGTGTAAAACTTGACCCTACACAAGCATCATCGGGTTGTACGGTAGCTAATACTATCTCTTCATCAGAACTAGGTGAATTATTTGTTGAAGTCATTGATGAGCAAAGTGGTGAAGGTAGTAAAAATTCGCTTGTTAATATTTCAACAAATTTAGGTTCTGTTCTTCCTTCATCTGGGACAGCTCTTACCGATAACTTTGGTATTGCTTTACTAAAATTACAGCCTGGAAATACTGGTGGCGCAGGTACTGTGACTGTAACGTCTGTAGGTGAAACTAATTCAACTAATTTTGCTGTAGGTATTGCTGATTTAACCCTAGAGGTTGATAACGGGCTTAATAAAGGTACTTCAGGAAATGTTATTCCTTTAAAAGCAGGTGGTAGTACCGTTATTGAAGTAACACTTTTAGATGAAGACGGTAATTTATACTTAACTCCAACAGATGTTGAATTCAGCTCAACTTGTGTAATTAGTGGCGACTCAGTAATTGATGCATCAGTAAAATCATCAAGTGGTATCGCAACATCAACATACCGAGCTACAGGTTGTAGTATTGACGATGACATTAATATCACGGTTGAGACAGGTGGTAAAAACTTTACTGCTACTTCGATTATTCCTGTGGAAACATCAGCGGTACAATCAATACAGTTTGTTGATGTGAGTGAGACATTTATTGCATTACCACCAGGTGAAGGCGGCGCCCCGACTCAATCGATCGTTAGATTTAAGCTAATAGATGCAGATGGCCTTGCATCCACGCAACAACGTATAGATTTTAAGTTAACAGATTCAGTGGGCGCAGCTAAACTGTCACTTAGAACAAGTGATACAAATAATGAAGGCTTTGTTCAAACAACGGTTGAATCTGGCATAGTGCCTGGTCCATTAGTTGTAAAAGCGTGTTTTATTTCTAAAGAAGATGTTAATAACTTACCTGAAGGTGATGACTTAACATGTTGGGTTGATGATGTAGAACTGTGTGCATCAGAACCTAACAATGAAATTTGTCCAGACGGAACACTTACTTTAGTACCATTGAGCGAGCAGATAAGTTCTGTATCGGCTCAATTAACACTGGCTTCGGGCGTAACAGACCAAAACAGTTTTGATGCAAGCCCAAATACGTTTAATACTAACTCACTTAATTATAACGGTGTTTTAAATGATATTACGGTATATTTTGGTGACCAATTTAATAATTATAACGGTGACGGTGTAGAAGCAACTATTTTAGCTGAAGCGGGTGTCATTGGCTCATCTAGCAATGAAGTTACGTGTAAAACTGACGATGCTACCTGTGTTGTAACCTGGCGCTCTCAGGGAGACCGTCCATTTTATGATTACAAATGGGGTAACCGAATTGGCGATATTGATGGGGACGTAACAACTACTGAAGGTATTAATCCAAAAACAGGTATTATAAATTGTGACCCATATTTTGGTATTGCAGCTCCTTGTATAAATGGTATCACACGCGCTAAAAATAGTGCTGATGGTGTTGTTATGGGAGGGCGTGTAAGTATTCTCGCTGTCACTAAAGGGCAAGAAAACTTTGTAGATGAGCAAACCACTGATGATGTTAAACGTACCAATGGCTTGTTTGATATTGGTGAATATTATACTAGTTACGATTTACCTGAAGCATTTATAGATCACAATGAAAATGCTGCCTTTGATAAAGCAAACTGTAGTGATGCAGATGCTTCAAATTATGACCCGTCTACGGATGAATGTTCTGAGTTAATTTCACGAGGTGGTCATAATGAAACATGGCGAGACCTAGATAATGACGGTATTTATGACTTTGCTGATGGTAAATATAATGGTTTATTATGTAGCGAAGCCGCTGAAAATGCAGGTGAGTGTTCTCGTGAGTTAATTGAAGTGCGTAAACAAATTGAATTGGTTATGTCTGGAGATAATCCATATGTTCGTTTTTCTGTGCTGAAAACAACGGATATTCTTGATGCGCCGTACCCTGTTTATGTTCCTGCAGATTGCTCTGTTTCAGTTGTAGCAGTACTTGAGCCATCCGATGTATCTGAACGTTGTGATATATCAGCAGTTGATCTATCAAATGTGCTTGCTGATAATCCTGCGTATGATGAAACTGACCCTGATGAAACTGATCCTGAACAATTAGAAGTTGGTTTAGCTGGTATTACTATTCGTATTCACTATACAGATGAGTTTGGCAATCCGTTACCTGCAGGTACAACAGTGTCAATATCATCTACAAATGGCGACTTATCTATTATCGAAAATAACGCTATCATTCCAAGTACGAATACGGATAAACCAATGTATTCAGATGTTCGTATTTCTCGTGAAGCGGATGGTAATGATAAATTTGATGGGGTACTTTCAATAACATTTGAGTTTACTACTCAGGCTGGTGGGACTAAAACAGTCTCCAAAGGAATCGAAATTTACGATAGTAAATAAGGCTTTATTTAAAAATGCCAACCTTTAGGTTGGCATTTTTGTTTCTGTTCTATATATTCCACATCAATTAATCTAAAAACACCTGTTTGTTTAATTTAACGACAAAAATTGTTCGTTTATTCAGTAAATACTGAAAAGTTTGTATTAAAAGCTTGTAACAACTAGTGTTTGTAGATATACCTATAAATATTCGCGCCGCTTATGTCGGCAAAACACATTTTTAATATTTGGTTAGAAATAGGCAACTATGGGCAAATCGCTAGTAATTGTAGAGTCACCTGCTAAGGCTAAAACAATTAATAAATATTTAGGTAATGACTTCATCGTAAAGTCCAGTATTGGGCATGTACGTGATTTACCTACTTCAGGTTCGAGCAAAGCTAAAGTGCCGGCAACTAAAACGCCAGCAGAAGTTCGCAAAATGGAACCTGAAGAGAAAGCAGCGTATAAAAAGCAACGAGATTATACTAACCTGGTCGCGCGTATGGGTATTGATCCTGAGCAAGGTTGGGAGCCGCATTATGAAATCCTGCCAGGTAAAGAGAAAGTTGTTCAAGAATTACAAAAGCTGGCTGAAAATGCAGATCAAATATACCTCGCAACGGATTTGGATAGAGAAGGGGAAGCAATTGCTTGGCACCTTCAAGAAATCATTGGCGGTGAACCTGAAAAGTATAAGCGCGTAGTTTTTAACGAGATTACCAAAAACGCAATACAACAAGCCTTCGAAACGCCAGGTGAGCTTAATACAGACATGGTTTACGCTCAGCAAACACGACGCTTTTTAGACCGTGTTGTAGGCTTTATGGTGTCACCGTTGTTGTGGGCTAAAGTGGCACGTGGTCTATCTGCAGGACGAGTTCAGTCTGTGGCGGTACGCTTATTAGTTGAGCGTGAACGTGAAATTAAGGCATTTATCCCTGAAGAGTTTTGGGATATTCACGCTGATGTTAAGAATACTGAGTCTGAGTTACGTTTAGAAGTAACCAAACAAGCAGGAAAGGCATTTAAGCCTGTAAATGAAGCTCAGGCTAGCGCAGCTGTTAAAAGCCTTGAGAATGCAGAATATAAAGTAATTAGCGTTGAAGAAAAGCCAAGTAAAAGTCGCCCAAGTGCGCCATTAATTACTTCAACCATGCAACAAGCGGCAAGTACACGCCTAGGTTATGGCGTTAAAAAGACTATGATGCTCGCTCAGCGTTTGTATGAAGGCGGTTATATTACTTATATGCGTACCGATTCAACCAATCTTTCAAAAGATGCGGTTGAAATGTGTCGTGAGTATGTAACGAACGAGTTTGGTGCTAAATATTTACCAAAAGATCCAATTAACTATAGCTCTAAAGGCAATGCACAAGAAGCGCATGAGGCAATTCGTCCTTCAAGCGTTACAGTGTTGTCTGGTCATATCGAAGGCGTAGATGCCGATGCTAAAAAGCTGTATGAGCTAATTTGGCGTCAGTTTGTAGCGTGTCAAATGGTACCTGCTGAATACGACTTAACAACACTGACTGTTGCAGCTAACGATTTCCAGCTCAAAGCAAAAGGCCGCGTGCTTCGCTTTGATGGTTGGACAAAAGTACAACCTGCGGTGCGTAAAAAGAACGAAGAAGATCAATCACTGCCAGCTGTTAAAGAAGGTGAAATACTTACTTTAATAGAACTTGATCCTAAGCAGCATTTTACTAAGCCGCCAGCTCGCTTTAGTGAAGCTAGTTTAGTAAAAGAGCTTGAAAAGCGTGGTATTGGTCGTCCATCTACTTATGCGTCGATTATATCAACAATTCAAGATCGTGGTTATGTACGTGTAGAAAATCGCCGTTTCTTTGCTGAAAAAATGGGTGAAATTGTCACTGACCGCTTAGTTGAAAACTTCACTGATTTAATGAACTTTGATTTTACAGCCAAAATGGAAGGTCGTTTAGATGACATTGCTGAAGGCGAGCGTGTATGGACTCAAGTTTTAGATAAGTTTTATGCTGATTTTTCAACGCAATTAAATGTCGCTAAAGACGAGCCAGAGAATGGCGGCATGCGTCTTAATGAGATGGTTGAAACCGATATAGAATGTCCTACATGTAGCCGCAAAATGGGCATACGTACGGCTTCAACCGGTGTTTTCTTAGGGTGTACTGGTTACAGCCTTCCGCCAAAAGAGCGTTGTACAACAACAATGAACTTAGTGTCGGGCGATGAAGCGGTTGCTGCTGATGTCGAAGACGTAGAAACCGAAAAATTAATGCAGATGAAGCGTTGTCCTATTTGTGAAACTGCAATGGACTCATACCTAATTGACGAAACCCGTAAACTACATGTGTGTGGTAATAACCCAGCATGTAAAGGGCATATAGTTGAAGAAGGTACCTTTAAAATTAAAGGCTACGACGGACCAATTATCGAATGTGATAAATGCGGTTCAGACATGGAGCTTAAATCGGGTCGCTTTGGTAAGTACTTTGGCTGTAACAACGAAGAGTGTAAGAACACACGTAAGTTACTTAAAAATGGCGAGGCTGCTCCACCAAAAGAAGATCCTGTTCACATTACTGAATTAGAGTGTGAAAAGTCAGATGCGTATTTTGTTTTACGTGATGGCGCTGCGGGTATATTTTTAGCCGCAAATACTTTTCCTAAGTCACGTGAAACACGTGCACCTAAGGTCGAAGAACTAAAACGCTTTAGAGACCGCATTTCGCCTAAGTTTTATTATTTAGCAGATGCACCAGCTAAAGATCCTGATGGTAATCTTGCTGTTGTACGCTATAGCCGTAAAAATAAATCTCAGTATGTTATGACTGAAGTTGACGGTAAAGCTACTGGCTGGACTGCTCATTATGAAGCAGGTAAATGGACAGAAGAAGCGAAGAAAAAAGCAGCGCCTAAAAAGAAAGCAGTTGCAAAAAAGGCACCAGCTAAAGCTAAGCCTAAAGCGAAAGCTAAAAAAGAAGATGAATAAGCACGTTATTGCTTATTCATAGTTTTTGTAGATTTAAAAAATCATAAAAAAACCGGAATGCACAGCTTGTGTCTATTCCGGTTTTTTTGTGCCTAGTTGAATGCTTTCGCAACGGCTTTATTAGCAGTACATTCACCTAAGCGTGTTACCAATTTGATTAAAAACCTGGTCATTTTAGCGTATTAAATAACTCAGTTACTGCGTTAAAAGCTATTCATATATGACTGCGTAGATGCAGAAAGTAGGCATTGCAGGGAGCAGCTGCCGAGAACAAATATATGTCATGCTTTTTCGCTTAGCTATTGAGCTATATTCTTAGCGCTATAATTGATCACTAATTAAATGTAATTGGTATAATTAAATCTTAACAGAAGATACTTTTTTATAGCCTTCAGATTCAAGCTCATCATTTACGCATTTTAATACGTAGGCATTTAGCTCTTCATTGCTTACGTCATCATCTTTAGCCCAGTTAACACACATTTCTGTGTATTCTTTTATCATTTCGGCTGAAGCTGTTGGCGCATCGTCTGCAACCGCGTAAGTCGCAGATACTGCAAATAGTGGTGCTACGATTAATGCTAGCAATGCTTTTTTCATTCGTTTATTCCTAAAAAAATGGTGTGATGACTGATTTATCCAGTTTAAAGTTAGGTATAAATCAGTAGTGCCCAATCCAGAACAACTCTGTTGGTATACTGATTTTTAATCGAAATTGAAATAAAAGATAACGAAATTTTTTTATCGTGAGGATGAGTAATTTACTTGTCAGTTTTTTAACTTTAGTAAGTACAGCATTATTAGCTGGAGTAATATATTTAGTAGCTACGAAAACCTGATTCTACGCTTTATATTAATAACATTTAGATTGTTTTAGGGAAAATTGATTTCTTAGGTTCAAAAATGAAATGCATAAGCGTCATTGTTTATTTCTACTATGAGGATATTTTAAGTTTGTAATATCAGCCGTATTATTTGCTTTAACTGAATGTCTAAATGGTGAAACTAAAAGTCACTAGAATGCGTTAAATACAAAAAAGCCCAAGTGAATAGCTTGGGCTTTTCGTGTGTAACGCACTTAGGTAAACATTAAGCGCAACTTTTGACTCATTAACACTGAGCGTAAAAACATGCGTAAGGCTCAAGCGTTGTGGTGCCTTGGTCTAACTTTGCGCTGTGGTGGCTAAGCTCGGTGTATTCTTTAACGATTGATGTTGGCATATCAATACTTGTTTGCTTAGCGCTGAGATTGAACATACAAAGCATTCTTTGCTTTCCAAGCGTTCTATAAAAAGCAAGCACAGGCTCTGGCGTTTCAATAAATTCAATATCACCCTCAAGTAAAACTGTTTGACCTTTTCGCCATGCCATAAACTCACGGTAGGCATTTAAAACTGAGTTGTTATCATCTGTTTGTATAGCTACTGATTGCTGCTTATGTGCATCATCAACGGGTAGCCAAGGTTTTACTTCACTAAAACCTGCATGAGATGAATCAGCTAGATCCCAAGGCATTGGTGTTCTACAGCCATCACGCCCTTTAAAATTAGGCCAAAATGTAATGCCGTATGGGTCTTGTAAATCTTCAAATGCCACACTTGCTTCACCCAGACCTAGCTCTTCACCTTGATACATACACACGCTGCCACGAAGAGAAGCTAATAGGGCGGTTAGCATTTTACATTGTTGAGGGTTTACTTCGCCATTTTCGCTCCAGCGGCTCGCTACGCGCTCTACATCATGATTACTAAATGCCCAGCATGGCCAGCCTTCAGTCATACGTTGTTCTAGAGTTTCAACCGTAGTTCTAATATATTCACTTGAGTAATCATTTGTTAATAGTTCAAAGCTATAACCCATGTGCAGTTTGTCGCCACCTTGGGTGTACTGCGCCATTGTAGCTAATGAATCTTCTGATGAGATTTCGCCAAGCGATACAGTACCTGGGTATTCATTAAGTAATGTGCGAATATCTTGCATAAACTCAATATTTTCAGGCTGAGTATTATTGTAGTAATGATACTGAAATGCATACGGATTATCTTCACTAAAACCACGCCCCTGGCGCTTATCTTTTGGTTTAGCCGGATTATCACGTAATTGCGCGTCGTGATAGCAAAAATTAATTGCATCAAGCCTAAAACCGTCAACGCCTTTTTTAAGCCAAAACTCAACATTATCAAGCACAGCTTTTCGAACATCTGGGTTATGAAAGTTAAGATCCGGTTGTTCGGTTAAAAAATTATGTAGGTAGTATTGCCCGCGACGAGGCTCCCACTGCCAAGCACCACCACCAAAAATAGATAGCCAGTTGTTTGGGGCTGTCCCATCATCTTTTGCGTCAGCCCAAACATACCAGTCGGCTTTACTGTTATTTTGATTTTCACGGCTATCAGTAAACCATTGGTGTTGATCTGATGTATGGCTTAACACCTGATCAATAATTATTTTAATATTACGAGTGTGGGCTTCGCTTATTAGCTCATCAAAATCATTTAGGTCACCAAAAAGCGGGTCAATGTCACGATAGTCGCTAATATCATAGCCAAAGTCTTTCATTGGCGATTTGAAAAAAGGTGAAATCCAAATAGCATCAACGCCTAAGCTTTTAATGTAATCAATACGATTAATAATCCCTCTTAAATCACCAATGCCATCGTTGTTGCTATCTTGAAAGCTACGCGGATAAACTTGATAAATAACCGCACCTTTATACCACTGCTTTTGGGTCATGCTTTTCTCCGTCATTCCACACAGTATTTAGACTATTTTTATTTGTGATTACGATTAATCACGTTATTTGCAAAAAGCATACGTGAAGCCTTGTACACTGTAAAAAGCCTGCATACGTATGCACTAAAATTAACGCAATTAAATTATTAAAAATAAGTACTTATAGCTAGTTTAAAGGTGTTTTATTTATGTGTTGGGTTTTTACCAATTATGGTGCTCACTTACTTTCTGACTTTTATTAAACATAACGGTTTGTCATACAAGAGAAAATATATTTTATGTTTTCAATTTAATGGTCTGACCAATTAAACATTTGAATTGTGTCTAATATTTCTTATTTTGAATAGCGATACTAATTAGTTTCACTTTGTTTACATTGCGCACTGTTAACTGTTAACTGTTAACTTTTAGTTTTTGATACAGTAGATTTTACATGTAATGTTGATTGCGTCATTTTAAATGATTTTATTTATAGCAAAATCAATTGTTTAATGTTTTCTTGGCAAGGTTTTTATTAATCTGAAGTCGTGCTATAACTGTTGAATACGTATGCATAAAGTTGTTAATAAAATAAAGCTGGCGTTAATATTCATCCTGACAACAAAATTAGCTCGCCTGTTTGACTATCACTCAAATAAAGAAGCGAGTATCACAATATGGGTAACGGGAAAACATCATGTCTATGTTCAAACCAAGTATATTTACGTTGGCAATGGCTACTGCAGGATTAGCAAGCTTTGCCTCTGTAGCAGCACAAGAAGATACAGTAAAAAATGATGACGTTGAGGTTATCGAAGTAAAAGGCTTTCGTGGCAGTGTTGTAGAATCAATCAACACAAAGCGTTTTTCTACTCAAGTCGTTGAGTCAATTTCAGCAGAAGATATAGGTAAGCTACCTGATTCATCTATTGCTGAGTCTATTGCACGCTTACCAGGTTTAACGGCGCAACGCCTAGATGGTCGCGCAAGTAGAGTATCAATTCGTGGCTTTGGTGAAAACGAAAGTGGCACCACATTTAATGGCCGCGAGCAAGTATCTATTAGTGATAACCGCGGCGTAGAATTTGACCTTTACCCATCAGAAATTATGAGCGGTGTAACTGTTTATAAAACACCTAGTGCAAATTTAGATGCAGAAGGTATTGCGGGCATAATTAACATGCAAACAGTTCGCCCACTAAGTAAAGGTGAACGTGTTGTTCAAGTAAATGGACAGTATGAGCAAACAAGCTTTGATAAATTAAACCCTGACGGCAACGACGACGGTTACCGTGGCACTTTCTCATACATCGACCAGTTTGCTGATGACACCATTGGTATTGCATTTGCACTAAACACCATGAGCTCGCCAAACCAAGAAAAACGTTGGAATTCATGGGGCTACCCTGAATTTACTGCTGAAGATGGTAACTCGTATTCAATTTTAGGCGGTGCTAAACCATATGTTCGTTCATCAACACTTGAACGTGATTCAGCAATGCTTGTTCTAGAAGCAGCGCCTACAGATAAACTAAATATGACGTTTGATGCGTTGTATGTAGACTTTACAGATGAGCAAATTTTACGCGGCATTGAAGTTCCTTTTGCTTGGGGTCAAGGTAGTATTGATGCAAGTAGTGCTACTGTAGATGCAGAAAGTGGATTTATAACAAGTGCTGTAACACAAGGCCAACGTGTTGTTGTGCGTAACGATTACCAAGAGCGTGATGCTGAACTAACTGCATTTGGCTTTAACACTAAATACGATATTGATGATTCATGGTCAGTAGAATTTGACGCAAGCTACTCGCAAGTTGACCGTAAAATTTGGAGTATAGAAAGCTACTCAGGTACAGGGCGTGGTGATTCTCGCGGTGTTGCAGATAACTTAGGTTATGCTTTTAATGGTGGCAATACTGGCGCTACTTTTTCACATGACTTAGATTACAGCGATTATGATCTAATTCAATTAGGTGGGCCGCTTTCGTGGGGTGCAAGCTCTGCACTAAATGATGCATATGGATTAACTGGCACAGAGTATGAAAACCAAGCTCAAGACGGTTTTATTAATGCTCCAACTATTGAAGATGAATTAGTTACATTAAAACTTGCAGCGTCTAAAGTACTAGAAAACGAATACATTAGTTCAATTGAATTTGGCTTAGGTTATAAAGAGCGTGAAAAGTCTAAATCTTCGCAAGGTTACTTCTTGACTTTAACTGATTTTTCTCTTGAAAACCCAGGAATGCTTAGTGTACCTGAGCAATACCGTTTAGGCAGTGTTGGCCTTGACTTCATTGGTCTAGGCGACATGATAGCCTACGATGTAAATGGTTTAGTTAATGATGGTTACTATGAAACCCTTGACGAAAGTTTAACTAGCTCAACTCATGCAACTAAGTCGTGGACAGTAAAAGAAGAAATCACCTCAGCATTTGCACAAGCTAATATTAATGCAGAAGTAAGTGGTCTTCCATTAACTGGTAATGTTGGGGTGCGCTATGTTCATACAGATCAATCCTCTCAAGGTAATGCTTTTGGTGTAGATGGGAATACTGGTCTAGTCATTACTTCACCTACAGATATTGGTCACGATTATTCTCACGTTTTACCAAGCTTAAATTTATCACTTGCGATTGATGAGCAGCAAACAATACGTTTTGGCGCAGCTAAAACAATCTCACGTGCGCGTATAGATGAAATGAACGCCTCTGTTAATGCATCATATAATGATACACCGGATGAAAACGGTAACTTTTGGTCTGTATCGGGTGGTAACCCTAATCTAGAACCTAAAGAAGCAACAGGCTACGATTTATCTTATGAAAACTACTTTAGTGATGAAGGTTACTTCTCTGCTGCATTTTTCTATAAAGACTTAACTCAGTGGATTTTTGACGGTACTTACGCGATTGATATGTCGGGTGTTGCGGACCCATCAACAGGTGAAGTCCCAGCTACGTCAGAAGGTACTGGCAGTGGTAAAGTAAATGGCGGCGGCGGTGACCTATACGGTTACGAGCTATCTCTAGCGTTACCATTTAAAATTTTCCACCCGTCTCTTGAAGGTTTTGGCTTAATTGCAAGCCATACAGGTATTGAATCTGATATTGAAGATGGAAATGGCAATGAGTACGAACTACCGGGTCTATCAGATAAAATTCAAAGCTTAACGGTTTACTACGAGATGAATGGCATGCAATTACGAACCAGCATGCGTAAGCGTAGTGACTTCAAAGGTGATGTTTACGGATTAGGCTTTAATACAGAGCAAGTGAATATTATCGGCGAAACAATTTGGGATATTCAGGCAGGTTATGACTTCTCTGAAGCTGGGGTTGAGAGCCTTGAAGGTTTATCAATTCAGTTCCAAGTTCAAAACTTAACAGAAGAGCCGTTCACATCGCTTTCTGGCGATAACGCGCTACAAGTTCGCGACTACCAAGATTACGGTCGCACTTACTTGTTAGGCTTTAGCTACCAGCTATAATAAAGGTTGTGTGTAGGAGCCCTTGTAATTTGTTTTACAAGGGCTTTTTTATAGCTACTTTATCAAACTTAACAAAGCTTTAAACTGTAAACGTGGACAATAATATGAAACCAATAAAACACGTCGTAATCGCAGGCGGGGGCACAGCAGGGTGGGTAACAGCCGCCTTGCTTAATAAAGTGTTAGGTAAAGTAATCAAAATAACCCTTATTGAGTCAAGTACTATTGGCACTATAGGCGTGGGTGAAGCAACAATTCCGCCTATTATTCAACTTAACAACGCGCTGGGTATAAACGAGCAAGAGTTTATAAACGCTACTAATGCATCTATAAAACTAGGAATTGAGTTCGAAAATTGGAAAACCACCTCTCATAGCTACATGCATGCTTTTGGCTCATTTGGAAAAGACTTCCCTTTTTGCGATTTTTACAATTTTTGGGTAAAAGGAAAAATTACAGGTTGTGAAGATAGCCTATGGGATTTTTCATTAAATTACCAAGCAGCTAAACAGCATAAATTTGCACCATTAAATACTATACCTAACACGCAATTACCTGGCGTAAGTTATGCGTACCACTTTGACGCAACGCTATATGCTGAGTTTTTAAAAAAGCTCGCAACATCACGCGGTGTTGAGCATATTGATGCCAAAATAGAGCAGGTTGAACAATGCCCTCTATCAGGGAATATAAAATCATTAACCCTTGATAACACACAGCAGATAAATGGCGATCTTTTTATTGACGCTACAGGGCAGCGCGCCTTACTTATAGAGCAAACCCTTAACACAGGTTTTGTAGATTGGTCTCATTATTTACCATGCGACAGCGCCGTTGCGGTGCAATCTCAAGGTACTGATTCGCTAAAACCTTATACGCGTTCAATTGCGCACAGCGCAGGCTGGCAGTGGCAAATACCGCTGCAAAGCCGAATAGGTAATGGCTTGGTGTACTGTAGCCGTTACTTACCTGACGATGCAGCAACGCAGTTATTATTAAATAATTTACCCGCTGAGCCCATTACGGCGCCACGTGTTATAAAATTTAAAACAGGACGGCGCTTAAAGCAGTGGCATAAAAATGTGGTGTCGGTTGGTCTTGCTAGTGGCTTTTTAGAGCCGTTAGAGTCAACCAGTATTCATTTAATACAAAGTGCCGTAACCCGTTTAATAAAGCTGTTTCCACATCATGGCATAAGCGAAACTTTAGTTACTGAATTTAATAAGCAAAGCGTGATAGAAATAGAGCACATACGCGATTTTATTATTTTGCATTACAAACTGACAGCGCGAGAAGATTCTGCTTTTTGGCGACAATGCAAGCAAATGGACATTCCTCACTCATTGGCCCACAAGCTCAAATTATTTAAGGAAACTGGCAAAGTAGTGCGCGAAAACGATGAACTATTTGCCGAAGTTGCTTGGCAACAGGTATTTATTGGCCAAGGCCTCATCCCCGATGATTACAACAGTATTGTTGACTCATTAAGCAGTGAACAACTAAACGACTTATTTTCTACATTAAAAACGCTTATTACCTCAACAGTAGATCAATTACCCACTCATAAAGATTTTTTAGCAAAAATTAAAAAGGCCTAATGATGCGATTTTTAAACACACTTTTACTTGTAAGTGCCTGTACTTTACCAACCATTAGCTACGCACTTAACGTTGAGCCTGCTAATTGGTGGGTTGGCATGAACAAAAACACCATAACCATCATGGTGCATGAGCAAAATATTGCAAACGAGCAAATTAAATTAGCTAAATACAATGGTGTTAAGTTAAATAAAGTAACCCGTACAGATAACCCAAATTATGTATTTTTAAATATTACTATTACTGATACCGCTAAAGCAGGAACGCTTGAATTTAATAGCAGCGAAGCGAGCAAAAGTTTCGAATTTCCACTACTTGCACGTGATAAAAACAGCGCAAAGCGCCAAGGGTTTACATCATCCGATACTCTTTATTTAATTAACCCCGATCGCTTTGCTAATGGTGATAAACAAAACGATAGCGTTCCTAGCATGTTAGAAGCCGCTGATCCTAGTACTAATGGTGGGCGCCACGGTGGTGATATACAAGGTGTTATAAACGCACTTCCATATTTAAACGATTTAGGCGTAACACAGCTTTGGCTAACCCCAGTACTTGAAAACAACATGCCAGATTACTCTTATCATGGTTATGCAATTACTGACTTTTATAAAGTTGACCCACGTATGGGCTCAAATCAGTTATATAAAACGCTCTCGGTAAAAGCAAAAGAGCAAGGCATAGGCCTTGTAATGGATATGGTACTAAACCATTTTGGCTCAGAGCATACATGGGTTAAAGAAAAACCTACCAAAGATTGGATTAACTTTAATGGTGAGTTTAAAAAAGGTAAAAACGCTACAAGCCATGCTCGCCAAACTATACAAGACCCACACGCGAGTGAGTACGACAAACGCCAGTTTAACGATGGTTGGTTTGTAGAAACCATGCCTGATTTAAATCAGCGCCAACCACTGTTAAGCGAGTATTTAATTCAAAACGCTATTTGGTGGATTGAGTACGCTGATTTAAGCGGTATTCGTGTTGATACCTACTCTTACTCAGATAAAGCATTTTTGAGTGATTGGACAAAAGCCATTATGCAAGAATACCCAGACTTTAATATTGTAGGAGAAGAGTGGACCTCTAACCCTGCTATTGCCTCTTATTGGCAACGTGGAAAAAATAATCAAGATGGATATACATCAAGCCTACCAAGCGTGATGGACTTTTCTTTGCAAGAGTCGGTAATTCAAGCGCTAAATGAAGAAGAAAGCTGGAACACGGGCTGGGTTAAAGTATATGAATCGTTAGCTAATGACTTTTTATACCCTGATACTAATAACATTATGGTATTTGCAGATAATCATGATATGAGCCGTGTATACACCGAGCTTGGCCAAGATGTAGCCAAAACAAAAATGGCGATGACGTTATTTTTAACCACACGTGGTATAGCGCAAATGTATTACGGTACGGAAGTGCTATTAGATAACACCCCAAGTAAAGATCATGGCGATATTAGAATAGACTTCCCGGGTGGATTTAAAGGCCAAACTCGGAACGCCTTTACGGGCGAGGGGCTAACAAAACAGCAAAAAGACATGCACAAAACAATTAGTACCTTGCTTAATTTTAGAAAAAGCAGCCCAGCACTTGATAAAGGAAAACTTGTGCACTTTACGCCTCAACAAGGCGTGTATAGTTACGCGCGTATTAGCGACGAGCAAACTGTGTTGGTATTTATGAATAAAAACACAAAAGAGCTAACTAAGAATATTGAGTATATGCAGGAAGTAATACCAAAAAATACCAAAGCACTTAACTTATTCACCCACAAAACACAGGTGTTGGGTAATACAGTTGCTTTACCGGCAATGAGTGCAACGGTATTAATTATAAATACCTCTCAATAGTTTACCTGAATACGTATGCAGCAACTGTATGGTTGCTGCAGTAATCTTTAGTATAAAGTTAATAACAATACTGACAAAAAAGACACACAATGAAAAAATCAGTTTATGTACCCGCAGTACTTTGTAGTGCACTTATTGCTACAGGGTGTTCAGAAAATAACAAACCTGAACAACAGCAAACACCCGCACACACACAAAATGAGCTTACCAAGCCGGTTGTATATCAAGTATTTACCCGTTTGTTTGGTAATACCGAAACTGCCAATGTGCCATGGGGCACTAAAGAGCAAAATGGTGTAGGTAAATTTGCCGACTTTAACGATGCAGCCCTAAAAGGCATTAAAGAGCTAGGTACCACGCACGTTTGGTATACCGGTGTGTTACACCATGCGTTAGTAGGCGATTATACCGACTACGGCATTTCGCAAGATGACCCCGATGTAGTAAAGGGCCGTGCAGGTTCACCGTACGCAATTAAGGATTACTACGATGTTAACCCCGACTTAGCCGTTAATGTGACGAACCGCATGGGAGAGTTTAGCCAGCTTATTGAACGTACACATAACCACGGTATGAAAGTCATTATTGATATAGTGCCTAACCATGTTGCCCGCAATTATCAATCACTTGGAAAGCCTAAAGGCGTTAAAGACTTTGGCGAACAAGACGACACTAGTAAAACGTACGATAAAAATAACAACTTTTATTATGTGCCTGGGCAGTCATTTCAAGTGCCTACTTCTACAACCTATAACGTATTAGGTGGAAAAGCTCACCCACTTGCTGATGGCTTTTTTGATGAAACACCTGCTAAATGGACAGGTAACGGTGCCCGTGCACCAAAACCCGACATTAACGATTGGTACGAAACTGTAAAAGTGAATTACGGTGTAAAGCCTGATGGCAGCTACGATTTTGCTCAGCTGCCAAACGACTATAAAGACAAGGATTACCGTGCTCACTACGAGTTTTGGCAAGATAAAGAGCTCCCTAATAGCTGGTACAAATTTAGAGACATAGCGCTATTTTGGTTAGATAAAGGCGTTGATGGCTTTAGATACGACATGGCCGAAATGGTGCCTGTAGAATTTTGGAGTTTTTTAAATTCGTCGATAAAAATGCAAAAAAGCGACGCCTTTTTATTAGCCGAAGTGTATAACCCGCTAATGTACCGTGCGTATATTCACCAAGGGAAAATGGATTACTTGTATGACAAAGTCGGTTTTTACGACACATTAAAAGCCATTATGCAGGGTAAAGTAGCTGCTAATACTATTTTTGCAGCCCAAAGCCAAGTTACTGATATTGAAGCACACATGCTGCACTTTTTAGAAAATCATGATGAACAACGTATCGCAAGTCCAGACTTTGCAGGTAATGCCCAGTGGGGTAAACCTGCTTTAGTAGTTTCTAATCTAATTAGTCGCGCACCCACGTTATTATATTTTGGCCAAGATGTGGGGGAAGATGGCTCAGAAAACGCAGGATTTGGCACAGCTACACGCACCAGTATTTTTGATTACATTGGCGTGCCAGCGCACCAAGCGTGGATGAATAATGGCAAGTTTGACGGTGCTAATTTAACCTCAGAGCAAGTAGCACTTCGTGATTACTACAAAGCGGTTATGTCACTTAATAGTTTACCTGCTGTAGTAGGCGGTGAAATGACTGAGCTTAGCGTTACAGGAAGTGAGCGAGTTGTAGGTTTTACGCGCAAACTTGGCCAACAAGCGCTGTACGTATTAAGTAACTTTAGTGAACAACCTCAAACAATTACGGTTAATTTATCAAAAGTGCAATTAGCGGTACTTAGCGAACACACTCAATTGCATGACTTACTTGAGCAGCACAGCACCGAGATCACATCAGGGTCTCAAGGCGCAAGCTTCACACTCACACTCGATGCATTTAGCAGCGCAGTTTTAACTAATAAGGCTAATCATGAATAATCAAAATAATAATTATGACAGCAACAAACCAAACCTGAGTTTTTGGCAAATATGGAATATGTGCTTTGGTTTTTTAGGTATTCAATTTGGCTTTGCACTACAAAACGGCAATGTGAGCCGTATTTTTCAAACTCTAGGCGCACAAGTTGATGATATTCCCATTCTATGGGTTGCAGCCCCTCTTACTGGCTTAATCGTACAGCCTATTATTGGTTACTGGAGCGATAAAACGTGGGGGCGCTTTGGTCGCCGCCGTCCGTTCTTTTTTATAGGCGCAGTGTTAACAACGCTTTCATTATTTATTATGCCGCATTCTCCTACGCTTTGGATTGCCGCTGGTATGTTATGGATAATGGATGCGTCAATCAATGTAACCATGGAACCGTTTAGAGCACTTGTTGGCGATAACTTGCCAGAAAAACAACGCGCTACAGGTTACGGGTTACAAAGCTTTTTTATTGGTATTGGTGCGGTACTAGCCTCAGCACTACCATGGATGATGACCAATTGGTTTGATGTAAGCAATACCGCAGGGCCTGGGCAAATTCCAGAGTCTGTTAAATACTCATTTTATTGGGGTGGGGTGGTGCTACTTGTTGCTGTGCTTTGGACCGTTGCACGTACAAAAGAGTACAGCCCAGAGCAATTAGCGGCTTTTGAAAAGCAAAGCGCTCAACCTACTACAAGCAAACTGGTTGATATTAACTTTAATAAAGGCGCCATTATTTTTGTAGTGCTGGGTTTAGCAACCCTTGCATTAGTCATGGGCTTATCGCTTGAAAAAGAATTATACCTATTAGCTGGTGGTTTATTAGCGTTTGGTATTGTGCAGTGGATTGCAGCAGCGCTTAAAAGTGCTAACAAAACTCAAGGTGGTTTTTACCTAGTAGTACAAGATGTATTTACAATGCCAGAAGCCATGAAGCAGCTTGCATGGGTGCAGTTTTTTAGCTGGTTTACTTTATTTGCCATGTGGATTTATACCACCGCAGCAGTAACAAGCTTTCATTATGGTAGTAGCGATGCAACCTCTAAAGCATTTAACGATGGTGCAGACTGGGTGGGTATTTTATTTGCCGCCTACAATGGCTTTGCAGCTATTGCCGCTATGTGTATTCCATTTTTAGTTAAAAAAATGGGCTTAAAAGGCGCGCATTGTTTTAATTTATTGCTGGGCGCATTAGGCCTTGGCAGCTTTATGTTTATTCAAGACCCTAAGATGTTACTTATACCTATGATTGGGGTGGGGTTTGCGTGGGCGTCTATTTTATCGCTGCCTTACGCCATGCTAAGTAACGCACTGCCAAGTAATAAAATGGGCGTTTACATGGGTATTTTTAATTTTTTTATAGTTATACCTCAGTTACTTGCCGCCAGCATTTTAGGGCTCATTTTACGCCACGTATTTTCTAATCAGCCTATTTACGCATTGTTAATTGGTGCAGCCTCGTTCGTTGTCGCTGCCGTTGCGGTAATGCGCGTTAAAAATTCACATTAAGGACACACAATGAAAAAATATAACCTTATAACCGCCTCACTTTTAACGTTAGGTTTAACCGCTTGCGGCGCTCAAAACACAAGCACAACTAACGAAAGTACCACAGCACAGGTTACATCAGCACCAGGCGCCCCAGGCACAGAGCCTTTTTGGGCTTATGCGGGTAAAACAGGTATTGGCACGTCATACGAGCAATACCAAAACGGCCAATACAGTGATTCAGCTGCAACGGGCGATGTATCTAAGGTGTGGTTTTCAATTGCTAAAGGTATGATCACCGAAACCATGTTTGGGCTTATTCACCAAGCTCAAATAAAAGACATGCAATTTATAGTAACAGGTAAAGACTTTACCGTTAGTGAAGCTGATGATTTAGATGTCACCATTGATTACTTACATAAAGATGCACAAGGTCGCCCGTTATCGCTTGCCTACAAAGTAACTAGCACTGATAAACAAGGGCGCTTTAGCCTAGAAAAACACATTTTTACTGACCCAGATGGGCAAACATTATTTGTACGCAGTGTATTTAACACTGAGCTTGAAGGGCTAAAAGCATATGTGTCTGTTAATCCGTATATTAATAATAACGGGCTAGGTGACTTCGCTAAAACGACTGAGCAAGGCCTTGTCGCATGGGAAGACGATAACTATTTATCACTTCAATCAGCGACCTCATTTAAAGATAAAACAGTGGGCTTTACCGGTGAAAGCGATGGTATTAACGCACTTAAAACTACGCAATCTATAAATACACAATACACAAATACCGGCGATACAGCCGGTAATGTAAGCATGCTTGCAGAGCTTGGCGATATAAGCGCGAATACCACCTTTGATTTAGCACTTAGTTTTGGTAAAACGCAGCAGCAAAGTATAAAGCAAGGCGAAAAAAGCTTAGCAAAAGGGTACCAAGCGGTGCTTGATCACTATAACGGTAAAGGTGAAGCGCTAGGCTGGGAAGATTACCTACAAAGTCTCAAACCGCTCAATAAAATGATTGAACAAACAGCCGATAACGGTAAGCTTTTATACACAAGCGCCATGGTTTTAAAAGCACAAGAAGATAAAACACACGCAGGGGCATTAATTGCTTCTCTATCTAATCCATGGGGCGAAACGGTTTCGGCTAAAGAGGGCTCTACTGGCTATAAAGCAGTATGGGTGCGCGACTTTTATCAAGTAGCCATGGCATTTATGGCGCTCGGTGATACAGCCACAGCAAAAACAGCGTTTGAATACCTTGAAAAAGTGCAAGTAAACAGCAAAACACCAGGTAATAAAGGCGATACAGGCTGGTTTTTACAAAAAACACACGTCGATGGTGAGCTTGAATGGGTCGGCGTACAGCTTGACCAAACAGCTATGCCTATCATGCTTGCCTGGAAGTTACATAAAGCCAATGTACTTAGTGATGAAGAGCTAAAAAGCTGGTACGGAAAAATGTTAAAACCCGCGGCTGATTTTTTGGTTGATGGCGGCCTTGCTAAAATTTTATGGAACGACACGCAAATTACACCACCGGCAACCCAACAAGAGCGTTGGGAAGAGCAAAGCGGTTATTCGCCTTCGACTACTGCAGCAATAGTAGCTGGCCTTATTACAGCCAGTAATATTGCAACACTAAGTGGCGATGATACAAACGCAAAGCGCTACTTAGATACAGCTAAAAAATACAGCAGCGATATTGAATCGCAAATGTTTACCACTAAAGGTAACTTAAAAGGCGAGAATAGCGATGGCGAATACTTTATTCGTATAGGCCAAGATACCGATGCAAACTCAAACACTAAAATTAACGCTAATAATGGCCGCGAAGGGTTTAATAAAAAGCAAATTTTAGATGGCGGTTTTTTAGAGCTAGTACGCTATGGCGTACGCGGTGCAAATGATGAAAGCATCGTTAAAACACTACCTGAGTACGATGACGAAACACTAGAAGATAACCTACAAGTTAAATACAGCTTTAGCTTTGACGACGGCAGCGGCACATTTGCAGGCTACCGCCGCTATGGTAATGATGGCTACGGCGAAGATGAAGTAACGGGCACAAACTATGCCGAGGGTGGCAGTAATACACCAGGCCAACGTGGTCGTGTATGGCCATTTTTCACAGGTGAACGTGGCCACTATGAAATAGCAGCAGCTAACGCAAACAACGCCTTTGATGATGCTAAACAAGCGCAAATTAAAAATAGTTATGTTAAAGGTTTGGAGCAATTTGCCAATAAAGGGCTAATGCTACCAGAGCAAGTATGGGATGGTGTAGGTGTAAATAAAGCTGGTTATGCGTTAGGCGAGGGCACAAACTCAGCAACGCCACTTGCATGGACACATGCAGAATACATTAAGCTTGTACGCTCACTCAGTGATAAAAAAGTATGGGATTATTATCCAGTGGTTGGCGAGTCACTTAAAGACTAATATAAAGCAAGCTGCAGTTATTAAAAAGGCTTCTAAATTTATTTAGAAGCCTTTTTTACTATTCAGTTATTCTGTATTTAAACTAACATGAATCAGCAATAATACTTAATTATTTGTTGGTAATAACTAGATAACGAAATTTTTATCTTGTTATCAGTACGATTTTCTTACCTCAAAATAGATCACCTAATTAGGCGATTTGATATGAAGGGTGCTCTTCATATGAAATGAATG
Source organism: Pseudoalteromonas sp. SR43-2 (assembly GCF_014163885.1). Lineage (NCBI taxonomy): Bacteria > Pseudomonadati > Pseudomonadota > Gammaproteobacteria > Alteromonadales > Pseudoalteromonadaceae > Pseudoalteromonas > Pseudoalteromonas sp. SR43-2. Next base: position 65,908 of record NZ_JACJED010000009.1, on the reverse strand, counting down.
CCACCCTTTTATTACATTATTTGAGGCCACATTTATTATCAAACCAAGATAACAACTCTGTATAAAACTCTTTTTTATGATCGTAGAAAAGCGTATCAGAAAAGTGATCAGCATCTTCTAGCTCAATATATTTAAAGTCTTTTTTGTACTTTTCAAGCTCAGATACAAAGTCTCTACTGTGTTTTACTGGAACACGACTGTCGATATCGCCATGTACAACCAGTATAGGAATATTTACTTTATTTACTTGCTCTACAGGAGAGACACCAGTAATAGTAGGGCGTTGTAAGATACTTAAAAAGCGATTTTCGTTAAGAGTTGCATTGATACGACTCAAATCACTTACACCCGCACCGGCAACAACACATTTATATATGTTGTTTTCACGCATAGATGCAGCAAATGCAGCATAACCACCATAACTCCAACCAAATAAAGCAAGCTTATCTTTTGTTGCTAAACCTTTATCTATTAAATATTGTGCGGCGTCGTCTAAATCATCTTGTTTTTTCAAGCCCCAGTTATTATCACCGGCTACCCAATGCTCCAAACCGTAACCTGTAGAACCTCGGTAGTTTGGTTGAATAACTACGTAACCATGATAGGCGAGTAACTGTGCCCAGTCATCAAATACAACAGAGTCACGAACCCAAGGACCACCGTGAGGGAGTACTATTGCGGGGTAAGGACCTTTAGTTGCAGGAATAGTTACGTAGGCTTTTATTTTACGTCCATCTCTTGCTTTATAGGAGATATATTTAACGGATCCCAATTTGCTTTTATCAATAAACGGAAGGCGATCACCAATCTTAGTTAACTTCTGTTTATTAGTAACAATGTAATAGCTGCCAGGGTTATCGTCAGCAGATACTCTCACTACTAATACATTATCGTTATCAGAGCTACTGATGATTTGTACAAATTTACCTTTAAATAAAGACGCAACAGATTCGTTAAGTGCTTGTAGGTTAGGATCTGTGAAATAAAACTTAGGTTGCTTAGTTGTATAGCGAAAGCCTTGTAAGGTGCCGTCGGTATCAAGTATTACACCATCGGTATCTACAGACTTAAGACCAAATTGACGTTCAGAATACTGACCTGTTTTAATATTATAAATATAAATGCCAGTCGTATTTTCGCCTAAGTTGGCATTAACATAAACTTCGTTAGGGTTACCTTTCGCAAACCCTAAAATCTCAAAGTTTTCACGCTTTTTAGGACTAACTTGCTTAATTACTTTCCAATCATCATTACCTTTATCTCGGGCATAATAATCGATTGCGTTATCAGACTTATTCCAACCTTGGGCTATTCTTATTTCACCGTCGTAGTCAGAAACGAATGAGCCCGATACTTTTTCATTTCCGCGCATTACAGTAACGCTTCGTCCAGTATTAATATTAAAGCGCACTACATCTGGAATGTAGTTATTATTAATATCAACCTCTACTAATACTTCATCTTTTTTGTCAGGAAGTATATTTATTATATTAAATTGAACATTTCGTTTTTTCTTAAATGGTAATAGCCAGTCGCCTTTACCATCTGCATCGGTTATTGCAAACTTATTAACCCAGTATTTGCGACTTCCATCTTCTAATATTTGCCTAAACATAACGCCAAGTTTTTCATCGTTTAACCAGACGATTGAAGATATCAGCATTTTATCAGCGCCTAATCTTACAGGCTCTGCATCTAGGTTATTTGGATCTCTTATCTCAATTATATAGTCACCATTTTTAGTAGTCGCTCTTAAAATAGCAAGCTTCTTACCATCAGGTGATGCTACAACACTGCGTATAGCAGATGACATTGAGAAAGCATCAATACTGCTTACTTGTGCCGCATCTTCAGTTTCGCTATTAGCAAAAGAAGATAGGCCTAGTAGGGTTAATCCTACTAATATTCTTTTTTTAAATTTCATTTTTATTCCCTCAAAAAAAATGGCCTAAAATTTTAGGCCATCTGGATTGAATATTTACTCAGCCAATTCTAATTAAAAAGAAGCTGTAAAACTGATGTATGGGCTACGACCTGAAGTGTCATAACCAACACCTAGAGGGATATTAGTGTTTGAAAAAGAACCACTTGGATCTACTTTAGGAGGAGCTTCATTAAACACGTTACGAACACCAAAGTTCACTTTATAAGCATCGTTAGACCAAGTCATACCGATGTTATGTACAAAGTAGTCATCGGTGAAGCCAACTGGGCGACATTTAAGTGCTTCACCGTTAGCGTCAGTTAAACCACGACAACCTGCAGTGCCTTCTTCAAATTCACCTAAATCATCCTCATCTTCACGACCTTTACCGATGAAACGCGTTTCCCAGTTAAATCTAAAATCAGAGTATTTAAGTTGTAAGCGAGCGGTACCACGCCATTCTGGAGAATCTGGCTCGCCCATATTGTCATCAATAGTACCAAGCACGTCAAAAACTTGCTCTGTCATGCGAGTAGCTTGAAGATCTAGTGTAATACCTAGGTTTTCTTCTGCAATTACTGTATCTGTTTCAAAGTAGATATTGTAATCAAAACCTTTAGATGAGATTAAACCAATATTGATAAAGCTAGCATCAACTAAATCAATTTGACCATTTTCATCACGCCCGATACGGCTACAGAAAGCATCATTACCATCAGCAGAATAACACTGACCAATACTGTAACCAGCGCTTGGTTCTGCAATACTATTCGTTACTTCAATATCAAAACGAGTTAATGACATTGTTAAATCAAATGCATCAGTGAACGGTTGTTCAAAGATAAAACCATATGTTTTAGCCACTGATGTTTCAGGACTAAGCTCAGTTGTACCGCCAGTTTCAATCTCAGCGCTGTAAGCTGCAGTGTATGAGTCAGTTCCATTTTGACCTAAACCAAGAGTAGTTGGATCAATACCTGATGCTTGACAAGCGTTTAGTACAGCTGTATCACGTGTTTCTTCAGCTGCATTATATGTAGCTGCTGAACCTGGGTTCAATGGGTCGATATTACGAGCATCTTCTGGAACAACACATGGATCGGCAACTGTATTAAAACCAGACGTACCGTTTAAGAAACGCTCGCGTAGGTTAGGTGCTCTGTACGAAGTACCTTTTGTTGCACGTAGAGTAAACCACTCAACAGGACGGTAAATTGTTTTAAGACTATAAGTTGATTCTGCATCGTAGAAAGATTCTTCAGAAACACGGCCAGAAGCTGTAAATGTAAGTTCTTCAGCGCCTTTAACACCTTTAAGTAAAGGGAATTCAACTTCTGTGAATACTTCCTTTAAGTTACGTGAGCCATCAGCGCCTTGGTCAGCAAAGTAACCCCATAGTAGGCCTTGAGATGCAGCAGCATTTGGATTTGATTCAATTTCATCACGACGATATTCAACCCCAACGATACCTGCAACAGTTTCGTTGTTCCATGGTAATGCGAAGAAATCACCACCCATGAATGCATTGAAAACAAACTGGTTTACTTTAGTTTCGATGTCGCGGTCGATAAATAAATAAGCAGCTTCTTCAGGTGAAAGCGTACCGCCACCTTCTTGATAAATACTATCTGCAAATAAATTAACAGGAACACATCCATCAGAACCGGTACCACAGGTAACAGTACCATCATCATTAAGAACAGCGGTTTCTAATGAGTTAATTAAGCGCTCTTCATCAATACCAACTCGGTGGTCAGTACCCTTTGATGCGCTGTACGATACAGATGCGTCGTAGTACCAATTGTCTAAACCGATGTTTTCAAACATACCAAGATTACCAGTAACACCAGTAACTAAACGATATTGTGAAACTTCAACCTCAGTTTGATCACGGTCACCACGAATATTGATGATTGGCTGAACGGCTTCTGGTCCACCAGGGCCCACACCTAACACGCCAAAACAGTCAATACCGTTTGTTCCACAAGGGTTATATGGGTTTGATGCCGCTACTTGTTGGAATATCTGTGCACCTGGGCTAAAAATTGGTGATTTACGACTAGCGTATAAACCTTCGTAGTAGAAAGTTGTATCGTTATCATCTTGGAAGTTATATTCACCATTAAGCATTAGTGAAATACGTTCATTTTTACTTCTGTAATCACCGCTTTTGTAGTAATCAGATTGTTGGAAAGCGTATAGAGGGTCTTGGAAATCAACGTCACGGAAACCATCACCGTTACCATCTACAAATACACCATCGTTGATACCATCGCCATCAAAATCGCCCGCTACCCATGAAGGTAAAAATCCTTCAAGACTTGATGGTACAGTTGATTCACTGAAGTTTGGAATACCAGTGTTTGTAAAGTCAGGTGTATAATAAACACTACCAAAGAAAGATGGTACGCTAATACGGTTTGTTAGAGGGAAAATGTCACATGAATCTTCACCGCTTGCTACAGGACCATAGCCACTGTTTCGGGTTACGATACTGCCATCTTCAGCTTCCCAAATACGCTCTTCACACCCTTTAACAAAAGGGTTGCCAGCTAAAGATTGAGATTTCTGTTCTGAATATTCAACACCAACGGTGATAAAACCATTATCCATGGTTTTGCCCCACATACCCGAAAGTACAGTTTCTTCACCGCCTTCACCTTTAGGTTGACGGTAAGATGCATCAAAAATAAAGCCTTCAACATCTTTTTTTAATATTACGTTAGCTACACCCGCTACCGCATCAGAACCATAAACGGTTGATGCGCCATCAAATAAATTCTCTACACGCTCAATCATTACACCTGGTATCAAGTTCAAATCAGGTGAAGTTGGCGCACCACCTACACCTGCGGGAGCCATTCTTCGACCGTTGATAAGTACAAGAGTACGCTCAGCACCTAAACCACGAAATCCGATTGTTGCAGCACCTGGACCGTTATCTAGTACAAAACCACCAAATGTATTATCTATTTGAGCACCAGCCGCTTGGCTGGTTGACTGGAGCATTGAACCTGCATCGAATAAACCCATTTCACGAGATAAGTCACCGTTGATAATTTGAATTGGCGATGCATTTGAAAATTCAGCTTTTCTTATACGCGAACCTGTTACAACAATTCGCTCTGGCGCTTCTTCTTCTAGTTCAACGTCTGAGTTTAAGTCATTTTCCTGGGCTAGCGCGTTAGGCGCTAAGGCTACAGATCCTAGCAATAAAGAATATCTTATTGCATTTGATAGTGCTTTAGTTTTAAACATATGTAAATCCCTGAGATATTATTGTTATTTAAGCTATAAATCATAAATTAAACAAAGTGAAATATAGCATCACAATAAATTTACATTATTGAAACTAAATAGTAAATGCGGTTAATGGTGAGTAACTACGCAATAGGTGCTGAAACAGTCAGTTTTGGGCCTTAAAAGTGATTTTTTTTCGCTAATTTTTTTTAATTGTCTGTTTTTAAATGGTTTTCTTATTTGTAAACGAATGTGAATGGATGTAGTCGGCATATACATGGAAAGAGAAGGCTCAGCTTGACTTTCTAGGAATGAGAATAGGAGGCAACAGGGTGCTTTGAACTTCTTCACCACGTATCAGTTTTAATAGGTTCTCTACTAACATTTGCCCAGCAATAGTGGTGTTTTGCTCTATTGTAGTTAGTGGTGGGTTTACATAACTTGCAATGGCTATATTATCAAAGCCGACTACCGCAACATCTTTCGGCACGTTAATATTTGCTTCTTTAAGTGCGCGTATAGCCCCTATAGCAATTAAGTCACTTGCAGCAAATAAGGCGTTAAATTTAATATTATTAGCAATTAGTGAGCGTGTGGCGTGATAACCTGATTCTTCAGTAGATATAGCATTAGCCATTTTACGTTCATTTATTTTAACGTTGTTAGCCAATAGCTCATCTTTAAAACCCTGAAAACGACTAAAAAATTCGGGGCTGTGATCAGAAGCATCACCAATAAAAGCGCAATCAGTTCTGCTATGCGCAATAAAGTGCTCAGCGGCGAGCTTACCGCCACCGTAGTTATCACAACAAACAGTTAAATCGGGACGGTTATCTACCGTTGCACCCCAGCAAACAAACTTAGTGTTTTGTTCAAGTAAGGTGTTAAATTTTGGTTGGTAATCAATGTAATCGCCATACCCGAGTAAAATAATGCCATCAGCTCTGTGGCTGTCTTCGTAGTCTGCTTGCCAATCAGCACTGGCCGATTGAAATGAAACTAATAAATCGTAACCTTCTTTAGCGCAAGCACGGGTAATACTGCCAAGCATGGCTAAAAAGAAAGGATTTATTTGGGACTCGTCAGAAGTGGGATCTTCAAACAACAATAATGCAAGCGTGCTGCTTTGTTGGGTGCGAAGGTTACTCGCATTTTTATCAACTTTATAATTAAGCTTTTTGGCTATATCGAAAACACGCTTACGTGTTTCTTCATTAACAAGATGGCTGTTACGTAAAGCGCGAGATACAGTTGATTGAGATACCCCTGCATAGTGGGCAATATCAAATGAGGTGGCTTTACCTTTCATTGTTACAACTTAATTAATTTGATAAATAATTGTGTCATTTTCGTTTATTGATGAATAATTTCAAGCTTTTTGTGAATTAACGTATATTTTTATTGATAAATTCCTGACACCGGTGTCATAATGTCAGTGTTTTATCATTTTGTTGTCAAAACGTATTCGCTGTCTATATCTTTATAGGCAGCATTTTTTACTGTGATAGCTACTTTGAGGTGATAGCTCAAAGTATAAATAACAATGGTACACCATTGTAAAATAATAAGCATGAGTCGCTTAACAAAAGAGATAATACTATGAGCCCAAACGCTTCTGCCCAATTTGATCCCATCTTAGTTGCTGATGTCGGCGGCACTAATGCCCGCTTTGCTTTAATAACTGCTTTTAATGAACATACTAACCAATTTATAATAGAGCACATTAATATTTTTCCTAGTGCCAATTTTGGTTCTCTTGAAAGTGCGCTTGAGCAATACTTACAAACAGTCCCGCATATTTCACCTAAACGCGCATGTTTAGCCGTTGCAGGGCCAATAAAAGCTGGGCAAGTGCATTTAACCAATCTAGGTTGGCATTTTAGCGTCAGTGAATTTAAAACTCATTTCGATTTACAGCAACTTGAAGTCATTAATGATTTTGCTGCCTTTGCTTACGCTGCACCTTACTTAGATCCTAAACAAAACGTCATTGTTAAATCAGGTCAAGCTGATGATAACGCAAACATTGGTGTTATAGGTCCAGGTACTGGTTTTGGTGCCGCGTGCTTAGTTAGAACGTCCCAATCTACCGCAGTGTTGAGTTCAGAAGGGGGGCATATATCACTTGCACCTGTTAATGAACTCGATACTTTATTATTAAATGAGTTACGTAAAGATCATCCCCATGTTTCTATCGAAACAGTATTTTCAGGTCCTGGCATAACGCATTTATACAAAGCAATGTCTGCGGTTAAGGGTGTAACAGCTAAAAATTTAGATGCCGCACAAATTAGCAGCCTAGCGAATAGTGGTGAATGTGACGTGTGTGATGCAACCTTAAACCAGTTTTGTGATTGGATTGGCAGTGTTGCTGGCGATCTAGCCGTTGTTTATGGCGCCTTAGGTGGATTATTTATCGGCGGTGGAATACTACCTCGTATGCAAGCAAGACTTCTTGAGAGCCGTTTTGTTGAACGATTTTCGCAAAAGGGTATTATGTCGCAGTACGCAGGGCAAATCCCTGTAACACTCGTAACACAAGATAACATACCGCTTATTGGCGCTGCTGCGTGTTTACACAATAGCAAATAGGGCTTTGGTCTTACAGGTTGTATTTGGATAATGGATAGATGAAAAAAGTAACCATAAATAGTGTAGCAAGCCATGCTGGGGTTTCTAAAAAAACCGTTTCGCGTGTTTTAAATAATGAGCCTAACGTAAGTGCCGCCACCCGAGAAAAGGTGCTTGCGGTATTTAAAGAGCTTGATTACACCCCAAATCCAATTGCACGAGGTCTTGCTCAAAATCGTAGCTTTATTATTGGCTGTTTATACGATAACCCAAGTAAAAGTTATATTACCCGAGTGCAAACGGGCGCCTTAGAAGCGTGTAAAGAAAACAACTATAATTTATTGATACACCCTTGTGAGTTTCGTGGTGAAGCACTTATAAATAATATTGAGCAATTACTACAAACTTCTCGATTAGATGGCATTGTGCTAACACCTCCTTTTGGTGATTTTGCTGAGCTTGCTTCTTTTTTAAAATCTAAAAAAATTCCGTATGCAAGGGTTGCATCAGCTCTACTACAAGATGATTCAATTTCAGTGCGTAGTAACGACGAGCAAGGCGCATTTGAGATTACCGAGCATTTAATTAGTCTTGGTCATAAATCAATTGCCTTTATTAAAGGTCACCCAGATCACAGTGCGACGCAACAACGTTTTAAAGGTTACAGGCGTTCACTTGCAAGCCATGGTATAGAATTTGACGAGCGCTTAGTAGAGGAGGGTAACTTTAGTTATCACTCGGGTGTAGATAGTGGACGCAGTATATTAGATTTATCCCCTAGGCCAACCGCTGTATTTGCATCAAACGATTACATGGCGGCAGCCGTACTTAAATTAGCAACTCAGCGCCAATTAAAAGTGCCTGATGACATTTCAATAGCTGGGTTTGATAATGCACCCATTGCACGTCATATTTGGCCTGGGTTAACAACGATTGCACAGCCCGTTGAGGAAATGACAAAACAGGCTGTAACACAACTAATTTCACACATAGCTCAACCACAAGAGCAGCCGTATCAGGTAACGCTTGAGTCGCGCTTGATTACACGCGAGTCAACCTCAGCAATAAAATAGTGAGTTTAAAACACTTTCACAGTAGCCCGAATATGAGTGATGCTTATTCTGGCTTTTTTTACTCTGAACTTGCTAAAACATGCTTTGTGCCTAAAAATAAATTAGGTCATTATTCGGTCATGTTAAAATATTAGACTATTTTTGTTACCTAGGGTTGACACCGGTGTCATTGCTATGCGTTAATACAGTGACACCGGTGTCAGGGTTGTTGTGAGAGGCTCCCTGGTAGCGTACCTTTGAACGGGTAAATCAAAGATGCTCAGTACAGTTATTTACGTGGAGTCTGTAGTTGCTACTGAGCCTTTATCCTCTAACTAATAGAGATGAGTTAAATTATGTTACATCCTCGTATTCAAGAAGTTACCCAGCGCGTTATCGAACGCAGTAAAAATACCCGTCAAGATTATTTAGAACGCATTTCGCACGCAAAAAAACAAACAAGAGTTCGTGCCGGTTTAGGTTGCGGCAATATAGCCCATGTTATGGCTGCTTGTAGCAGTGATGACAAAGCGCGCTTAAAGGCTGATGAGCAGCCAAATCTTGCTATTATCAACTCATATAACGATATGCTTTCGGCTCATGTGCCATACAAAGATTACCCAGATTTAATTAAAGACATTGCTACCAAATTCGATGCTACAGCACAAGTTGCTGGTGGCGTTCCTGCAATGTGTGATGGTGTTACGCAAGGGCGTGACGGCATGGAACTTTCACTTTTTTCTCGCGATGTAATTGCTATGTCTACAGCAATTTCTCTTTCGCACGATGTGTTTGATGGCGTTTTCTGTTTAGGTGTTTGTGACAAAATCGTCCCGGGTTTATTAATTGGTGCATTGTCGTTTGGTCATTTACCTGTATTCTTTTTACCAGCAGGTCCAATGCAATCTGGTATCCCAAATAAAGAAAAAGCACGTATTCGACAAAAATTTGCACAAGGTTTAGTCAGTCGCGAAGACTTACTCGAAGCTGAAAGCGCGTCTTATCACAGCGCAGGTACGTGTACGTTTTACGGTACTGCAAACTCAAACCAAATGTTAATGGAAATAATGGGCTTACACCTTCCTGGTAGTTCGTTTATTAATCCTTACACAGAGCTTCGCGATGGTCTTACAGGTAATGCTGTAGAAACAATGCTTAAGCAGCTTACAGATGATAAAGAAAGCCCATGTTTAGCTGATGTGATCAGCGAAAAAACGATTATAAACGGCTTAGTAGGCCTGCTTTCTACAGGTGGTTCTACTAACCATGCCATTCATATTGTTGCGATAGCAAAAGCGGCGGGTATCCAGGTTACGTGGAAAGATATGTCTGATTTATCAGAAGTTGTACCACTACTTACACGTATTTACCCTAATGGCTCAGCTGATGTAAACCATTTCCAAGCAGCTGGCGGTATGGGTTTCTTAATGCGAGAACTAGCAAGCGCTGGTTACTTACATACAGATGTTAAAACAATGTTGGGCGATGGCCTTGCGCCATACATGACAGAGCCTCGTTTGGATAAAGACGATAGCTTGATCATGAGCGACTCAACTGGCCCAACTAAAGTTAAATGGGTAGATTGCCCAGCAAACTCGCACGATGAAGAAGTACTTCGCCCAGTGAGTAACCCATTTAGTAAGCAAGGTGGTTTGCAACTTCTAACGGGTAACTTAGGTAAAGCTGTTATCAAAGTGTCAGCGGTTGCTGAAGAACATCAAACCGTTACTGCTCCTGCAAAAGTATTTAGCTCGCAAGGTGCTCTGCAAGACGCATACACGCGTGGCGAATTAAACCAAGACTTTATTGCCGTGCTAAAAGAGCAAGGCCCTAAAGCGAAAGGTATGCCAGAGCTACATAAATTAACGCCAGTAATGGCAACGCTTCAAGATGAAGGCTTTAAAGTAGCCATTGTTACTGACGGCCGTATGTCGGGTGCATCAGGTAAAGTACCTGCTGCTATCCACTTAGCACCAGAAGCAGTAGAAGGCGGCATTATTGCTAAAATCCGAGAAGGTGATTTAGTCACACTTGATGCGCCAAACGGAATTTTAAAAGTACACGTTAGCGACGAAGAACTTGCTAAACGTGAAGCAGAACTTAGCCTGCCAAGTGCAACATTTGGTACAGGTCGTGAATTATTTACTGGATTTAGAAATATCGTAAGCAGTGCCGATTTAGGCGCGAGTGCTTTTGGACTTGAATAAATATTAGCCATACTGGGTAATGAGGAACAAGTAATGAGTATTGAAAAAATCTTAGCATCGGCACCCGTAGTGCCAGTGGTTGTAATCGAAAAATTAGAAGATGCAGCACCACTTGCAAGAGCTTTATACAACGGTGGCTTAAAAGCCTTAGAAATAACACTACGTACACCCATTGCTGCAGAAGCTGTAAAGCTAATGAAAGCAGAAGTACCTGAAGCCTATGTAGGTACTGGTACGGTAGTAGATAAGGCAAGTTTTGATCTTTCGGTTGCCGCTGGTGCTGATTTTATGGTGAGTCCAGGTGTTAGTGATGAGCTTATTGCTTTAGCTAAAACATCAGATATACCATTTTTACCAGGCGCTGCAACTGCAAGTGAAGTTATGCAACTTGCGTCGCATGGTTTTAAGTATTTAAAATTCTTCCCAGCAGAAGCTGCAGGCGGAACAGCTATGCTTAAATCAATCGGTGGCCCATTACCACATATTACTTTTTGCCCAACTGGCGGCATTAGCCTAGCAACTGCTCCTAATTATTTAGCGCTTAACAACGTTATTTGTGTTGGTGGTACGTGGATGCTAGATAAACAACTAATTGAAAATAAAGACTGGCAAGCAATTGAAGCGCTTGCTCGCCAAGCAAGTGAACTTAAATAGGAGTCTAAAATGATTAATGTAGCAATTAACGGTTACGGCCGTATCGGTAGAAATGTTTTACGTGCACTTTATGAGTCAGCCCAAAACAGCGAAATTAAAATTGTAGCAATTAACGATTTAGCACCAGCTAACGTAAATGCACATTTAACGCAATATGACTCTGTTCATGGTCAATTTTCAAAAAAAGTAACACTTGAAAACAACACTATGCTAATTGGGGATGACGTAATTACGTTAACGCAAGAGCGTGACCCTGCAAACTTACCGTGGAAAGAGCTAAACGTAGATATCGTTTTAGAATGTACTGGTTTTTTCACTAAACGTGATGACGCCGCTAAGCACATTACTGCAGGCGCTAAAAAAGTAATCGTATCTGCTCCAGGTACTGGTTTAGATGCAACAGTAGTGCATGGTGTAAACAGCGACGTAATTAATGTTGACAGCAATATCATTTCTAACGCTTCTTGTACTACTAACTGTTTAGCGCCAATTGCAAAAGCAATTAACGACACAGTAGGTATTGAGCAAGGTAGCATGACGACTATTCACGCTTACACCAACGATCAAAACTTATCTGACGTTTACCACCCAGATTTATACCGTGCGCGTAGTGCAACTCAATCTATGATCCCAACTAAAACAGGTGCTGCGGCAGCTGTTGGTTTAGTATTACCAGAACTTGCTGGTAAATTAGATGGTATGTCGGTACGTGTACCTACAATCAATGTTTCTTTAGTTGATTTTACGTTTATCACTAAGCGTGATACGACTGCAGAAGAAATCAATGCAATCATGAAAGAAGCATCAACGGGTTCAATGAAGAGTATTTTAGAATATAACGAGCTTCCGCTTGTTTCTATCGACTTTAACCATAACCCAGCGTCGTCTATCTTTGATGCAACGCAAACTAAAGCCAATGGCAAACTAGTTAAAGTAATGGCTTGGTACGACAATGAGTGGGGTTTCTCAAACCGCATGTTAGACCAAGTTAAAGCATTAGGTCAGTACTTATAATTGACCTTGTAAAAGTTTAGCTTTATCCAACCAAGCCACGCATTGCGTGGCTTTTTTGCGTTTAGTTTATCTGTATATTTGCAATTCAAAATTAGAAGGGAACTATTTGTTTTTTTTATACCCTAAATTTTGTTAATATGTGGGTGTGTAAATCAATGGAATTTCGTTGTATTTAATCAACTCAACGACGCAAGGAATAATAAAAATGATCAGAGCTCTATCGCGAAAAGTATTTCGCACAAATCATCTTCAGATAGGTGAGGGCAACATAAGTGGCTACATAGCCTGCTTTTTAGCAATACTGAGTTGCTTAGGCGTATTAGCGTTTCACTTTCCTGAATACTTAACCACACCAGAGCTGAGAAAAAGCTACAGCGTCGACTTTTTACGTCAGCTTATGTTTGCATCATTATTAGTCTCGGGCAGTCTAGGATTACTTAACTTTGTACGTAATACCAATAAGCGTTTAGGGGCTACAGCGTGGTTTTTTATTTTACTCGCTATTATGTTTGGCGGACCAAACGTTGAAGTAAACGAATTTGCTTCTGATACACCTTATATAGGGCTTGATTGGTTTATTTTAGATTTACTCGGCTCAACACTTATATTTATTGTGATTGAAAAGTTATTACCTCATCGTAAAGATCAAAAAATATTACGTAGCGAATGGCGGGGCGATTTAAACCACTTTTTTGTAAATCATTTAATTATTGGTTTTGTATTACTCGTTACAAACCACTTTGTGCATTATGGCTTTGGCTGGGCTGTATCATCTACAGTACAAGGTTATATAGAGCAAACTCCCTTTGTAGTGCAGTTGTTTTTAATAATACTCGTGGCTGATTTAATGCAGTATTGGGTGCATCGTGCCTATCACGAAGTCCCTTTATTATGGCGCTTTCATGGCGTACATCACAGTGCTAAAGAAATGGATTGGTTAGCGGGCTCTCGCCAGCATATTCTTGAAATACTCGTAACGCGCAGCTTAGTGCTCACGCCTATATTTGTGCTTGGTTTTTCACAGCAAATAATTAGTTTGTACGTAATAATTGTGGGTTTGCAGGCTGTGTTTAACCATGCAAATGTACGTGTGAAATTTGGTTGGCTAAAATATTTTATGGTTACACCGCAGTTTCACCATTGGCATCATGCGTCAGATAAAGCCGCGATTGACCGAAATTACGCTGCACATTTTTCGTTTTTAGATTATGTGTTTGGTACTGCTGTTAAAGGCCAAAAAGAGTGGCCACAAGCGTATGGTGTAGTCGGGGATTACATGCCCGTAGGTATGCTTAAACAACAGGTTTACCCGTTTAAGCGCACTAAATAAGTTCGGAAAATCCGAATAAACATAAAATAAAAGCGAGCAAGGTGTTACATTTTGCTCGCTTATATTATTAATATTAAATTTATTTTAGCTCTGCTAAAAACTCAGTAAATGTAGGTCTTTGATTTAGTGTAGGTTGCATGGCACATTTTGCCATATCGGACATTTTAACAAAGAGCTCACTATGCCTATCAGCGCCAGTTACCGTGCCTAATAAGTCTTCAATTAAACACCCTAATGCACGTACTTCAATTAACTCGATTTGCTTTTGTTGATAATCACTTAACATGGCTAAGTTTGTGGCTGCACCAAAATCACCAAATAATACATCAGCATCTTTGTTTATCATGGTGTTATGCGCATACACGTCGCCGTGACTTACTTTACAAATATGCAAGTGATGTAAGGTACTTACCATTTGCTGTGCAATTTTTAAAATAGCGTGAGTTGAGTAATGGCAATCATTATTAAAGGTATCACGCGTACAGGTTTCAAGGCTTGGAGGCAGGCCTAAATTAGCAAAGCTTTTATCTATTAGCTCCATTACTAAACCTAGCTGATCACTTTGCTCAATGTAGGCAAGTACTTTAATTAAATTAGCGTGATCGCCTGCTTGTAAGCAGCAATTTACTTCATCAAGCGGATAGCCGTCGCTAGTAATTGCGCCTTTAAATAATTTAATCGCTACAGCACTTTCAATAGCTTGTGCTAAATGAATAACGCCCGATGCACCTTGGCCAATAACATGACTAAGTGTGTAATCGTTAAGAGGCTTATTTTCTAAGCAACTTTTTGTAAGGCACTGAGCTTTATTAAAGTCGTTACCGGCAAACGCAAGCCAAGCAAGTTTTGGTAATTCAAAAAGCCAGTCGTCTACGTGTGTTAAGTTATTAGCAGAGAGCCTAACAAGCTCAAGGTTTCTACACCGCGCCATGCTACTTGGCAGTTGCTTAAGTTGATTGCCTGCAAGCGCAAGCTTTTTAAGCTGGGTGTAATTACCAAAATCTTCAGGTAATTCGCTTAACGTATTATCGGTGAGTATTAGCCACTCAATATTTTTTGGCAGGCTGTTTAAAGCAAATTCAGAAATTTGGTTACCTTTAAACGCGACCATAATTAAAGCAGGGCATTTAGCGAGCACTTTAGGAATATGCTTAAACTGATTAAACGATAAAAACACACGCTTCAGGTGTGTTAAACAGGCAAATTCATCAGGTAGTGTTGATAAGTTATTATTTGATAAATCGAGAACTTCAAGCGTGTCAGCTAAGCTAAAGATTTCTTCAGGAAATGTCGTTAGCTCTTCTACCAATTGCAGGCGAGTAGCACCAACAAGTTTGCCACTTTTAAGCTCTTTAAGGGAGTTCATATTAATACCATGTTCTAAAAATGAAAAAGCCAACATAGCTGTTGGCTTAAAGTCGTTCTAACTTACTAAATTGCTCTTTAGAATTGCGCGTTATGGTAAACGTTTTGTACGTCGTCGCAATCTTCTAACATTGCTAAAAAGCGTTCCATAACTTCAACGTCTTCGCCTTCAATCGGCGTTTCAATTTGTGGCACAAAGCTAATTAGGTCTTCGTCAAATTCAGTCACGCCCATTTCTTCAAGCGCTGTACGTGTATTGTTGTACTCTGTGTGAGGAGCAAAAACAGTAACTTTACCGTCATCAACTTCTACGTCAGTTACATCAACATCAGCCATCATAAGAGCTTCAAGTACTGCTTCGTCGTCATCACCGTCAAATACAAAAATAGCAAGGTGATCAAATAAATGTGAAACAGAGTTTTGAGCGCCAATTTTAGCATTTGCTTTGGTAAAACAAACACGTACATCAGCAAAGGTACGCTTGTTGTTGTCTGTTAAACAGTCAACAATAATCATACAGTTACCAGGGCCGTAACCTTCGTAACGTGTTGCTGCGTAGTCTTCACCGCCGCCGCCTTTTGCTTTGTCGATTGCGCGGTCAATAACGTGTGCTGGTACTTGGTCTTTTTTAGCGCGTTCAATTAAACGACGTAATGATAAATTACCATCTGGATCTACACCGCCGTTTTTAGCACAAATATAAATTTCTTTGCCGTACTTAGAATAAACTTTAGTTTTAGCACCCGCAGTCTTAGCCATTGAATCTTTTTTGTTTTGGTAAGCTCTTCCCATCTGCGTTTCGCCTTAATATATGTAAATAATAGAATAAAATTATAATGCGTATTCTAAAGGTAAATGCATTCAAGGGCTAGTAAGTATTAAAACAGATTAAATCGGTAACGTTTAAAAGCCATGTAAACTGTATTTTATTAATGGGCTCATCGAGGGTTCTAGACGTTGGAATTATATCTATTATGTGTAAATTTAATTCAATAAAAAAGCAACCTGTATAACAGGTTGCCTTACTAAGTAATAAAAAGTAAGTGTTACTTACCAAATACGTACACGTTCATCTTCAGGAAGGTATAGCTCATCGCCTGGTTTTACATCAAACGCTTTGTACCATGCATCGTGGTTACGTGGCGCCTGTGCTCTAAAGCGACCTGGAGCATGTGTGCCACCACGCAGTTGGTTAAGCATGCTTTGCTCAGTACGTTTTTCTTTCCATACTTGTGCCCACGCCAGGAAGAAGCGCTGATCGCCTGTAACGCCGTCAATAACAGGCGCTTCTTTACCATTTAAACTTAGCTTGTACGCGTGATAGGCCATTGATAAGCCACCTACATCACCAATGTTTTCGCCAAGGCTATTACGACCATTAACAAAGTTACCTTCGATTGGTTCGTATTTACTGTACTGGGCAGCTAGTTGGTCGGCTTTTTTGTCAAATGCAGCGCGGTCAGCATCAGTCCACCAGTTACGTTGCACACCGTTTTCGTCTGATTTTGAACCTTGATCGTCAAATCCATGACCCATTTCGTGACCAATTACAGCGCCAATACCGCCATAGTTTACAGCCGGATCGGCATTTGGATCGAAAAACGGCGGTTGTAATATCGCAGCCGGAAATACAATTTCATTAAACGAGCTATTGTAGTAAGCGTTTACGCGTTGTGGTGTCATGCCCCAGCGGTTACGGTCTGTTTTTTGTAGCTCTTTTTCAACACTTTCTGCATGAAAAAATTCACGCATGTTTTTCACATTACCAATCAAATCGTTTTTAGTAATGCTTAAACCTTCATAAGACTGCCATACATCGGGGTAACCAATTTTTGGTACAAATGCAGCCAATTTAGCGCGCGCATTTACTTTAGTTTCATCGCCCATCCACTCTAGGTTATCAATACGTTCACCAAGGGCTGTACGAAGGTTTTCAACCAGCTCTGACATTTGTTGTTTTGACGACTCAGGAAAGTAACGTGCTACGTATATTTTACCAATAGCAAAACCAAGCGAACTTGTGCCTGACATTTCACTTATTGCACGTTTCCAACGAGGGCGAGGCTCTTGTTGTCCGTTTAGTTCTTTACCAAAAAAAGCAAAGTTAGTATTAAATACGTCTTCTGATAGTAAACCTGCGTTACCGCTTATAGCATGATACGTTAGGTAGTCTTTCCATACTGCAATATCTTCTTGATTGATTAGTTCAATCATCGCTTTTATTGGCTCAGGCTGAGAGATATTTAACTGAGGTACTTTATAACCTGTTTGCGCAAAGTATAAATCCCAGTTAAAGCCAGGATAAGCAGTGCTTAAATCGGCGCGTTCAATTTGGTTTAGCGTTAAATCGCGATTACGGCGCTTTTCACGGGGCCAATGACCTTGTGCAATTTTGGTTTCAAGATCAACAATTGCTTGAGCACGCTCTGCGCTATTTTCGACTCCTGCAAACTCAAGCATGTCAGCAATGTGGGCAACATAAGCTGTACGGGTTTTAACAAAGCGCTCAGCATCTTCAAGGTAGTAAGAACGATCGGGGAGACCTAAACCACCAGCACCTAGTGACATTTCATATTTATTAGGGTCTAGGCGATTAAACCACATGCCGCCGCCAAAAGGAGCTTTATTACCGGTTAACCAAGACTTACCAAACATCTCAGCTAAATCGTCAGTTGACGCTATATCACTAATTTCACTTAACAATGGCTTAATAGGCGCTACACCGAGTTTATTAAGTGTTTCGGTATCCATATACGCATTGTAAAAATCAGCAACGAGTTTTTCTTCTGCGTTTAAGTCTTTGCGTGCTGCTATTTCTTCAATAATAGCTTTAACATCGTCTTCGCTTCGCTCAGCTAATCCAGAAAATGCACCATAGCGGGTTTTATCTGCAGGCATTTCGTAGTTGTCATACCACGTGCCGCTGGCATACATAAAAAAGTCATCGCCTGGTTTAACGGCTTCGTTACGAGCTGTTAGATCAACACCAAAACTACCTAACTCTGCTTTTTCTGTCACTGCTGCAGTGACTACTTTAGGTTGTTGCTCGTGTGTTTTTGTTGTTTGCGGCTCTGAACAACCGGTAATAAATGTGGCAGCTAATGCTGCGGCAATTAAACTCTTTTTCATTACTTACTCCTGAGTATCACTGATTGAATTAAAGCAGCAGTGAATTATTTTTATTGTTACGAATATTTAACTTATCGATTGTTATTGATATTAATCAGACAAACAAATCTTTTGAGGTGAATCACCACAGTGCTCGATAAAACTAATATAGGAGTAAAGAGAAGGGCTAATAGGTTCTATAAACGCTTTATTTAGCTCGAATACTTGAAGGTATCCGAGCTAAGAGGGGTTACACACTATTTATTTTTTATGCTGTAGTTCCCACATACGGGCGTATTCTCCGGCGAGTGTAAGTAATTCATCGTGCTTACCTTGCTCAATAATTTGTCCGGCTTTGAGCACAATAATGGTGTCTGCATCGGTAATAGTAGATAACCGATGAGCAATAACAATACTCGTATGGTTACTGGCAACTTCACGCATTGCTGCGAGAATTGCTTGCTCAGAATGAGAGTCGAGTGCAGATGTTGCTTCATCAAAAATTAAAATAGGGGATTTTTTCAAAATAGCGCGTGCAATGGCAATACGCTGTTTTTCGCCGCCGGATACTTTTAAACCACGCTCGCCAACCAGTGTTTTATCGCCTTTATCAAGTGTGCCTATAAAGTCTTTTAAATGCGCCATAGCAATGGCTTCGTCAATTTCAGCATCGCTTGCTGATGGTCTGCCGTAAGCGATATTTTCACGAATCGTGGTGTTAAACAGCACAGTATCTTGCGGGACTATTGCAATGGCTTTTCGTAAACTATTAAGTGTTACTGAGTTTATTGCTTGATTATCAATACTAATTTCACCAGCGCTTGCATCATAAAAACGATAAAGCAGTCGCGCCAATGAGCTTTTACCAGCTCCACTGGCACCAACAATGGCTACTTTGCTGCCTGCTTTAACACTAAAGCTAAGATTATTAAGAATAGGGCGATGCGCATCGTAACTAAAACTTACATTATTAAATGTTATTTCACCTTGGCTAATATTGAGCTCTTTAGCATTAAGTGCATCGTTTATTTGTGGTTTTTTGTTAAGTAGTCCAAGCATGTTTTCAAGGTCGGTTAGCGCGCGTCTTATTTCGCGGTACACAAAACCTAAAAAGTTAAGCGGTAAAAACAATTGAATCATATACGCGTTAATCATCACAAGCTCACCAATAGAAAGCGTACCTGCAACTACCTCGGTTGAGCCCAACCACATTAAAGCGGTAATAGCACAAGCGATAATAAGTGCTTGGCCTGAGTTGAGGGCGAGCAACGACATTCTATTTTTTAAACGGGCTTTTTCCCAGTTTGCTAAAAAGGTGTCGTACGTTTTTGCTTCAAACTGTTCGTTATTAAAATATTTTACAGTTTCATAATTAAGCAAGCTGTCTACTGCGCGGGTATTACTTTGATTATCAGCAGCGTTTGCTTCGCGAATAAAGCGGTTTCTCCACTGAGTAACCACCACAGTAAAGGTAATATAAATAGCAACTGCCAGTAATGTAATAAGCGCAAACCAAACAGAAAACAACGTGCCAAAAATAATCGCAACAGTCAGTATTTCAAATAAAGTAGGCACAATGTTAAACATTAAAAAACGCATTAAAAAGCTTAACCCACTTGTACCGCGTTCTATATCGCGGCTAATACCGCCAGTTTGCCTATCTAAATGAAAAGCCAGCTCAAGTGAGTGCAAATGCTTAAATACTTTTAAACCAATATCACGCATAGCGTGCTCGGTTACGCGAGAAAATACAGCATCTCTTATCTCACCTAAAAATACGCTAGCAAAACGCAGTGCACCGTACATCAATAACAATAAAGCAGGGATAACTAACAGTGGGTTAATTGACTTATCTACCGAGTCTATTATTTCTTTAAGCGCCCAAGGCATTAACAAAGTGGCACCTTTTGCGCCTATAAGCGCCATAAGTGCAATAAAAACACGGCCTTTAAATTTTGTAAGGTAGGGCCACAGTGTTTTTACACTTTGGCGTAAATTCATGGCGTCGGGGCGTTTTTCTGTGCTTTGTCTGGGGCGCATTAGTGATCTCTGTTAAAACTAAATACTTAATTAATAAGCATTGTATTTTAAATGCTTGCCCTTATATACTACGCATCCCCTATTTTAGTTTTAAAACGTGAATGTTTAAATTTAGAGTGTTTTTAACTGCCTTTTTGCTACTTGCTGCACTTTTTAGTGTGCAGAGCAATGCTATGGGCGCCTCACAAAATTTAAATATAAATATTAGCACGCAGGTTTCGCCTACTGATATTACCGATTTAACTAAAATACAGCCTATTAGTAAGTCTGTAGATACTTCGCAACATAAAAAAACGCATCAAACCGATTTTAACGCGCACCAACCAAGATTAACTGCCAATAATTCATCATTGTTTTTGCATACTGTGCAAAGTGAGCCTGAATACGATGTGGTTTTTGAATTTTTTGCTCAAAATCTTGTTAGGCATATATTTTTACGACCGAGAGCCGTTAACCGCATACAACCTTGGTATACGCTTGTAACTAATAGTAAAAAGTCGCGCTTAAGTGGCTGGAAAGACGTTAACTTACTCTACACTGCCGTAACTACCTACCACGCTTAATTTTCCTTATTTAATTTTATTAGGTTTTAACTTTTAAAGTTTTAGCCTGCAGATTAATTGTGCTTTTAGAAAGTACGTTGCTAGCTTTGCTGGCAATAAGGATTCAACATGTTAAGTTTTAAAAAAGATAAAAAGCCGTCCACGGCTAAGTTCCAATTAAGCTATATAGCCATGCTAATAGTACTGGTTTTATTAGCTATTAGCGCATTACCAAACCTATATCCAAATAAATCGTGGTTGCACGTAAGTAATACGCCGCACAGCGAAACACAATCTTTACCAAGCACTAAAACCCTAGTTACTTTTTTAAATAACCAAGGACTTGAGGTTGAGCAAGGCTTAGATAAACAATCAACTATTAATGTACTTTTAAACGAGCCAACTAAAAGCGCACAGGCGCAAGCGGCTATAAAAGCGCAATACCCAAACACGCAAGTAAAAATTGTTGAGCATGCAACCAGCCCTACATGGTTACAAAATTTTGGTTTATCACCAATAAAGCTGGGCCTTGATTTAAATGGCGGTGTGCTATTTGTACTAGACGTAGATTTAGATAGAGCCGTTGATGAGCAATTAGTCAGTGCGTATCAACAAGCTAAATCAATCATTATTAAGCAAAAAGCACATGGCGTAAAAGCGCAGCAAACTCAGCAGGGGTTTGAAATAAACGCACTGCCTAATGCAACCGACAAGTTAACCCCCGTTATTGAAGAGCTACAAAGCCGATTTGTTAATTTAGCCGTTGTAACAAGCAATAACGGCAGCGTTAAAGCTGCCAAATTTAATTATTCAGAGCAAGGCCGCAGCAGCTTTGATAAAGAGGTTATGGGGCAAACACTTACAACCCTTCGTTCGCGTATTGAAGAGTTAGGCATTACCGAAGCGGTAACACAGCAACAAGGCAAACATCGCATTCGTATAGAGCTACCAGGCGTGCAAGATCCAACCGAAGCTAAGCGTATTATTGGTGCAACAGCATCGCTTGGTTTTTATCAATTAAAAGAAATTGGCGGGCAAACATTTAATATGCAATCGGGCGGAACGATAAAGCTCGATCCTGTGCCAATTTTTACAGGGGACCATATTAATAATGCAAACATAGGCCGCGACGATTGGGGTAAACCACTAGTGCAACTGAGCCTAGACGGCCAAGGTGGGGATGCAATGTCGGCGTTTTCAAAAGCCAATATTGGTAAGCCAATGGCGACGGTTTACTCTGAGTATTCTCAAAACGCTAAAGGCGAAGTAGTTAAAAAAAGCGAAGTTATTAACGTTGCCAATATTGCTCAGCATTTAAGTTCGCGTTTTAGTATTACCAATATGAAAAGCCAACAAGCGGCAGCCGATCTGGCATTGTTACTCCGTGCAGGATCGCTTACAGCACCCGTTACAATTGTGCACGAACAAACAATAGGGCCAAGCCTCGGCCAAGAAAATATTAGTAATGGCTTAGCCGCGCTTATGTTAGGCATGGGTATTACCCTTGCATTTATGGCGCTTTGGTATCGCCGTTTAGGTCTTATTGCAAACGTGGCACTTATATTAAATTTAACGTCGCTTGTGGGCTTAATGTCATTATTACCAGGGGTTGTGTTAACGCTTCCGGGTATTGCAGGCTTGGTGCTAACCATAGGTATGGCGGTAGACACTAACGTAATAATATTTGAACGCATTAAAGAAGAACGTCGCCAAGGCCGTGCACCATATCAAGCTATTCAAGAGGGTTATAAACAAGCCGCAAATACAATATTTGATGCCAATATAACCACCATGATCACCGCACTTATCTTATACGGCATAGGCTATGGGCCCGTTAAAGGTTTTGCCATTACACTCGCACTGGGGCTTTTAACGTCTGTATTTACAGGTGTGTACGTATCAAAAATATTAAGTCAAACGTTGTATTTAAAAATGGGTAAAAAAGCAGGAGTAAAAGCACATGCTTAATTATTTTTTGAAAGGTGAAAAGGGTACACGTTTACGTTTTATAGGCATGCTTTTAAGCGCCATGTTAGTGTTGCTATCCGTATTTACGCTTACGCAAAAAGGTTTAAATTTTGGCCTAGATTTTACCGGCGGTTATTTAACTGAGTTTACAACCAGCCAAAGTGTTGAACTAAAAGAGCTTCAATCGTTTATTGATAAAAATCACAACGGTGAGTTTGAGCTAACCGCGCAAGGTAATAGTCATTTTCAATTAAGAGAAGCACCAAGTGCATCAACAACAGCTAATAGCCTTGATTGGCAAAGCGCTGTTACACAAAACGATGATATAAACGCACAGGTATTATCGTCAGCTTATATTGGCTCACAAGTGGGCGATGAGTTATTTGATCAGGGTTGTTTAGCCATGTTTGCTGCAATGATTGCAGTAATGATTTACCTTGCAGTGCGTTTTGAATGGCGATTAGCGGTAGGGTCTGTGGTTGCGCTAGTGCACGATTTAATACTCGTACTTGGGTTATTTTCACTATTACAAATTGAATTTAACCTAACCGTACTGGCAAGTTTACTGGCTATTATTGGTTACTCACTTAACGACTCAATAATAGTAGGGGATAGAGTGCGTGAGCTTTTACGTGTTCAATCAAACAATATACTTAGCCCTGCGACTATTATTAATAATGCGATTAAAAGCACACTAACGCGCACCTTAATAACGTCGGGTACCACACTTGCAACGGTTGCCAGCGTTTGGTTGCTTGCAGGTGCACCACTGCAAGGCTTTGCTATAGCATTATTTACCGGCATTGTAGTGGGTACGTTCTCGTCTATTTGTATAGCGGCAACCCTGCCGGAGCTATTGGGTTTAAGCGCTAAAAACTACGAAGTTAAAGTAGATGCCCACACGCAAACATTATTAGATATGCCATAAGGTTTTTAATAAAACACAAGCAAAGAGCTGCACCAACCAACAGCTCTTTGCTTGTTTAATGCTTATTTAAACCCCGCTAGTATTCCCACCAAACTTGCGGGGTTTAAAACAATGGTTTTAAGCCTGGCAAAAATGTTAAACTAACTGCCTTATTTTTACTGCCAGTATTGTATTAATCCCAATGAATAAAACCCACGTTATCGAACATCTTCGTTTTGCGCTAGAAGCGCAGCTTACAACAGCAAAAGTAGCGGCAAAAACTGCGCACGACACCGCCACACATGAAGAAAACATAGCCGAAAACAAATACGATACCCTAGGGCTCGAAGCCGCTTATTTAGCACAAGGCCAAGCCCAGCGCGTAAACGATTGCTATAAAAGCATAGAATTGTTTGAGCCTGCCTTCAACGAAAAACCAACCGACAAAATAGCTATCGGTTCGCTGGTATGTTTAGAAAATGATAACGCAGCCCAAAAATGGTTTTATTTAGGCCCTGCAGCTGGTGGTTTAACAGTAAACGTTAAACAGCACGCAATTGCTGTTGTAACACCCGGCGCACCAATGGGTAAGCAGTTACTAAATAAACAGATTGATGATGAAATTACATTAACAATCGCAGATAAAGCCCACGAATACGTGGTGGTAGAGATTTTATAAAGCTTTCGTTTTTTAAGAGAGGTATTTGCTTGCAGAGCCATACCAAAGTAATAAATGCTTTTTTATAAATTAATTTGTCGGATGGCATAGCTTTGCCATTTATCCAACCTACAGCAATGCTTTTATAGCGTAACGTGGTATGTATTTCAATTTGTATAAAGGCATATAATGAGAAGTACCTAGTAGTTTAAAAATGATCAGGGTTGATGTTAGGTGCTCCCTTTTTAATTGATTATACAGCCTCGTTAGTTGTATTTCCCAAGTTGGCTACTCGGTGCTACTATAGTGATACATTTGTTTGGGGATTATTATGAGAGTAGAACTAGTAACAACATTGAAGCGTCAAGCAACGAAGATATTATCTGAACTTCATTCCTCTAAAGAACCTGTGTTGATAACTGAACATGGACAACCATCTGCATACTTAGTAGATGTTGATGATTATGAATTTATGCAAAAGCGTATGCAAATTCTTGAGTCTCTTGCAAAAGGAGAGCAGGCAATAAGTCGTGGTGAAACCATGTCGAATGTCGAAGCTAAAGATAAAATGAATAAATGGCTGAAATAATTTGGACTAATCCAGCTTTGGATGATCTTAACGATATTGCTGAATATATCGCATTAAGCAATTTGCAGTCAGCGAAAAAATTGGTTTCCAAAATATTTGAAAAAGTTGAACGTCTCGAACTCTTTCCTGAATCAGGTAAAAAACCAATTGAGTTAGCTAACCTAAATTATCTTGAACTGGTCGTGAATCCTTGTCGTATATTTTACAAAAAAGATAACAATAAAGTATATATTTTGCACGTAATGAGACAAGAGCGAGACTTACGAAAATTTTTGTTGCTAACGCAATATACAGCTAACAAGTAGGTAATCCCTGAGTGAAATTAGTATGACCCCCATACTAATTATTATAAAAAGCAATTATTAAAAAGCCATCCAAACATCTATCAAAATTCCAACTTAACCAATATAAGAACTAAATTATAGTTTGTTTATTAAAAAAATTGCTACACACGTTCCTTAAGTGTTTAATATACCGTATATAAATAATATGGAGGTTGAAATATGAGACATAACAATTGGTCTTGCTCTAAGTGTAATAATAACGAATTTGATACCGGTGAAATAAGAGTTTCGGGTGGCTTTTGGTCAAGAATTTTTGATGTTCAAAATAAAAAGTACACCGCTGTGACATGCAGTCGATGTAGTTTTACTGAATTTTATAAAGGTTCATCATCAACACTTGGTAACGTATTTGATTTCTTTACTGGGTAATCGAAGCTTAAAAAGCACTTTAACTGAAATGTAAACTGATCAGTTCAAGAGATACCTCCTAATTAAGGTGAGGAGGTTAAATGCTTAAACACACCTAAGCGATAATTCACCTTATTAAATGTAGGTGGACCTTTAGATATACACCAACTAATAGCAGTTAAACAAAATCTATTACACGCACTAATAATAAGCTTCAATAACAGACCATAAGGCTTGGATGAATTTATTTTTATGATTTTTCATCTAACATCCTTATATTTTAAATATCTAATTTTAGGTAGCTTTTTTCACAAATTTTGCTGTTACCATCATTTCGCCAATGCCTTCTACTTTACAATCAAGTTCGTGATCTTTTTTATCAAGCACTCTTCTAACTACCGCTTTGGTGCCAATTTTAATTACTTGCGAGCTGCCTTTAATTTTTAAATCTTTGGCTACGGTCACTTTATCGCCATCATTAAGTAAAGTGCCGTTGGCATCTTTTACTAAAATTGCGTCTTCATCGCTTGTATTATTTGGGTTCCACTCATGGGCGCACTCGGGGCAAACAAGCAGTTGTTGGTCCTCGTAAACATATTCACATTGGCATTTTTTGCAAGCAGGTAGCGACATTTTTAACTCTCATAAGGTATTGTTTTGCGTATTTTAATCTGCATTTATAGGAAAATATAGTTAATCAATATTTTTCATCTTCACGCTAAAAATATCTCGTTTGTGCGTTTTTAAAAAAGGGCATATAAAGCACATGTCGCTTAAGCAATTTAAGCGCTAACTCGTACAGTAGGTACCTGTTAAAGCACCCATCATATTAAGTGATTCGCGCAATGCCCACTTAGTACGATGGGTGTTTCTATTTATAATGCTTAGTATTTTACTAAGCATGCTTTTTATATTTTGACTTAACTAGGAAAAGTCGTGTTTAAAACCTTAATTGTGGTTGATAACAACGAGCAAACGCTTGCTCAATCGTTCGAAAATGTAATTACGTTTAATACCTACTTACGTGATTACCCAAAACATAACGAACCAAAAACACGCATTATTAATCTGTGCGACTCAAGCCAATACTTGAGCAAAGGTTACTATTGCTCATTACTTGCAGAGGCGCGCAAGCACCAAGTTTTACCCAGTGTAAAAACCATTAATGCTCTTCGTAGTGGCCAAGCTCCTATGTTAAATGTGGGCCAAATAGATGGCACACTTTACTTTGGTAATGCCCAAAACGATTTACAATCAAAAGCGGCAAAGTCGGTATTTAAACAATACCCAGCGCCTATTTTATTTGTTGATGAACAAAGATTATTGCAACAAGGCTCGATCTCGTCTTTAAGCGAGCAGCAGTACAGCGAATTTGTAGCCAAGCTAGATAACTTTACTAAAACGCAGTGGCGTATTAGTTCTGTGCAACGTCGTTTTAGATGGGACATGGCAATACTTGTTGATCATAACGAAAAAGTACCACCGAGTGACAAAGACGCCATTGCACGTTTTATTAAAGCAGCGGCTAAACACGGTATTTATGCACAAGCATTAAGCTTTGACGAAATTGATAACATTGCCCAGTTTGATGCGTTATTTATTCGCCAAACTACAGCGATTGACCACCCAACGTATCGCCTTGCAAGCAAAGCGCAAAGCCTGGGTTTAGTGGTTATTGATGATGCTGAGTCTATTTTGCGTTGTTGTAATAAGGTGTATTTACACGATGCATTTAATTATCAAAAAGTGCCAAGTTTAAAAACGGTTGTAGTGGCTGATCAAGCAAATGAAACGCTTGAGCAATTAGAAGAAGCGTTTACATATCCACTTGTTTTAAAAATGCCTGAAGGGTCGTTCTCAAAAGGTGTGTTTAAAGTTTCAAACCGTGATGAGCTTGCCGCTAAGCTTACAGAGCTGTTTGAATATAGCGCACTAGTGCTTGCACAAGAGTACATGTATACCGAATACGATTGGCGAGTAGGTGTGTTAAACGGCCGTGCAATTTATGCATGCCGCTATTTAATGGCGCGTAACCATTGGCAAATTTATAACCACGATGCTAAACGTTTTTTCTCTGGTGGCTTTGAAACATTACCAACCTTTGAGTTACCAAAAGCGGTATTAGATGCAGCATTAAAAGCATGTAAAACAGTGGGTAGGGGGTTATATGGCGTAGATGTTAAAGAGCATCAAGGCAAAGCATATGTACTTGAAGTAAACGACAACCCAAGTATTGATCACAAGGTAGAAGACGGCTATTTAGGTGACGAGCTATACATGATCATTATGGATGAGTTTAAACAACGCTTAGAAGCACGAGGCCGTGGGTAATAACATGAGCAACCTTGTTATTCGAAAAGCGCTTAGTAGTGATTTAAATGCACTGATCGACGTAGAAAACGCTTGCTTTAATAACGATAAATTAAGTCCGCGTAGTTTAAAACGCTGGCTTAGTGCAAAACACGGTATTTTACTCGTTGCCCAAAATGGCGAGCAAGTATGTGGATATGGATTAGTGTGGTGCCATAAAGGGACTCGTTTAGCGCGTTTATATTCGCTTGCTGTAAAACCCACAATGCAAGGTAAGGGCGTTGCAAAGACATTGCTTACTAGCCTTGAAAAAGAAACGTATGAGCGAGGGCGTATTTACCTTCGTTTAGAAGTGGCTGTAAATAACGAAGGTGCGATAGGGCTTTATAAAAGCTTAGGTTACAGAGTGTTTGGTCAATATAGCGATTATTACGATGACCACAGTGACGCACTACGAATGCAAAAAAACATTCGACAAACGAGTGAGTTAAAAGTGGCGCGTCTAACGCCGTGGTATCAGCAAACTACTGAGTTTACGTGCGGACCTGCTGCGCTATTAATGGCAATGGGTGCACTTGAGCCAACAACTGAGCTTACTCAATCACATGAGCTGGCACTTTGGCGTGAAGGTACCACCATTTTTATGACATCGGGCCATGGTGGTTGCCATCCGTTTGGTTTGGCACTTGCGGCTAATAAGCGTGGTTTTATAAGCGAAGTAATGGTTAATACCACAGAGCCTTTGTTTTTAGATGGCGTACGCAACGAAAATAAAAAGGTGGTACTTGCCACAGTGCATCAGCAATTTGTAGATGGTATTGCACAAGCAAATATACCGCTTACGTATAAAGATGTAGAGCTTGAGCATATTGAGCAGTGGTTAAGTAAAGGCTTTAGTGTGCTGTTATTAATTAGTACATACAGTTTTGATGGTAAAAAATCGCCACACTGGGTGTGTGTTACGCACCTTGATGAGCACTGCGTGTATGTTCACGACCCATTTTGTGAGCCCGGTAACGATAAACAGCTCGCAATAGATTGCCAATATGTACCTATTGCACGAAGTGATTTTAGTAAAATGTCAGCGTTTGGTAGCCAACGTTTAAGAACGGCGGTGGCTATAGCTAATAAAATATAAGGTTAACAGTGACTTTTTTAGATTTAATTGATGTAGCCCCGTATTCGTGGGCAGCTATTGGTACTGCGGCTTTCTGTGGTGCTATTATTGGAATAGAGCGCCAATTGCGTGGTAAACCTGTAGGAATTCGTACATCAGCTCTAATAACGCTGGGCACGTATTTGTTTTTATCCACTGCGTTTAATTTACAGGGGGATGTAATTGATCATTCTCGTGTAGTTGGGCAAATAATTACAGGTATTGGCTTTTTAGGGGCAGGCGTTATGCTCGCAAAAGATGGTGCGGTAGTTGGCGTAACCTCTGCTGCAACCATTTGGGTGCTTGCATCAATAGGCGTGATGATAGCGACCGAAAACCTTGGGGCTGCAATAAAACTCTCGGTGCTGGTGGTCGGTATTTTATATGGTGTAGACGTACTTGAGGCTAAATTTAAAAGCTTAAGCAAAGGCGTACACACTAAAGTAAAAAACTATCAAAAGCGCTATTATCGAAAAGAATTTAACGAATCAGAACGCCACTAAAAGTGGCGTTTATTAATTATAGCGTAATTGCTTGATATTGGATGGCATCTTCAATAGGAGCTGGGCGCCCAATAAAATAGCCTTGTACGTTATCAACGCCTAGTTTTCTTAGTGTGTTTAATTCATCTTGATTTTCTATACCCTCAGCTACAATTGAGCAATTAATAGCTTTGGCAAATCCGCATAGTGCTTTAGCTAATAAAAACTTTCTACGGTCTGTGTTTATATTTTGAGTGAGGCTTATATCTAACTTAATGATATCTGCCTCTAATTCTAAAATATGTTGAAAAGACGAATAGCCAGCTCCAACATCATCTATAGCTAATCTTACGCCTTTGCTTCTTAATGGTTGAAGTGCAGTTCGCATCGCTTGGTAGTCTAAAATAGGTGAATGTTCAGTCACTTCTAAAATTATTCTATTACAATCGATGCTTTGTAATACTTTGTCTATTGAGCCTGATAAAATATGCTGAGGTGAAGTATTTATAGTGATATAAGCTTTTTCATCAAATTGATCTAAGCAATGTAATGTATTTTGTATAGCAAGTATTTCTAATGCTTCTCCTAAACCCAGTTTTTCAGCATCTTTAAACCAAATATCAGGTGTTTTATAGGGTTCAATAAAAAAGCGTGACAGAGATTCATAACCCGAAAGTTGGTTGGTTGATAAATTAAATATGGGCTGAAAATAAATCGTAATATCGTTTGTTTTTATAATATTTTCAATAAGCGACTTTGACTCATTATTTAAAATGTCAGACTGAACTTTTTTTTCGATTAACTCAGTAGCTATTTCAGAAATGAGCCTAAGAAATGACAAATCTTTGTCGTTCAGGGCATTGTCTAATACGGTTTTATAACAGCAAAAAGTTCCATAAACTTTTCCGGTGGATAAAATAATGGGTACACCAATATAAGAGCCAATATTTAGCTTTTCTGTGACTGGCATGTTGCGGGTTATTGGGTGCTCAAGAGTATTAGGGATTATTTGTTCTAGCTCGTTATCGGATATTTTTTTACAGTAAGTTTCGCAAATTGGATCTGAGTTACCTACTGATACGCATGTATTTGTAGTTTGGTTATCTACCACTTTAAAAACGCGATCAGTATTGGTGAATTCTGAAATAAACGCGACTTCCATACTTAAATGTTTTCGTACAAGTGAAAGTAACTTTAATAACTTTGATTCAATAGAAGCATCGCTTTGTGGATCAAAAAGGTGCTTACTAAGTTTATCTCTCATGCAGTTACCTTGGTATGGCGTAAATTATATTATTGATAAGAGTATAATTTATGTATAAAAAAATGCCAATTTAGAGTGTCGTCGCTGGTTAGCCAAATAACTTTCGTCTAACTACTTTTCTGTAGCCACTGGGTGTTTGGCTTAATACTTTTTTAAACACGCGGGTTAAATGCCCTTGGTCGTTATAACCAACTTCTAAAGCCACTTCTTGAATTGATAAATTTGATGATGCTAATAACTCTTTCGCACCTTCTACGCGTAATTGTTGCCAATACTCAATAGGGCTTTGATTAGTGGCGGCTCTAAAACGGCGGGTAAAAGTACGATAGCTTAAGCTAAATTGAGCTGCGACTTCTTGCAGGTTTAACTCGGTGGCTAAATTTGTTTTTAGCCAAAACTGAATTTGCGCAATTAGCTCATCGGGGTGGCGGTCTACTGCACCTTCTAAGTAGCGTTGATCTTCATAGGGTTTGCGTATTTCGTGCGAAAAATTACGCTCTACATGCTGCGCGGCGGCTTTTGTGTAGTACTGGCTGATAATATGTACGATCACATCTGCAAGGGCATTAAGGCTTGCTACGGTATACATGCGCTCTGATTGGGTTATAAAAAAGTCGGGCTTTAAGCGCACCTGCGGGTAGTCATGGCTAAATTGTTTGGCGTAATGCCAATGGGTGGTAGCAGGGTGGCCATCAAGTAAGCCAGCCTCTGCTAATAAACAGTTGCCAGTACCGACACCAATTATATGGCTGCCTGCGCTAAAGCTTTCGCTCAGCCAATCAACTATTTCTTGATTTGTTCGCACCACTGGGCGTGGGTTCCGCCAAATACCCGGCACTATAATCAAATCGCTGTAAGGCGCGTTAGTTGTTATGCAATCAGGATTTATAGCAAGGCCTGCACGGGTGGGTATAGATTCAGCACTTTTAGCCACTAAATTTATAGCAAGTGGCCTAAAGCTTTGCTTATCAAGATGCCCTTTAGCAAAGGCCTCGCCGGCTCTTAGCATTTCTATAGGCAGCGTTAAACTAGTCACTAATAAATGCGGATATACCGCTATAGCAATGTTTAGAGGTGGATTAGTGTGTTTATCAGTCATATAAATGCTCCGACCAGTACCTTTTGGCCTTTTGTGCTTAATATTTGGCTATTAAAGCACAATGCGTGGTGCATAATCCATTTAAACTGCCTCTTCTCCTTATAACACGTTTCTAAAAGGTAAATTATGACAGCATTACCCGTTATAGTAGGCATGGGTGGCATTAACGCCGCTGGCCGTACTTCTTTTCATCAAGGTTATCGCCGTATCGTGTTAGATAGTTTAAATGCTCAAGATCGCAGTGAAACATTTTTAGGCCTCGCCACACTGATGAATCTAGTAAGCGTTGTAAACGGCCAATTACAAGATACACAAGGTAATAATGTTGAGCAAAGCGACATAGAAGCACGCTTTGGTGAGCAAATTATTGCTGGTACACTTATTCGTAAAATTGAAAAAGAACACTTTGATGCCGATGCCACACCGTGGCAGCAAAAAATGACACTAACCGCATCAAGCGATAACGCAATTGTGTTTGAAACGCGTGCTCGCGACTTACCTGCACCTGTTCCAGCTAGCTGGCAGGTTGAAGAGCTTGAAGGCAAAAAAGTTAAAGTAACTATTGCAGCCGACTTAGACGTAAAGCACGACTCAACACGCGATAACCCAATTAAATCTGCTGGGCAATTTCCGACTGGGTTTGATCCATCAGTTATGTATAACAGCCGCTATCAGCCTCGTGGTTTGCAAGCCACTATTTTTGCAGCTACAGATGCGATTAAATCAACAGGGCTTGATTGGCAGCATATTATGAATAGCGTAGAGCCAGATAAAATTGGTACCTATTCAGCATCGGTAATTGGCCAAATGGACGACAAAGGCCTAGGTGGTTTAGTAAAAGCGCGCCAACAAGGCGACCGTGTTAGCACTAAGCAGTTAGCACTGGGCTTAAATACAATGTCTACCGATTTTATTAATGCCTATGTTACGGGCAATGTAGGGACTACGTTTTCGACCTCGGGCGCATGTGCAACGTTTTTATATAATTTACGTGCAGCGGTTAATGACATACAAGCAGGGCGTACACGCGTTGCGGTTGTCGCAAGTGTTGAGTGTGCTATTACACCAGAAGTTGTAGAAGGCTTTGGTAACATGAGCGCACTTGCAAACGTTGAAGGTTTGCGCCGTTTAGATAACTTATCAAATGATGAAGAACCAGACTACCGTAATAGCAGTCGCCCATTTGGCGATAACTGTGGCTTTACATTAGGTGAAGGCGCGCAAGTTGCTATTTTAATGGATGATGCTTTAGCCCTTGAGTTGGGCGCTGATATTATGGGCAGCGTACCGGATGTGTTTGTAAATGCAGATGGCGTTAAAAAGTCGATTACATCACCTGGACCTGGTAACTATATTACAATGGCAAAATCAGCCGCACTTGCTAGCAGCTTATTAGGTAAAGAAGCACTGCAAGAACGTAGCTTTATTTTAGCTCATGGTTCTAGTACACCGCAAAACCGTGTAACAGAGTCTTTGATTTATCATAAAGTAGCGCAAACGTTTGCTATTGATAACTGGAAAGTAACAGCGCCAAAAGCGTATGTTGGCCATACTATTGCACCTGCAAGTGGTGACCAGTTAGCGATTGCGTTAGGCATATTTAGTCATAATATTATGCCGGGTATTACCACTATTGATAAAGTGGCTGATGATGTTTATAGCGACCATCTTGATATTCGTAATAGCCATTACGAATGCGCTGATATGGATATTGCTTTTATAAATTCAAAAGGCTTTGGCGGAAACAATGCAACAGCGACTGTACTTTCACCAAAAGTAACAATACAAATGCTTGCTAAGCGCCATGGCGATGATGTTATGACTAGTTACGCGCAGAAAAACATGGCAATTAAAGCCGCGCAACAAACGTATCAAACACAAGCCGATTTAGGCCAGTACGAGCTTATTTATCGCTTTGGCGACGGACTTATTGACGACAACGACATTGTAATAGACGAGCAAAGTATTCAGTTACCAGGCTTTGAAAAAGCAATTACGTTTAGCACAACAAACTCCTATCAAGATATGTTTTAAGCACACATACTTGTTAGCAAGGCGCTTTTTAAGCGCCTTTTTTAATGCCACAAATATAGAGCGTGTTCTCCTTTGACATTTGATAATGTAAGCAAGAGCAAGTCACGCTGGTTTAGTTTTTGTACATACTCTAACAACTAGGATGTAATTGTGTATAAGAGCGCAAGAACAGTTATATAGTTTATAAGACTTAAACCACGATTAAATAGCTCAAGAGGGAATAAGTTTATTTTCGTAATGAAACACACCTTAATAAAAAATTAATTATATTTTTAACTCTATGATATTAGCCTTAAAAGATATCTCTCTAATGATTTATGGTTGATTAAAACCTTTGAGGTAGTTGAAAAATGCTAGCGATGTTCCATACTATCTTTTAATAGATAAGCCATATAAAACTACTCCTACAACTAAATAATTACTAATTCGGCTATGAACTTTATTTAC
The DNA here is from genome assembly GCF_014163885.1 of Pseudoalteromonas sp. SR43-2. Classification (NCBI taxonomy): domain Bacteria; kingdom Pseudomonadati; phylum Pseudomonadota; class Gammaproteobacteria; order Alteromonadales; family Pseudoalteromonadaceae; genus Pseudoalteromonas; species Pseudoalteromonas sp. SR43-2. Next base: position 31,255 of record NZ_JACJED010000009.1, on the reverse strand, counting down.
AACCCTTTGTAAATCTAATATGTGCTTGAACAGATAATGATTAATTTTTGCTTAATTACATACTCAGATTACTAATTACTTTAGGAATGGCAATGAAATTAACCTTAATAATTCGTTGGATAGAAGGTAAGTTTTTACTTAGGTTCTATATTTTGCTGGTTGTACCTCAAATTAGTATTGCTTCAACCGTTTTATTTGATGACTATCCCCAGAATGGGACCTCTTTATGGTCTACCTCATCAAGTACATCAAACTTAACACAAATAGGTGAACCAGTAGCTGGTGGTGATAAAGCAATAGTATTGTCAGCCCATCATTGGACCCAGTCTGGTTTGCGCATTGCGCAAGTACCGCCATACGAAGACACTATCCTTGAAGCAAAAATATACAGAAAGGCAGGCAGTAAAGGGGCGCTCATGTTTCGTAGAGGCGAAAATTCATTAAAGATAAACCTAGACAAATCTAATAGCGAGTTTTGGACCATTAATGGCAAGCCAGGGCATAATGAATTTTTAGATGACACTTGGCATACAATTCAAATACACCTTAAGCACTTCAATCTAAATGAGGGGGAGAATGTACTAGCAGTAGGTATACAAGGCCCTTTCGATATAGGTGTATTTTATATGGATTCAGTTTACTTTAAAGAGAATAAACCGGTTGCAACTATTGATCCTCCAGTGCCAGGGAATTGGGTACTTTCTTTTGAGGATGATTTTAACCATAACACACTAAACCCTGATAAATGGAAAGTTGGCAAGCAATACTTAGGTATGAGTGGCCTTGCTGCTAATGCAGGGAGTGACAATATTAGCGTTGAAAATGGAATGCTAAAGTTCACAGCAGAGAAAGAGCTACTTAATCAAGGGAATAAAACGAACCATTATAAAGGGGCTGAGGTCAGTACTTTTGGCAAATTTAGGCAGCAATATGGTTATTTTGAAGCCAAAATTAAGTATGACTCAGTTCATGGTACGTGGCCTGCTTTTTGGATGCTATCTGATAAAGGTATTTATGGTAGTGATACATATAGGCGCCAAGCTTTATTGAAATTTAGTCTAGATGGTATATCAGATACGGTTGATTCAGCATTTTTAAAGTTCAAGGTTTCTAAAGCAACAGATAAAAGTAGTGTGGCGGTACATAAAACGCTTTCAAGTGATTGGTCTCAGAGTACAGTAACATGGGATACAAAGCCTAAGGTTGACCCAATTTGGTTCGTCCACCGCTATGGATCCTTATCAGGGGATATTATAGAGGTAGATGTTACTGAATATGTTCAAAAGCAAAAAATTGCGGGAAATGATGCCAGTTTTTCCTTGGTCGATAACTACATGAAAGGCCAGCTTTTAGAGATATTTAGTAATGAGGCAGAAAATTATGCTGACAGGCCATTACTAGCTGTTAACGGTATAGATATAGGAACAACTGATGATGCAACAGTTCGTGGCGGTGAGTACTCAAGCGAAAACTTTGGTGATAAACCCAATTTATTAATTAAAGATATGTGGGGGGATACGTCTACGACTTTCGGGGGAGGTATGGAGTTCGATATCATGGAACATTTAGGGGTATGGGGCGAAGATGTCAGTAGCGCAGCTTTGCATTGGGATGGATACGGTAGTGAGCATGCATTTGTTGGGTCAGATAAACTTTACCTTAATGAAACAGAAGATGATTTTCATCTATTCGGTATGCATTGGGCTCCTAATTATGTAGGGATATATATCGATGGTGAAAAAGTATGGGAGAGCGAAAGCGAGCGAATTGGCAGCTTACCATCATATATAATCTTATCATTACAAGTAGGTGGATGGGACGGTAATACACGTAATATTGATGATGAGTTTTTTTCTACAATGCTTGTTGATTATGTCAAAGTTTGGGTGAATCAAGACCAAGATTAGCATTACCGTTTAGGGTAAATCGGGTTTTGGAAGGACTAAAACTGATTTAAATTTTTACTTAGTAAATTTTGACTCAAGAGTTGCTGATTAAAGCGCCTTTGTTTGTGGCTGTGGTTTTTATTATAAAAGCTAAAATAAAATTGATTAAAAAGCACATGTCTTTAAGGATTAACTTGCTTTTATGTCGATCGTTTGTTTCTATTATATAAACACTATCTAGGATGGATAAAATCGATGAAAAAACTCATATTAGCGCTTTCTTTAACTTCTGCTTTTACTCAACTCCCTGCGTTTGCTGACGACTTTGTCCCTGCAGAGGTGATTAATAAAAATTACGATCAACTTACTAATACCTCACCGCGTGCGTCTCGATTAGAAGGAATTAATTTAAGTAGTTATCTTGTTGATGAAAACGGCCAAGTGAGCGATATCGAAATTGTAGCTACAGCTGGTCAAAAAAAGTATCAAAGAGAAGTAATGGACTACGTGTCTAAGCTCAACTACAAAAGTGCAAAATTAAATGGCGAGACTATACCTGTAGCAAAAACTATTACTGTAAGTTCGCAAAATTTACATGCTGGTTTTTCAAATGACAAAGCGTCTCGCGGCTTTTTTAATGATTATGAACAAGCTAGTAAGTTAATCGATGAAAAGAAATACGATGAAGCTAAAAGCCGTATTGATGAGTTAGAAAACGAACATACGAAAAATACGGTTGAGATTGTTTTGCTTGCATGGCTTAAAAGCCAGCACAGCTATTTTGTACAAGATTGGAAGAGCTTTGATCAGCACATCAACGAAGCGTTTTTATTTCGAGGTAACCTACCAGATCAAATTCAAAAGCGTGTGATAAAAAATGCATTACAATGGTTTATATCAAAACAAGATTATGTAAGTGCCTATGACGCAATAGATGCGTTAGGCAATATTGAATCCATCACTTTTACACAGCAAAATAAGGAGCAGTTATTAGCTCAAGTTAATGACATTTATAAAAGTTCTGGCGATATAAAACAACAAATAGAGCTATTGCCTAAGCAGGCGGTATTACCTTTATTGTCAAAAAGTGAAGTAGCGCTTGAAGCGCAAATGCCGCTAACTAAAGTCCAGTTACGCTGCGAGAACAAAGTAGTAAATTACGATACAAGCACAATTGATAAAATTGTAATTTCACAAAACGATGTGCGTTGTGGGTTATTAATTAAAAGCGCTCAAGCACAAACTGTTACGCTAAAGCAAAGTGGTGATAGCTTTTTATAAGTTTTACGTATTGGTTAATGACATAAAACCCCGCAAATATTATGCGGGGTTTGTGTTTTTACTTATATATATTTAGCAATTAAGCTATGTTTGTGGCTTCGCTTCCAAACAATGTATCGCTTAGCGAGTAGGGTTGTTAGCCCTATTACAACGGCTATAAATAAAAGTGTTGCTGTGTAACTCATGCCATAACCTTCAGGCAAACCAACGAGAGTATCTGCGTAGGTCATATCGCTAAAATTAAAGCCAAGAATAGGTATAAGTAACCAAGCAATAGCATGTAATAAATACAAATGCACAAGGTATGAAAACATACTTGTTTTACCCAGTACTTGTAAAAAGTTATGCGAAAAATCGGTTTTTAAACCACTTAATGCTTTTAAAGAAATAAGTCCAAGGCCTACTGTAAGTAGCATAAACTGCAGCGAAAGCGGATACTTTGTTGGGTTTAGAAACGACATAACAGTGAGTAATGAGCTTGTATTTATAGCAAACTGTGACATATCACCGTATAAGTTAAATCCCCGTAAAACGCCATAAAGCGCAAGGCAAGTAACGCCTAATAATAATGCGTGATTCATCACTTTTTTACTGTATTGTTGCGCTTTGTAATAAACACCAGCGCAATATGCCAATGCCATTAAGCCAACAATGGGGGCAACTGGGTAGGTTGTTCTAATTTGAAAATCAAATGGGAGATCAAGTACATTTTTTTGATGTGCAATAGACCAAGCAGTATGTGCAAATGTATTAGGCTCAAAGCTTGTTCCATCAAATAAATTATGCCCAAACACGAGTAATAAGCCTGCTACAAAAATGGCATAAATGCCCAGGAAACGCAGCAGTCCTAAAATAACAAAGCCCCAGCCGATAGCCCAAATAACTTGTGCGTATAGCATTGGGTATAATGGGTTAAAGCTCCAAGACCACGAAACAATAGTAAATTCAAACAAAATTAGCACTAAACCACGAATAATCAAGCTTTGTGAAAATGCTTTAGTGGATACATATTTATGCTCTGTTATAGCCGCAGATAGACCTGCTAAGAATACGAAGAGTGGTGCGCAAAAGTGAGAAACAAAACGCGTAAAAAAGGTAACGGGATCAGTCCCTGGAATGGTCATCGGATCGGTAACTGAGTAATTAAGGCAATAATACATACCATGGTCAATAACCATAAATATAATTATAATGCCCCGTAATATATCAATATGATGTAAGCGGTTATCGGTTGAAGGTAGCGACATAAGAGAGCTATATAGAGTGATTTAAAAACTGCATTTATTATATGTTATATTGTATCAAATTGAAATCGTGTATTTATATTTTGCCAGTAATTATACACCTAATACGACCAATATCTGCTCGCATTACTTGTAATAATACAGCTAATTATCACTTAAACTTTTTTACATACCTTAGCGTTATAAAATTAATAATGGCGAGCAAAATGGCTATTTCGTAACGGCTATAGGCTACAGCTATACCAATTAAGCCCATATTCCAAATACTGGCTGCGGTTGCTGTACCGGAGGTTGATTTGTTATTTTTCAAAATTGCGCCACCGCCAATAAAACCAATGCCAGTAATGATGCCTTGTAACATTTTAGATTGAGCTTCTGCGCCATCTAAAACCGACATAGCTATTAATGCATACCCACACGATGCAACCGCAACAAGAGGAAAGGTACGAAGGCCTGCACCATCATGGCTACGCTCTCTGTCGTAAGCCATAGGTAGCGCAAGTAGGTATGCAATACCTAAATGTATTAAGTTATCGATGATTTCATTCCACTGTAAATCAATTTCCATTATTGAGCCTATGCGGGTTAATTTTGTTAATAACAAGCAAACAACGGGCCATTGCATAAATAACTAATAATCAATGGTTTATTGTAGGAAGCTGAGTTTAATAAAAATTATTGAGGAAACTTTTACATGTTTTTATTACTATTTTACGCGATAGTTAATTTGATCTGAGTTTTAAAGACCCGTATTCTTTTATCCTACCTAAAAGACACCTATGTGAACCTTTTACCTTTAAATAAAACATTAATCACAACAACTAAACTTAAAAAACAGCGTTACTATTTTGCGCTGGGTTATCTGTTTTTGCTTTTTTATTTCCTGAATTTCTCACAGAACACTTACAACCTACCATTAATAAAACTTTAGGTTATTTAGGATCGCCATTTTTTATATAGCAGCTGGTGGGTGTTACAAGAGAGTTTATAAATGATTTTAGGTAGTAATACTTACATTTTTTTACAGAGTTACAATAAAAAACGTATACAATTTAGGTAATATTTTGTTTAGGATGAATGATGAAAACAATTATTGTACTTTTGTTTTTTTATTGCCTTTCTGGCTGTACAGTTGCGGGCGCTATCATTGATGGGCAAGCACAATCTCAGGCGCGTAATGATAAAAATAGTATTAGCCCGGCGCAGTCAACACCTTATAAAAACCCACTAGAGCCAGTACCTACAGATAAAAACGGATTTAACTTTACTGATATGGGATTAAAGATAGATTCGGCTCTTGTTAGCCTAGTTAAAGGGGAAAGCACTACTACGCAAGTATGTAGGCAGGTCACTAAAAGTCTAAAAGAGTGTGTAGAGGTAGAAAAGTCATCTCTACACACTAATGAGTCTAAGCAGTTAAAAACTGATGATGAAATAATAAGTGTTGGTCAATAAAGCTGCTTATAAAAAAGTAGCTATGATCGTAGCCTGCTTGCATTTCAAGTGTAAGCGGGTAGCTTTTTTTATCAGCAATAGCGACTAAGTTTTCTGGCTTAAGTTGCTCTTGTAAAAAACCATCGGCATCACCTTGACTCACTAACATAGGTAAGTAATTAGCTTGCTCTGCGTTTTTCATCAGCTCGCAGCTGTCGTATTGCTTCCAAAGCGCTTTATCATTTCCTAAATAACCAGTAAATGCTTTTACACCCCAAGGGCATTCAATCGGATTTACAATAGGGCTAAAAGCCGAGGCACTTACAAACGCAGTCGGGTTTTTAAGTGCGACCATTAATGCACCGTGCCCGCCCATAGAGTGACCGCTAATTGCTTTTGTGCTTGTTACCGGAAAATGTTGTTCTATCAATGCTGGTAATTCACTAACAACATAATCGTACATATTAAAATGGGTGTTGTAAGGAGCTTGCGTGGCATTTACGTAAAAGCCTGCGCCTTGTGCAAAGTCGTAGCTGTCTTCATTGGGTACGTTTTCGCCACGCGGGCTGGTGTCAGGCGCTACAATAGCAATACCCAGCTCTGCTGCTTTTTTAAATGCACCGGCTTTTTGCATAAAATTTTCGTCGGTACAGGTTAATCCCGATAACCAATAAAGTACCGGTACTTTATTTGCTTCACTTGCGCCAGGTGGTAAAAATACGGCAAAGCGCATAGTGCAATGTGTACTTTGCGAGCTGTGAGTATATTGCTTATGCCAACCGCCAGACACTTTTACACTTGAGATATTTTCTAACATACTTAATCCTTAAAAGCCGTAAACTTAAAAGTATTACGGCTTATTAATAAGCTATTTTACGAATGCAGTTTATTAGTAATGAATGACTGTACGAATACTTTTGCCTTCGTGCATTAAATCAAACGCTTCGTTAATATCTTCAAGGCTCATTGTGTGAGTAATAAAGTCGCTAAGAGCAAATTCACCTGCCATGTAACGCTCAACAATTTCAGGAAGTTGTGAACGGCCTTTAACGCCACCAAATGCACTACCACGCCATACACGCCCAGTTACCAGCTGAAACGGACGGGTTGATATTTCTTGGCCTGCACCTGCCACACCAATAATTACCGACTCACCCCAACCTTTGTGGCAACACTCAAGCGCTGAGCGCATTACGTCAACATTACCGATACATTCAAACGAGTAGTCAACGCCGCCGTCTGTCATTTCAACAATAACTTCTTGAATTGGTTTGTCGAAATCTTTTGGGTTAATTAAATCAGTAGCACCTAGTTTTGTAGCTAAATCGAATTTAGTGGTGTTTATATCAACACCAATAATACGACCTGCACCAGCCATTTTTGCGCCAATAATCGCAGACAAACCAATACCGCCTAAGCCAAATATAGCAACAGTGTCGCCAGGCTTTACTTTAGCTGTGTTGGTAACTGCGCCCATACCTGTTGTTACACCACAGCCTAGTAAGCAAATCTCTTCTAGTGATGCTTCTTTATTTACTTTAGCAAGTGAGATTTCTGGCAATACAGTGTACTCAGAGAACGTTGATGTACCCATGTAGTGATAAATTGGTTGGCCGTCTTTAAAAAAGCGTGTAGTGCCGTCTGGCATTAGGCCTTTACCTTGTGTTTCGCGCACGGCTGAACACAGGTTAGTTTTACCTGAAGTACACATTTTACATACGCCACATTCTGCAGTGTATAAAGGAATAACATGATCCCCCACTTCAACACTCGTTACGCCTTCGCCAACTGCATAGACAACACCAGCGCCTTCGTGACCTAAAATAGCTGGAAATATACCCTCAGGATCTTGGCCCGATAATGTAAATGCATCAGTATGACACACACCTGTAGCGGTAATCTTTACCATAACTTCGCCTTTTTTAGGCATCATCACATCAACTTCTTCAACACTAAGTGGTTGATTAGGACCCCAAGCAATGGCAGCTTTTGATTTAATAAATTCAGACATGTGTTTTATTTCCTTTAACTGGCTATTAAAAAATAATTGTAGACCCAATTTGTTTGGGTGATGGGCTTATTGTATTTGTTTCTCAAATAATGATAATCTCAATTTTATTAAAACACTTTTACAGTATGGTAATAATGGCACGTTGGGATGGAATTGATGAGTTTATAGCGGTTGGTGAAGAGGGTAGCTTTACTGCGGCTGCAAAAGTGCTTGGGCTTTCGGTTGCGCATATTAGCCGCCATGTTACGGCGCTTGAGAAACGTTTAAATACCCAGCTTTTAACCCGTACTACTCGTAAAGTGGTTTTAACTAAAGAAGGCGAAGTGTATTTACATCAAATAAAGCACTTACAACACGCTATGGACGAGGCAACTCAAGGTCTTGCCACGCACCAAACTACACCAAAGGGTAAAATTAAGCTCACAGCCCCTGTTATGTATGGGGAAACGTTCATTATGCCTATAGTGCATAACTTTATGAAGGATCATCCCGAGGTCGAAGTTGTTGCCACATTAAGTAACGAACAAGAAAATTTATTAGAGGGCGGATTTGATTTAGCCATAAGGTTAGGGCATTTAAAAGATTCGAGCTTAAAAGCGCGTAGGTTAAGTGCGCGGCGTTTTATTATGTGCGCGGCACCACAGTATTTAACGCGATTTGGTGAGCCGCATACTTTAGGCGAGCTAAACAGCCATGAATGTTTAATTGGGAATAGTAGCTACTGGCGCGTAAACGAAAATGGGCGCGATAAACACATTAAAATAGCGGGGCGGCTACAGTGTAATAGTGGTTGGGCGCTGGTGGATGGCGCAAAAAAGGGGCTTGGTATTGTACAGCTCCCAGACTACTACATTGAAAACGAAATTAACTCCGGGCAATTGGTGCCTATTTTAACACCCTATCAACCACAGCAAGAAGGAGTATGGGGCGTATATCCACCAAGGCAGTTTGTGGCGACTAATGTACGGGTATTGCTCGATTATTTAGTCGACGGGCTTAAAGCTTAACCGCGAATTAATGGTTAAACACGTATTGCTGTAAATATAGCCAAGTATCAGATTTTTAAATTATTTCTTACATTTTACGCCATACCCAAAGACACTTTTTTCGTGCTACTATTGCTCAATACTTTTACGATAAGTGTTAAAAATAATATGTTTCAACCGGTTAGCTTATTTATAGGGCTTAGATATAGTCGCTCATCTAAAGGAAATGCGTTTATATCGTTTATTTCGTTTTTTTCTATTGCCGGTATCGCTATTGGTTTAATGGCATTATTTACGGTAAGCAGTGTAATGAACGGGTTTGAAAATAGCCTAAAAACCAATATGCTTGGACTTATTCCGCATGTTGAAGTTAGCGCAGGTAAACACACTGCCACCCAAATGAACGCCCTAAAAACCGACCTCGAACAATCTCCTTATGTTGATCATGTAAGCTTATATCGCCACGGCGAAGCTATTTTGCAAACGAATAAGGACTTGCACGGCGTTTTATTACAAGGCCTTTATAACGATAGTGGTTCTTTGTATAAAATTACCGATAAAATAGTGCAAGGCGATTGGAAAACTGTATTAAACAAAAATTACAACATTGCTATAAGCCGTTATTTGAGTCGTAAATTAGGCGTTAGCGTGGGTGATAAGCTTCGCGTTATTATGCCTAATGCTTCAACATATACACCTCTTGGGCGAGTACCCAGCCAGCGTTTATTTAAAGTGGCCGCAATATACGAAACAGGATCTGAGATAGATATGGCACTTGCGTTTACAAGTGGCGCTTCACTACAACGGGTATTAAAGCTGGATAAAAACACTGCCCCAAATTTAAGTGTTTCATTGCACGAACCTTTCGAACTAGATGAGTTTATTGAAGCAAGCCAGCGTATTTTACAAGATCATAATTATAGTGATTGGCGCAGTACCCAAGGTACTCTATTTGCAGCCGTTGCTATGGAAAAGCGCATTATGTCTATGTTGCTTGCCCTCATTGTATTGGTGGCTGTATTTAATATTGTATCGGCATTAACCATGATGGTAAGCGAAAAACAAGGTGAAGTGGCTATACTACAAACGTTAGGTTTAACACCTTCGCAAGTGCAAAAAGTGTTTATGGTGCAAGGCTTATATAACGGCGTAATTGGTACCGCAATAGGCGCATTTTTAGGTGTAATATTTAGTTTATATATAAATGAGCTACTTGCATTAGTGGGCTTAAACTTATTGGCGGGTATAGAGCTTCCGGTAAAATTTGATATTTTGAGTTTAGTAATAATAGCGTTTGCCAGTATTGCTATGAGCTTTTTAGCTACCTTATATCCTGCGCGTAAAGCCGCAAAAGTAAAACCAGCAGAGGTATTACGTTATGAATGATTTAGTAATTAGTTGTGAAAATTTAAGTAAAGTTTATCAAGATGGCAGCAACCAAGTTGAAGTATTAAAAGGCGTTGATTTAGCGCTGCAGCAAGGTGAAATGCTCGCTATTGTGGGGAGTTCTGGCTCTGGTAAAAGTACGCTTTTACACATACTTGGCACATTAGATACCGCAAGCTCAGGTAGCGCTAAAATTAGAAACCAAGAAGTTGCAAAACTTTCGCGAACAGAGCAAGCCGCATTTAGAAACCAAAACTTGGGCTTTATCTATCAATTTCATCATTTATTAATGGAGTTTAGCGCAGTTGAAAACGTAGCTATGCCATTATTAATTAAAGGCTTGAGTGCAAAAGAAGCCAAAGCTCAAGCGCTCGATATGCTCGAAAAAGTAGGCCTTGCACATCGCAGCTCGCATAAACCGTCTGCGCTTTCTGGTGGAGAGCGCCAACGCGTGGCTATTGCCCGTGCACTGGTTACAAAACCTGCTCTTGTGCTTGCTGATGAACCAACCGGTAATTTAGATAAACAAAATGCGATTAAAATTTACGATTTAATTAATGAGCTTAACCAAAGCTTAAACACCAGTTTTGTGGTAGTTACACACGATTTAGAACTTGCCGATAAGCTAGGCAAAATAGCTTATTTAGACGATGGAAAACTAGCTATTAAAGAGTCGCAGCATGTTGCTTAGTGCATTTTTAAGTAAACGTTTTAGAGCCTATTCAGGCCACAAAGATGAAAAAAACGGCTTTGTTAGTTTTATCGCTAAAGCGTCGACTATTGGTATTTTATTAGGTGTCGCGGTTTTAATTGTGGCGCTGTCGGTAATTAATGGTTTTGAGCAGCAACTAGTACATAGATTGCTAAGTGTTGTGCCGCAGGTTGAATATGTAGCACCAAGTAGACCCATTGCAAATTGGTCGCAAAAGGTTGAGGATTTACAAACACAACCTCACGTAACAGGGGCTGCGCCATTTATTGCCGTTAACGGAATGGCGCAATATACAAGCCAGCTAAAAGCGATAGAAATTCGAGGTGTTGAGCCATCGCTCGAGAGTAATGTATCGGCGGTAAACCAGTTTACCAGTGGTAAATTAGTGAGTCAGTTAGGCCTTGACGATGTAATTTTAGGTAAGCAAATAGTAAAACAGTTAGACGCCAAAGTAGGCGATAACATTACATTACTTATTCCGCAAATTAGTCAAAAAGGTCAATCATTATTAGCGCCTAAACGCGTAACACTTAACCTTGCAGGTGTTATAGAAATGGGCGGACCGATTGATAGTACCGCTGCATTTATACATCTTAACAAAGCACAGCAAACATTGGGTTACGATGAAACCCAAGTAACAGGGCTGCGTTTAAGTGTTGATGATGTGTTTTCGGCGCACCAAATAGCGCTAAAAGTAGGGCAAACTATTGACGACTACGTGTATGTTTCCAGTTGGTTTAGAACCCAAGGTAGCCTTTATCAAGATATTCAAATGGTGCGTACCATTGTTTATATTGTGGTGTTTTTAATTATAGCGGTAGCCAGTTTTAATATTGTATCGTCCTTAGTGATGGAAGTACGCGAAAAACAAGGCAATATCGCGATTTTAAAAACCATGGGCGCGAAAGACAGTACTATTTTAGCCACCTTTGTAATGCAAGGCTTAATGCAAGCATTTGTAGGCGTGGCACTAGGAACACTAATTGGTGTGGTATTAGCGCTTAATATAAGTGAGCTTTTTACGTGGATAAGCCAATTATTTGGAGCCAATCCACTTGAGGGCGTTTATTTTATAGAGTTTTTACCAAGTAAATTAGTACTTGAAGACATTGGTATTACAGTGATTGTTACGTTTGTGCTTGCGATACTTGCTACCATTTATCCTGCATGGCAAGCAACACGCGTAGATCCTGCCAAGGTGCTTGGTAACTAGGTATAAGAAGCTCAGATAAAAATTAATAGGGTGGTATTAGTAAACCTGTTAAACTAGGTGCTTATTTAAAATTAAGCAATAACTGCTTGGTTGCTATACCTCACTTTGGGATTTACTTTGACTAATAACGATATTTTACGCCGCATTCGCTACACTTTTAACTTAACTGATACTGCTATGGTCAATGTTTTTGCATCAGCAGAGCATACGGTCACCAAAGAGCAAGTAATTGCATGGTTAACTAAAGAAGGTGAAGAGGCTTTTACCCCAATAAGTGATACTGAGTTTGCTAGCTTTTTAAATGGGTTTATTAATACCCAACGTGGCAAACGCGAAGGTGAGCAACCAGAGCCTGAGAAAAAGCTAAACAACAATATTATCTTTATGAAGCTACGTATTGCTTTAAATATGAAAGCAGAAGATGTTATAGCAACACTTGCACTTGTTGATTTTGATTTAAGTAAGCATGAGTTAAGCGCATTTTCTCGTAAAGTAGATAACAAACATTACCGTGTTTGTAACGATCAAATATTACGCTTGTTTTTAACTGGCGTACAAAAGCAGCACCGTCCAGAAGAGTCTGCTGAGTAACTGGTTTTAGCTAATTAGCTTTTAGTTAGTGGGTTTTTTGCGAGCGCAATGCAGTATAAAACCCATTAATTGTTATATTTTCAAACAAACCCATACCTAACCTAATACTTCTAAAACTCCCTTTGAAAATATAAAAATTCGCTTGGCACTGTTCTAATTTTAAATCTGTGAATTTAAATTCATCTTTAATAAATAAAAATCAAACTTCCAATCAAAAATAATTCACGCAGCACGCGTTAAATATCTCAATTTTTCATGCTAAGGTAATAGTTAATTATATTAAATTAAGACCTTAAAGCATGAATCATAAACTTGATCACGTTTACTTTAACATCTGATAAATACTTTTATTATTAACACGGAAGAATAATTATGAATTATATCCATAGCACAATCGCACAATTAAAAAATAGCAGTCCTGCACAATGCGAGTTTTATCAAGCTGTTGAAGAAGTACTTGAATCACTCGAACCTATCTTAGAAAACTCAGAACAATACAAAAAAAATGCCATTATACAACGCTTAGTTGAGCCTGAACGCCAAATTATGTTTAGAGTTCCTTGGGTTGATGATGAAGGCAATATTCAGGTCAATAAAGGCTACAGAATTGAGTTTAACTCTGCACTTGGCCCCTATAAAGGAGGCTTACGTTTTCACCCAAGTGTGAATGCCAGCATCATTAAATTTTTAGGGTTTGAGCAAATATTTAAAAATGCTTTAACAGGCTTACCAATCGGTGGTGGTAAAGGCGGGGCAAACTTTGATCCAAAAGGTCGCTCAGATGCTGAAATAATGCGTTTCTGCCAATCATTTATGAGCGAGCTCTATCGCCATATTGGCCCTACAACCGACGTACCCGCTGGAGACATTGGAGTAGGGGCAAGAGAAATAGGTTACTTGTTTGGCCAATATAAACGTTTAACTGGTCGCTATGAAGGGGTATTAACAGGTAAAAGCTTGTTATGGGGCGGATCGCTAGTACGCAAAGAAGCCACGGGATACGGCGCTGTTTATTTTGCTGACTACATGCTGCAAGCGCGCGGCGATAGCCTACAAGGTAAGCGCTGCTTGGTCTCGGGCGCAGGTAATGTTGCTATTTATGCCATGGAAAAGCTTTATCAAATGGGGGCAACACCAGTAAGTTGCAGCGACTCTCGTGGCACTGTGTATCATGAGTCGGGTATAGATTTAAATCTTATTAAATGTTTAAAAGAGCAATCGCGTGATTGCTTGAGCGTATATAAACAAACTCACCCCGATGCTATTTATATTCCTGTAAATGACTACCCTAAAGATGGGCATGCTGTTTGGCGCTTTAATGCTGCCGCTGCTTTTCCGTGCGCCACACAAAATGAATTAACACAGGCGGATGCAAGCGCTTTATTATCCGGCGGTTGTTTATTAGTAAGTGAAGGCGCAAACATGCCTTCAACAAAAGAGGCTATTGATTGCTTTATTGCTGCAAAAATTGCGTATGGACCAGGTAAAGCGGCCAATGCCGGCGGCGTTGCGACAAGCCAATTAGAAATGGCACAAAATGCGAGTATGCAAAGTTGGACCTTTGAAGAAGTTGATGAAAAGCTAAAACAAATTATGAAAAATATATTTGTGACCGCCAACGATACCGCTACAGAACTTGGTGAGCCTGGAAATCTTTTATTAGGCGCTAACATTGCAGGCTTTAGGCGCGTCGCCGATGCAATGATTGAGCAGGGCGTCGTTTAATATTAAAGCTGAACAATAAGGCTTTACTATAATGTGATTTTAAAACTAGCCATAAAATTGAGTATATTATGGTTAGTTTTAAATATTAACGCCATTAGTGAACTATAACCCTATAAAGCTGAGCCATAACAGCGTAGGATCAAGTTACTTTCGAATGAAAATTAGGTTTGCACTTTAGGTGCATTAACATATAAAAATTATGCAACTAACTGCAAAACCATCACTTCCTAATGCGTTACTTATTTCTATTAGCACACCACAATTTAAAGGCGACGAAGCAACAGAGTCGCTTGCAGAGCTTGCTCGTTTGGTGACTACGTTAGGATTTAAAGTAGTAGGTACGCAATCGCAAAAGCAAAGCTCAACTCAAAAAGTTAATGTACTGGGCTCAGGTAAACTAGCTGAAATAGCACACCTTACCGGTAATAAAGGGATGGTTGAAAACGAGCAAGAAGATGATTTACTCGATGAAGACCCTTTAACCGAAATATCCTCAGAAATTCCATCAAACGATTTAGATTTTGCATGTGCTGATGTAGTGGTATTTGACTGCGATTTAACGCCTTCTCAACTACGTAATGTTGAGAACCAGCTAGGTGTAGAAGTATTTGACCGCACCGGTATTATCATTGAAATATTTAGTCGTCATGCGCGTACTAAAACTGCAAAATTACAAGTTGAAATAGCTCGCCTTAATTATGTAGCGCCACGACTGCGTGAAACATCAACAGGTGATAAAGAACGCCAAATGGGTAAAGGTGCGGGTGAAACCACACTTGAGCTTAATCGCCGTAAGGTGCGCGATCAGTTAGCAGAATTAAAGCGCGAACTTGTTAGTGTTCAAGATGTAATGATGGACAGACGTACTCAGCGCTCTGAGCTATTCTCAGTGGCTTTAATTGGTTATACCAATGCGGGCAAGTCATCAATGATGCGCGCAATTACAGGTAGTGATGTAGAAGGCGAAAACAAACTTTTTGCAACGCTAGATACTACTGTTCGCGCGCTGTATCCGATTACCCAGCCTCGTATATTGGTTTCAGATACGGTTGGTTTTATTAAAAAATTACCTCATGATTTGGTTGCTTCATTTCATTCAACGCTCGCTGAGGCACATGATGCGTCGTTATTGTTGTATGTTGTAGATGCTTCAGATCCTTCTTTTCGCTCACAACTTGAAGTAGTACATAAAGTACTGGCAGAAGTTGGGGTAGAAGGTAGCAAAAAACTATTAGTATTGAATAAGTCAGACCAATTAAGTACTGAGCAGCAGCAGTCGCTAATGGATGAATTTCCTGATGCGATGATGACCTCTACACGTAATCCAGATGATATTAGTAAATTGCACAAATACATTATTGACATTGCTCAAGAGGACATGATTGAAGAAGAGATTGTTATACCGTACACAGCCAAAGGTATTGTGGGCGAAATCCGATCGAGTATGAGTGTTGTTAAAGAAGAATATGAATACAGCCACATTAAATTAACAGTGCGCTCGAGTGCGATTGATTTAGAACGTTTAAAAAAGAGAATGCTGAATTTATAATAAATTCAGTACAATTCAGTACATAAAAAGCACAGCCAATTGGCTGTGCTTTTTAGTATTAGTCCTAACATACGTAAATTTAACGCTGCTAGCTCTGAACATAGCTCTGAGATAAATTCCCTATCCAGAGCCTCAGTTACTTAAAGACGAAACTAGGAAAAAGCGTTGTCGCTTAGCTCTTCTTGCATTTGCTCGCGCATTTTAAATTTTTGCAGTTTACCTGTTACTGTCATTGGGTAGTTTTCTACAAAACGGATATGTCGTGGCATTTTAAAGTAGGCTAGTTTGTCTTTTAAAAAGTCACGAATTGCTTGCTCATTAAGTACAGCATCTTCTTTTGGTTGGATCCAAGCGCACACTTCTTCGCCATACTTTTCATCGGTTATACCAAATATGGCAGCATCTTGAATGCCCGGGTAGGTGTAAAGTACTTCCTCTATTTCTCGAGGGTAAATGTTTTCGCCGCCGCGAATAATCATATCTTTTATACGCCCAACAATCGTGACAAACCCTTCTGTATCCATGACACCTAAATCGCCAGAGTGCAGCCACCCTTCGTCATCTATTGTGGCTTTTGTTTTAGCTTCGTCATTCCAATAGCAGCGCATTATGCCTGCACCTTTACTACACACTTCGCCAGGTTGACCAATTTTTTGAATGTTACCCAGCTCGTCAATTATTTTAACCTCGGTATGGGCAAGGGCGCGGCCAACTGTCGTTACTTGCCGCTCTATTGAAGAGTCTGTTTCGGTAATGTTGTTTATGGGGCTGCACTCCGTTTGCCCGTAAGCAATCAGTACTTGATGCATGTTCATTTGTGTTTGTACTTTGCGCATTACTTGCTCTGGGCATGTAGAGCCTGCCATTACACCCGTGCGTAAAGTACTTAAGTCATAATCGTTAAAATTACTTAGCTCAAGCTCACTAATAAACATAGTAGGTACACCGTGCAGCGCTGTACATCCTTCTTGTTGAACTACATCTAGTGTGATTTTTGCATCGAACGAATCACTTGGGTAAATGGCTGCTGCACCTTTACTAACACACAATAAGCTACCCAATACCATTGCAAAGCAATGATATAACGGGATAGGGATACATAACTTGTCATCGCTCGTAAAGTGCATAGATTCGGCGACGAATAGCGCATTATTTAAAATATTTTTATGCGTGAGCGTTGCGCCTTTTGGGTTGCCTGTTGTGCCTGATGTAAATTGTATATTGATGTCTTGCTCAGCATTTAAGTTTACACCTATTGCTTTTAATTCAAGCTCATGAGCAGCTGTTGGCAAGTTAACAACATCTTTAAAAGAGTGCATACCAGGAGATGCTTCATCGCCAATGCGGATTATATTTTTAAGAGTGGGCAGTGCTTTTAAATTAAGTGTGTCTTTATCGCAAGTTGCAAGTTCTGGCGCTAAACAATTAAGCATTTCTAAGTAATCACTGCCTTTAAAATTTGATGCTGTGATCAGAGTAGAGCATTCAACACTATTTAAAGCATATTGTAATTCGTTAGGACGATAGGCCGGGTTGATGCACACCATTATTGCGCCAATTTTTGCCGTTGCAAATTGGGTTAAGCACCACTCAATATTATTAGGAGACCAAATGCCAACACGCTCGCCTGGTTTCACGCCAAGTGCCAGCAACCCCATAGCAAGTTGATTAACTTCTTTTTGAAATTCTTTATACGTTAAGCGAATACCCTGGTGATGAACTACAACAGCTAACGCCTTTGGGTTTTTGTCGACAATAAAGTCAAAGTACTCGCCTATAGTTGAATTTGTTAAAGGTGTGCTTTGTATACCTTTAAAGTAGCTTTGAGATAACGGCAAGTGATTTATTTGCTCTACTTCTTTTACCGCAATAGTGTGTGTGTGCATTGCTCTCTCCATGAAAATGTGTGTGAGTTATGTAAACTACAAAGTTAAAATAAACACATATTGTCGACAAAGAGAAGTGCAGTTAGACTAATGTATTATTAGATTAATAAAAGCTAATACTACTTTTTAGACACAAAAAAACGCGTCTTACAATGTAAGTACGCGTTTTTAAACGAGTAATGAGTTTACATTTCGTCGCTGCGGTATGTTTTTTTCATGATGTAAACGTAAGCGTTTACAAAAGCATTTTCTTGGTACTTTTTAAGGCCTGTTTCTTCAAAATCAATAGGGATGGGGTTGCGTTTTAACTGCTCTTTAACTTCAGTTGTAGTAAATAAACGTACATCTAAGTTGTCGATTAATTGAATTGCAGTTTCCATTTTAAAGCCTTTTGCACTGCCAGCAAATTTACCTTTAGGCTGACGCTCACGAATTGCAACAGAATCAATTTGGTAATCTTGCATTAGTTTTGCAAAATCGAATTGAAATTTACGCATTACTTCAGTGTCGTTACCGTTACCTAAGGTAAAGCGTGTTTGGCGCACATCGCGAATATCAAATACGTCATTATCTTTACTTAAAATACAAAGTAGTACATCACTACCGGTAATTTCTACACCACATGTTCTCATGTCTATTCTCTAAAATAACTTAATTACGCAGTATTATACGCAACGCACATTAAAATGCGAGTGTGGGTATAGTTGTAGGCGCGTAATTAATGCATTGATGCTTTTATATTTTAATAAAATGATTTTTTTGCTTTAAAAACTAAATTTTGTGGATAAAACGGGTAGATTTCACCCCTTTAAACTTGTAATTAAATGCGCGGCACGCGACAATATATCTTTGTAGTTGAATAGACTCCTCATCTACATATATTAGTCAATGCTTATTCGTAAAAGCGTTGTCGAGTCATTCTCATTTAATTTATTAAAAATACACGTGATACATTGTAGGTGTCACCACTGTAGCAAGGATTTATAATGCCAGTTATTACTCTTCCAGACGGAAGTCAACGTAGTTTTGAAAACCCTGTAAGCACGCTTGATGTTGCAAACGACATTGGTCCTGGTTTAGCTAAAGCGACCATTGCGGGCCGTGTAAATGGCGACCGTGTTGATGCATGTGATAAAATTTGTGAAGATTCTCGTCTTGAGATCATTACCGCTAAAGACGATGACGGCCTTGAAATCATTCGTCACTCTTGTGCTCACTTAATTGGTCATGCCGTTAAGCAACTTTTCCCAGACGCAAAAATGGCAATTGGTCCTACCATTGATAACGGTTTTTACTACGATATCGATATGGAACACTCATTATCACAAGATGATCTTGAAGCAATTGAAAAGCGTATGCTGCAACTTGCAAAAACCAACTACGACGTAGTGAAAAAAACAGTAAGCTGGCAAGAAGCACGCGATACATTTGAAGCGCGTGGCGAAACATACAAAATAGAAATTTTGGACGAAAACATCGCTAAAGATGACCGCCCAGGGTTATATCATCACGAAGAATATGTAGACATGTGTCGTGGACCTCACGTTCCTAACATGAAATTTTGCCAAAACTTCAAAATAATGAAAGTGGCGGGTGCATATTGGCGTGGTGATTCAGAAAACAAAATGCTACAACGCATTTACGGCACCGCGTGGGGCGATAAAAAGCAACTTAAAGCGTATTTAAAGCGCCTTGAAGAAGCTGAAAAACGCGATCACCGTCGTATTGGTAAAGCGCTTGATTTATGGCATTGGCAAGAAGAAGCACCAGGCATGGTATTTTGGCACAACGATGGTTGGAGCATTTACCGCGAGCTTGAAGAATTTGTACGTGAAAAATTACGCGAATATGAGTACGAAGAAGTAAAAGGTCCAATGATGATGGACCGCTCGCTTTGGGAAAAATCAGGTCACTGGGAAAAATATTCAGAAGCAATGTTTACCACTGAGTCTGAAAAACGTGAATACGCAATTAAACCAATGAACTGCCCTGGTCACGTGCAAATCTTTAACCAAGGTTTAAAATCGTACCGTGATTTACCACTTCGTATGGCTGAATTTGGTTGTTGTCACCGTAATGAACCATCAGGTGCACTACACGGTTTAATGCGTGTACGTGGCTTTACACAAGATGATGCTCACATTTTCTGTACTGAAGAGCAGATAATGGACGAAGTGTCAGCGTGTATTAAGATGGTTTATGATACATATGAAACATTCGGATTTGAGAAGATTGTAGTTAAGCTATCTACTCGCCCAGAACAACGCATTGGTGAAGACCATATGTGGGATAAAGCAGAGCTTGCTTTAGCTGATGCACTTAAGCTAAATGATATTGAATTTGATTATCTTCCGGGCGAAGGCGCGTTTTACGGTCCGAAGATTGAATTTACTTTGTACGATTGTTTAGACAGAGCGTGGCAGTGTGGTACAGTGCAATTAGACTTTGCATTACCGGGTCGTTTAGGCGCTACTTATGTAGCAGAAAATAACGAGCGTCGTACACCTGTAATGATACATCGTGCTATTTTAGGTTCTATTGAACGCTTTATTGGCATTTTAACTGAAGAGTACGCTGGTTTATTCCCGACGTGGCTTGCACCAAAGCAAGTGGTAATTATGAATATTACCGATAAACAGGCTCCTTATGTTAAAGAAGTTGTACAAAAATTAAATAAACTTGGAATTAGAGCCGCTGCTGACTTGAGAAATGAGAAGATTGGCTTTAAAATCCGTGAGCATACACTGAAGCGTATTCCATACTTGCTTGTTGTTGGCGATAAAGAAGTTGAACAACAAGAAGTAGCAGTGCGTACTCGCACAGGTGAAGACCTTGGCAAATTTAATGTTGATGATTTTGTAGCTAAAATTAGTGAAGAAATTAAAAATCGACAGTAAAAATCGAGCGTGTAAGGCATTAACAAACAGCCATTTACACGCTTATATTATTGATATTCTTGGAGGAACGTACTATTAGAGGCGGCAAGAAAGGGCAACAAACAGCTCAAAAAAATCGTATTAACGAAGAAATTACAGCGCAAGAAGTTCGTTTAATTGACATTGAAGGCGAACAAGCTGGAATTCAGTCATTACAAGACGCGCAAACTATGGCCGATGCAGCGGGTGTTGATCTTGTTGAGATCAGTCCAAACGCTGAGCCGCCTGTTTGTAGAATCATGGATTACGGTAAGTTCATCTTTGAAAAAAGCAAAGAACTAAAAGAGCAGAAGAAGAAGCAAAAGCAAATCCAGATAAAAGAAATCAAATTCCGTCCTGGTACGGATGAAGGTGATTATCAGGTTAAGCTTCGCAACTTACGTAAGTTCTTAGAAGCTGGTGATAAAGCTAAGATTACTATCCGCTTCCGTGGTCGTGAAATGGCTCACCAAGAAATTGGTATAGAATTATTAAACCGTATCAAAGCCGATTTAGAAGAGCTTGCAGTAGTTGAGTCTTTCCCAAATCGTGTTGAAGGCCGCCAAATGGTTATGATGATGGCGCCTGTTGCTAAAAAATAATTTTTAAGCGATAATACGCACCGAAATTAGCTCAGGTCTGCAAGCAATATGCGAATATTCACCTGAGTTAACCGGTCTTAAAGCAAGATTGCGGCATTTATGTTGGGTCTTCACCGGAACATGGCAGTAAGTTAGGCCTAAAAGTGGAGCTATAGAAATATATCTCACGCCTGCTTACTAATTTAAAAGCAATACAATTGGAGTTATTGCAATGGCTTATAAGCTAAAAAGTCACAGTGGCGCTGCTAAGCGTTTCAAAAAGACTGCTTCTGGCGGTTTCAAGCGTAAACAAGCGCATCTTCGTCATATTCTGACTAAGAAAACTTCTAAGCGTAAGTTACACCTACGTCCTAAGATGATGGTTCATAAAAATGACCATGGTCTAGTTTCACGTATGTTACCGTTCGCTTAATAGGGGTTTTTAGAAATGGCAAGAGTTAAACGCGGCGTTGTCGCACGTGCACGTCACAAAAAAGTTTTAAAACAAGCAAAAGGTTACTACGGAGCACGTTCACGTGTTTACCGCGTAGCTTTCCAGGCTGTTACTAAAGCGGGTCAATACGCTTACCGTGACCGTCGTGCGAAGAAACGTACTTTCCGTCAATTATGGATTGCACGTATCAATGCTGCTTCACGTCAAAATGGTCTGTCTTACAGCCGTTTTATCAATGGTCTTAAAAAGACTTCTGTAGAAATCGATCGTAAGATCCTTGCAGATATCGCTGTTTACGACCAAGTTGCATTCGCAGCGCTTGTAGAAAAAGCAAAAGAAGGCCTAGCCGCTTAAGCTTTTTTATATAAGTATTAAAAAGGAGCCTATGGCTCCTTTTTTTGTGCCTGTAATTTAGTAACTTAAACCAATGAGTAATACCAATTCGCTTAATTAAAGGATCTATTTTGAGAGCGTAAAAACGTATTGATAGCTAGGCAAAAAATTCGCTATTTAGTTGTTCTCGGCAATTGCTCCTGCATTGCTCTACCTTCTGCATCCATGCAGTCGTAAATGAGAGTTTTTTAACGCAGGTAGCGACATGTTTAGCCCCGCAAAATGATTAAGTATTATTGCACATTGGTATAATACTTAATAAGGTTATAAAGCCTAAAAACACAGGCCTTAATGAGTGAAATGTATTTGGCTGCATTTTTTTGTTGAATCACCGCAGTTTCCTCATTATAAAAAATTTAGTTGATATAATTTATATAATTAAGGCGTTTGTTAGAGAATTTTATGTTTGCAAGTTTACTCATTTTATCTGCAAGTGTGGCGTATGACGCACACTTACCTCCACTCATTGAGTGGCAGGGGAAAAGCGTAGAGCTTTTACAAAAACAAGGGCCGTTAACTACTGACTTTGAGTTATCTGCAGGTGAAGCGTCGCCCGATTATGCAAATACAATGGCATTTGTAGATAGGTTAGTTGCTGCAAACCCTACTCAGTTTCAATCTCAAACCATAGGCTATAGTAATAGTAAGCGTGCAATAAAAATGCTAATTGCCAGTGAGCAAGGTTTTTTTGAAGCAAGGCAAATGGCTAATAGCACTAAGCCAACTATTTTTATCCAGGCAGGAATACATTCTGGGGAAATAGACGGTAAAGATGCCATGTTCATGTTACTCAGAGATATAGCGACGGGTAAGCGCCGTGACATTTTAAAAAAGGTAAACATATTATTTATTCCTATTTTAAATGTAGATGGCCACGAACGTAGCAGTGCATTCAATCGCATTAATCAACGGGGCCCTGCAAAAATGGGCTTTAGAACAAATGCTAATAACCTTAATTTAAATCGTGATTTTACTAAATTAGATACCCCAGAAGTTAGAAGTGTTTTAAAGGTTATTAACGACTACAACCCAAATTTATACATTGATGTACACGTTACCGACGGCGCAGATTACCAATACGATGTGACTTATGGTTACAATCCGGTATTTTCGAGCGAATCGCCTGCGGTATCAGATACATTAAACCAGTTTTTTAAACCTCTCATTGACGATACGCTAGCGAAGCAAGGACACATCCCAGGACCACTTGTTTTTGTTATGGACAAGCGCGACTTTAAAAAAGGGTTAGCGGGCTGGGTTGCTACGCCACGTTTTTCAAATGGTTGGGGGGATTTAAAGTCATTGCCGACTATTTTAGTCGAAAATCATTCATTGAAGCCTTACAAGCAACGTGTATTGGGAACTTATGTATTTTTAGATGGTGCTATTACTGCGCTATCAAAGCACAGTCATGAATTAGCTAATGCAGTAAAAAAAGAACAAGAATTTGTTCCTAAACAGTTAATAGTAAAGCGTGGCTATGCCAAGCAAGCTGATACGATTGCGCAGTTTAAAGGTATTGAATATTCATCAAGCATGAATTCACTTTCGGGTCAAAATGAAGTGAAGTATTTGGGTAAAGCACATACATATACTGACTTACCTATTTATTGGCAAAAAGATGTACAACATACAGTTGAAGTACCTAAAGCTTTTTTTATTCCGCCTGTATATAGCAACATTATTGAGAAACTAAAGTTACATGGTGTCTCTATTAATAAACTTGAAGGGGCAAACACACAGCCTTTGAAAGTTGCAAAGGTGGCAGACTACACGTTTGATAAAGCACCATTTGAAGGGCGTTTTAGAGTATCAGCAACTTTTGATTACGTCCCTGCTATAAATGTAGATTTAGATGGTTGGTATCAAGTCAATACTCAACAAAAAGCAGGTGAATTAGCAGTTCATTTATTGCACCCGGAAGCCCCTGATTCATTTTTTGCGTGGGGTGAATTTAATACTATTTTTCAGCGTACCGAGTACATGGAAAACTATGCGCTAATTCCGTATGCACGCCAAATGCTAAAAGATAACCCAAAGCTTGCGCTTAAGTTTGATGAAAAACTTAAAGATAAATCATTCGCGAGTGACGCAGAAGCACGATTAAACTGGTTATATGAGCAAAGTCCATTTTATGATCAAGCGTACTTAAAGTATCCAATACTTATGTCATTCGAAGAAGAAGTTGTTATTCCAGATCAAAAAAGTAAAGAAATTTAATATGGAAATCATTACTATACCTGTCACTGCCTTTGCACAAAACAGCCGTATTATTTGGTGTAGCGAAACTAAACACGCTGTGGTTATCGACCCAGGTGGCGACATTGATAAAATAATAACGGTCCTTAATGAGCATAAACTAGCGTTAAGTGCTATTTGGTTAACGCACGGGCATTTAGATCATGTGGGTGGGGCTGATATTTTACGAAATCAATTTAACGTACAAATTATTGGTCCACAAAAAGATGAGTACTTTTGGTTTGAAAACTTACCTATGCAAGCACAGATGTTTGGATTTAAACCCATTGAACCGTTTTATCCGGATATTTGGCTAAACCATAACGACACAGTGAGCGTAGGAAAACTTAGCTTTTTAGTTAAACATTGCCCGGGGCATACACCCGGTCATATAGTGTTTTACCAACCAGACTATGAGTGCGTTATTGTCGGTGACGTTATTTTTAAAGGCTCAGTAGGGCGTACTGACTTCCCTAAGGGGAACAGTGAACAACTTATTGAGTCGATTAACGCGCATATTTTAACCTTACCTGATAATACTAAAATATTGGCAGGACATGGTAGCGACACTACGGTGGGATTTGAAAAGAAAACAAATCCTTTTGTGAGTGGTAAGTTTGGTTAAGTTGCTTATTTTAAGTTTACAAACTGCATAAACATTAAAAATAAGCAGACTGAGTTTTAAAATGGTTGTATAATTTAACCAGTTTATTTGATAAATAAGAAATAAAATGTCTCTAAATCACGTAGATCGCCAAATATTGGCACTTTTACAACAAGATGCTAGTTTATCAACCGCAGAAATTGCAGATAAAGTAGGCTTGTCTCAATCTCCATGCTGGCGTCGAATCGCTAAGCTAGAGCAAGATGGTTATATAAAAAGCAAAGTGGCTCTTTTAGATGAGAAAAAACTTGGCTTTGATATGCTTGTATATGCACATGTGCGTTTATCAAATCACGGTAAAAAGAATCTTGCTGAGTTTGAAAAGCTGATCATGAGCTACGACGAGGTAACAGAGTGTTACACTATGGCTGGTACCATGGACTTTATGCTACGCATAATTTCACAAGGCATAGAAGGGTATGAGCATTTTGTGCGTGATAATTTACTAAGTTTAGAATACGTCCAAGAAGTACATTCTAATGTAACAATGACATGTGTAAAACGCAGTACTTCCCTTCCTTTGTAAAAGCACTTCTTTTAAAAGCTAAACCATTTTTAGTTTAGCTTAACCACATAATGACAATTGTTAACTGAGCGCTAATTTGGTAGAATTTAGCGCTTTTTTTGATACCCATTACATCATTTGAGGACCTCA
Source organism: Pseudoalteromonas sp. SR43-2 (assembly GCF_014163885.1). Classification (NCBI taxonomy): domain Bacteria; kingdom Pseudomonadati; phylum Pseudomonadota; class Gammaproteobacteria; order Alteromonadales; family Pseudoalteromonadaceae; genus Pseudoalteromonas; species Pseudoalteromonas sp. SR43-2. The sequence goes on along the minus strand of NZ_JACJED010000009.1, from coordinate 5,451 downwards.
ATGTTTAACTTACTCAGTAGGGCGCCTAGCTCTGCTAAAAACGATATTCTATCTGGATTAACTGTGGCGTTAGCCTTAGTGCCAGAAGCAGTTGCGTTTGCCTTTGTTGCAAATGTAGAACCTTTGGTTGGTCTATATGCCGCGTTTATCGTTGGTTTAATTACGGCTATTTTTGGTGGTCGCCCTGGTATGATTTCAGGTGCAACCGGTGCACTAGCTGTTGTCATGGTAAGTTTAGTGCTTGATCACGGTGTTGAGTATCTATTTGCAACAGTGTTGCTGATGGGAATACTGCAAATTCTCGCGGGTGTATTTAAGCTCGGTAAGTTTATCCGTATGGTTCCTCATCCGGTAATGCTTGGTTTTGTAAACGGGTTAGCAATTGTTATATTTTTAGCTCAGCTAGGGCAGTTTAAAGTGCCAGACGGTATGGGCGGACAAGAATGGATGACAGGAAATCCATTATTTATCATGCTTGGCTTAGTTGCATTAACCATGGCAATAATCCACTTTTTGCCAAAATTGACTACAGCAGTGCCTTCATCTCTAGTTGCTATTGTAACTGTAACTGGATTAGTGATTGGGTTTGATTTAGAAGCGCATACAGTATTAGATTTCTTAAAAGGAATGACAGGCGACGAAACAGCAACAATCGCTGGCGGCTTACCTGAATTTCATATTCCTATGGTACCGTTTACTTTCGAAACGCTACAAATTATTTTTCCTTATGCACTTGTTTTAGCGGCTATTGGTTTAATTGAATCATTATTAACGCTTAGCTTAATTGATGAGATTACAGAAACCCGTGGTCATAGTAATAAAGAATGTATTGGTCAAGGTGCTGCAAATATTACCTGCGGTATGTTTGGTGCAATGGGTGGTTGTGCAATGATTGGTCAATCAATGATCAATATAAATTCAGGTGGTCGCTCTCGTTTATCAGGTATAAGCGCTGCACTTATGCTACTTGGTTTTATTATTTTTGCCTCTAGCTTAATTGAAATGATCCCATTAGCTGCACTTGTTGGTGTTATGTTTATGGTAGTACTTGGTACATTTGAATGGGCAAGCTTTAAAATGATGAAGCGCGTACCATTATCTGATGCATTTGTAATTGTTCTTGTGTCGGGCGTGACGGTTATTACTGATTTAGCGATTGCTGTATGTGTGGGTGTTATTGTATCGGCTCTAGTATTTGCTTGGCAGCATGCGAAGCAGATATATACAACTAACTACATTGATCAGGAAGGCGCTAAGGTGTACGAACTACATGGTCCGTTATTCTTTGGCTCTGTTAAAAACTTTTCTGAGTTATTCGATGTGAAAAATGATCCTAAAAATGTGATTGTTGAATTTAAACACAGCCGCGTATCTGACCACAGTGCAATAGAAGCAATTGATACACTTGCTGACAAATACACAAAAGCAGGTAAACAACTTCATTTACGTCACTTAAGTAAAGACTGTACGCAGTTGCTTCATAAAGCACGAGATTTAGTTGAAGTGAATGTGATTGAAGATCCAACCTACAAAGTAGCATCAGATAAACTAGCTTAATTTACACAAAGCTATTGATATTTAAAAAGCGGAAGGTGGATAACCTTTCGCTTTTTTAGTGTCTCGACTATTTGTTTGCGGTAAGACTCTTAAAAAGCAAGGCAAGCTGTAGTGCTATGCAAACTCATAAATCTATATAATAAGGCAATCTAATTTTGTGAAAATTAGCCCTACATTGGTAAAAATAATAAAAATAACAAACGCCTATTTTATGGAATTAGTTTTAACCATACGGAGTAAACATCTATTTTGAATTGGCAATCTTTAGTCGATAACAGGCAACGTTTTTTTTGGCTTTTGCAAATCGCGGGCTGGATTGGTTACGCGTTAGTAAATTATATCGGCTCTAAAGTATTTGAAATGCGTGATATATACGTATTTGTTATTTTATTGAATGCTTACGCTGGTTGTTTGATGACAGTGCCGCTTAGGTATATTTATCGTAAAATTTGGAATGCCTCGCCTTGGGTATTAATGATTGTAGTATTTGGTGCCTCTTATATAACGGGCACTCTATGGGCTGTCGTTCAAAAATTCAATCTATGGGAAATATACCGCCATGGTTATAGACCAGAGGAGTGGTTTTATTACCTGCAGCAAGGTTTAGATTCGGTTTATATTATTTTATGTTGGAGTGGTTTGTACTTTGGCGTTAAATATTATCAGTTATTACAAAGTGAGCGACAAAAAGCGTTAAAGGCCACAACGATGGCACACGAAGCGCAACTAAAAATGCTAAGGTATCAGTTAAATCCCCATTTTTTATTCAATACACTTAACGCTATTTCTACTTTAATTTTGGTTAAAGAAAACAAAGATGCTAACTTAATGGTAGCAAGGTTAAGTGACTTTTTACGTTACACACTTAATACCGATCCAATTAAAAAAGTACCGCTTGAGCAAGAGCTACATGCTCTCATGCTTTACTTAGAAATAGAGCGCGTCCGTTTTGATGAGCGATTGAAAGTAAATGTAGATATTAGCGAGCAAGCAAAAGAGGCTTTAGTACCGAGCTTAATTTTGCAACCAATTATAGAAAACGCGATTAAATATGCCATTGCCCATCTGACAGAAGGTGGTGTAATTGATATTAAAGCACAAGTATTTGCGAATGAATTATTACTAGAAGTGGGTGACAACGGTCCAGGCACTGAAATACTTGATGGCCAATTAGTTAACGCTCAAGGTGTAGGTGTTGCTAACACCAAAGATAGATTAAAAACGTTGTATGAAAATAATTATTCGTTTGTATTATCACATAATACGCCAAGTGGATTAAAAGTTAATCTGCGAGTACCTTTTGAGAAGGCTGTGAAAAATGACTAAAATAAAAACACTCATTGTTGATGATGAACCGTTAGCGCGAAAAGGTTTAGCGGTAAGACTTGAAGAATATTCTGATATTGAAGTAATTAAATTATGTAGTTCAGGCGCTGATGCAATTGAAATGTGCCAAAGAGAGAAAATCGATTTGGTTTTTTTAGATATTCAGATGCCAGGTATGAATGGCTTTGAGGTGGCAAGAGCGCTCAGCGAAAGTACAAAAGTATTACCTGCAATTGTATTTGTAACTGCTTTTGATCAGTTTGCTGTAAAAGCATTTGAAATTCATGCTCTCGATTACATTTTAAAACCCGTTGATGATAACAGATTAAAACAGGCGGTAGAAAAAGTGCATACTTATTTAAAAACGCAGCAAGACAACGCCCATAAGAAAAAACTAGCGAGTTTTGTAGCCGGTATTACTGGTAATAATTGCGAAGAAATATTAAAAAAATTAGCGACTGGCGATACCTTAACAGATAGACGTTACCCAGAATCGCTTGCAGTAAAAGAGCAGGGTGAAATTATACGGGTACCTGTAGCGACTATCCAATGGGTTGATGCTGCAGGTGACTATATGTGTTTACACTGTGAAGATGGACAAACGCATATACTTCGTAAAACAATGAAAGAGCTTGAGCAAGAGCTAGACCCTCAGTTATTTGTGCGTGTACACCGCAGTGCAATAGTAAATACAAAACAAATTAGTAAGCTGGTCACTCAAGTAAGTGGCGAGTATTTATTAGTACTTGAAAACGGACAAGAATTAAAAGTGAGCCGTAGCTACCGAGATAAGGTTAAAGCGGCATTAGCAAGTTAAAGCCAACGCTTTTATTACAGGCACAAAAAATGCGAGCTAAGCTCGCATTTTTTATATTTAGTAATTATGCAACAGTTACAATTTTCATAGTGTTAGTTGCGCCCACAGTTTCCATTGAGTCACCGTGAGTAATAATTACTGTATCGCCAGACTGTAAAGAACCTTGAGAAACTAAAGTATCAAGTGCCGCTTTTACCATACCGTCTTTTTCAGTTTTTGTAGAATCAAAAAATACTGGGTAAACACCACGATAAAGTGCTGTTTGACCTAATGTACTCGCATGGCGTGAAAGCGAGTAGATTGGTAAGCCAGAGCTGATACGTGACATTAATTTAGCCGTGCTACCAGATTCAGTAAGCGTGATGATAGCTTTAACAGAATCTAAGTGATTAGCTGCATACATAGCAGAAAGTGCGATAGATTCTGCATTGTTAGAAAAACGACTATCTAAACGATGCTTAGAAACATGCGTTTCTTTTTGAGATTCAGCACCTAAACAAACACGTGCCATAGTTGCAACAGTTTCTTCAGGGTAATCACCTGCAGCTGTTTCAGCTGAAAGCATTACAGCATCTGTTCCATCAAGAACAGCATTTGCAACATCCATAACTTCTGCACGTGTAGGCATAGGGTTATCGATCATCGATTCCATCATTTGTGTTGCTGTAACTACAGTACGGTTTAATGAACGAGCACGACGAATAATTAGTTTTTGCTTGCCCATAAGAGCTGCATCACCAATTTCAACACCTAAATCACCACGAGCAACCATTACAGCGTCAGACGCTAGAATGATGTCATCAACAGCTTCTTGTGTTTCAACGGCTTCAGCACGTTCAATTTTTGCAAGTAGTTGTGCTTTTGAACCAGCAGCTTCAGCAAGTGAGCGTACGTAGCGCATATCGTCGCCACTACGTGGGAATGATACGGCAATGTAATCTACGTCAATTTCAGCGGCAGTTATTAAATCTTCTTTATCTTTTTCAGTAAATGCTGGAGCAGTTAAGCCACCACCTAAACGGTTAATACCTTTATTGTTAGATAAAACACCGCCAACAGTTACAGTACAATGTACTAAGTGGCCAGCTACTTCATCAACACTTAGTTGAATAAGGCCGTCATTTAGGAGCAGTAAGTCGTTAGGGCTAACATCGTTAGGTAGTTCTTTATAATCAATACCTACAGAGTTAACATCGCCTTCGCCTTTTTCCATTTTTGCATCAAGAGTGAACTTTGCACCCACAGCAAGCGTTACTTTACCTTCTTTAAAAGTAGAAACGCGGATTTTAGGGCCTTGAAGGTCAGCGAGGATAGCAATATGCTTGCCTAATTTTTTTGCAATATCGCGTACAGCTTGCGCACGGTCTTTATGATCTTGGGCAACACCATGTGAGAAGTTTAAACGTACTACATTAGCCCCAGCGATAATAATTTTTTCTAAGTTGTTATCTCTATCGGTAGCAGGTCCAAGGGTAGCGACTATTTTCGTGCGTCTTAGCATCAATTTCTCCTGTTTGCTTGGTGAAAGCATGTTGACGTTATTTTGTTGAATTAAAACATCTATATTAGATTAAAATATTTTAATTATGTGCAAACTTCAAAGGTTTGCCACTATTTTATACAAAACTATTGTGTCATCATTATGACACCGGTGTCAGAATGCGTCAATGATCTTAATTTCAATTAGCGTTGCTTTTAGTCACCCCGAGAGCATTGATGTTTGATATAATTACGTAGCTTATTTATCTGTA
>NZ_JACJED010000008.1:0-174718 GCF_014163885.1 Pseudoalteromonas sp. SR43-2 | reverse complement strand
CTGGGATTTAGTAAATAGCCAAGAGCCCATGCCGAACTAAGTAGTGAAACGAAACAGCTCAAAGGCGAGCCCCATTGAAGGCCGCCCTGACACAAAGAGAGTGTAGTATTTGCTATGTGACTTTCCACCGCTGTGGGCACTACGACATTAACAGGCTTCAAATTGTAGAGAGCCCGATTCGAAAGAGTCGGGCTTTTTTACGTCTGTAGAAAAGTAAAATACGCGCAGTTAACATTCACTCATACCAACACCTACCACGGAGGTCGGGCGAGCGCAGCGACTCCCGACGCTGAAATTACAACAAAACCTCTTAATATCTCAGTCGGCTAATACAGCAGCATTTGCACTGTGACTCTCCACCGCTGTGGGCACTACGACATCCTACTGCGTAGCGCACCGACTTCAAATTGTAGAGAGCCCGATTCGAAAGAGCCGGGCTTTTTTACGTCTGCAGAAAAGTGAAAGTAGAACAATTAATGTACACTCATCCAACAACCATCATGTAGAACGGGCAAGCGTAGCGACTTCCGACGCTTAAAATATAATGAAAACACAATAAAACTCGTCAATATCTCAGATCCATAAAATAATAAAAACATATTCTCAATATCCCTTTTTTTAAAATACGTTTTTCTAACTTTAGAATAATACCTTTATTTATCGACTCTGATTAGTTATTGCTCTAATCTCAATTTATGATCTGTTCAATTAAGTAGTTTATAAAATGTGACAGAGCTCGTTTAGATAAAAATAGAATAATAAGGGTTTAATAATGAGTGAAATTGATAATCATCCACATGGTATTTTTTGCTGGTCAGAACTTTGTACGCACGATTGGAAAGACGGTAAGGCGTTTTATACATCATTATTTGATTGGGGGTATGACGATCAACCTATTGGAGAGAACATATACTACACCATGCTACAAAAGCAAGGTGAGGATATCGCTGCAATGTACGAAATGCCTAAAGAGCAAATTAGTGCAGGGATCCCAAGTCATTGGCTGGCTTACATTGCTGTCGATAATGTTGATGATTGTGCGCTAAAAGCAAAAGAACTGGGTGCTGAAGTTCTTGCCGGCCCTCATGATGTTATGAATGCAGGTCGCATGCTTATGCTAAAAGATCCAGTAGGCGCAACTGTTGCACTATGGCAGGGAAATGAGCATAAAGGTTGTAAGCACTCAGGTGAATTAAATACGCCTTATTGGCATGAGTTAGCAACAAGAGATAGTAAAGTAAGTCGAGACTTTTACTGTGCTTTACTAGGCTGGGAAAGCGAAATAAAGCCTATGGAAGGGATGAACTACATTTTATTTTTAGTCGATGGACAACCAATTGCCGGTATGCTTGAAATGACAAGTGAATGGCCTGATGATACCCCTGCTCATTGGATGATTTATTTTGCAGTAGAGAGTTGCGATGTAATTGTTAGTAAAGCCGCTAGCTTAGGTGGACAAGTATGTGTTCCTGCAACAGATATCCCAGATGTTGGTCGTTTTAGTGTTATATGCGACCCTCAAGGTGCTGTATTTTCGGTGATCGAATCTGTTATGGATGACGTTTAAACACAGTTACATTAGCTTTAGCGTTAATTTGCTCGCTAGTTTGATATAATACTCGCCAATTAAATCGTCAGAAAGTGCAGAGAACGCAATGGAATTTGAACAAGATAGTAATTTAACCCTCCCTTTATTTCTATTAGATGAATCATTAAGTAATAGAGACTTAGAGCAGCCTGATTTTGAAATATCAATTGGACTTGATGATGAGTTACTTGCTCAAATTTGCCAGAACCCAAGTGAAGATAGCAGTGTCGCTATTACTGTTAGCGGTTATGAGTTGCTTATAACTAATCCTCTGTACTTAGCTATATTAGATCAAGAGCACGATGCGCAGATAACATTAACGCATGGCCCTCTTTTAAGTATTGTTTTGAATACTGAAGGTCAGAATACATTCGTTTCTCCTCAAATGGATATGATGCCCACCTTTGATTTAGGTGATGAGGACGACGAATGAGAAAAATACTAATAAGTACGATAGTACTCATTATTTTAAGTGGTTGTGCATATTTGGGAAATGCTCACTACGATGATCTTTTTGGACCTGAACAAACACAAGAGAGAATGGTGCCTCATACAACAGGTGCTGGTGCTGATTTTTTACAAAATGTAAAACCTGTACTCGATACCCGCTGCGTAGTTTGTCATGGTTGTTACGATGCACCATGTCAACTGAAGCTCTCATCCCCTGAAGGTATTGACCGGGGGTTGAGTAAAGAGCTTGTTTACGATGGAACTCGTTTATTGGCAACGACCCCAAGCCGTTTATTATTTGATGCAACTAATACTCAGCAATGGCGAGAAAAAAACTTTACGCCAGTGCTAAATGAGCGCATACAAAGTGAAGAAGCTAACTTAGCGGGCAGTGTGTTATTTAATAGCTTAGTGTTAAAGCAAAGCCATGAATTGCCAGTAAACGAAGTGTTAGGTGATGAGTTTGACTTTTCGTTAGCGCGTTCGCAAACCTGCGCAACAATGGGTGAGTTCGATCGATTGGCAAGTGATCAACCTCATGGCGGTATGCCTTATGGTTTACCTGGTGTTTCGCGTGAAGAGTTTAATCATTTACAGAACTGGCTTAAAGGTGGTGGTAAAATGTCACATATTCAGCCACCGAGTAAATATGATCAGAATAAAATAGCGGGCTGGGAAGCATTTTTAAATCAAGATAGCTTAAAGTATCAGTTATCAGCACGGTATATTTATGAGCATTGGTTTTTAGCACATATTTATTTTACTTCAGAAAACCCACAAAGCTTTTTCAAACTAGTTCGCTCAAGTACGCCTCCTGGTGAGGAAATAAAGTTAATTAACACGCGTCGCCCATACGATGACCCTAAAGTTAGCCGTGTTTATTATCGTTTTATGCAAGAGCGTACAACCATACTTTCTAAAACACATTTACCTCTTGAGCTTAATGAAGCTAAATTACTGCGTTTATATGAGCAGTTTATTGCGCCAGATTATACGGTTACGAAAATGCCTAGTTATGAGGCTAAGGCAGCATCTAACCCTTTTAAAACTTTCGAAGTTATTCCAATTAATTCTAAGTATCAATTTATGCTTGATGAGGCAGAGTTAATTATTATGGGCTTTATAAAAGGGCCTGTTTGTCGTGGTCAGATTGCTTTGAATGTTATAAACGATCACTTTTGGGTGGCTTTTGCTGATCCTAATAAAGTAGCGACTCCGGCTGTAGGGGAAATGCTAATGCAACATGAAGAGGCATTAGAGCTTCCTGCCGCTGAGGAAAGTAATGCCTTACCCATTTCTAGCTGGGTTAAATATTCAGTTCGCGAGAAAAAGTATTTACAGGCGAAAGTAGAGTTGGCTAACAAAATGTTCAAAGGTGGTGAGCACCTTACAACAGACTTACTTTGGAAAGGTGATGGGCATAATAAAAATGCGGCACTAACTATTTTCCGCCATTTTGATAGTGCAACTGTAGTTAAAGGTTTTATTGGTCAAGAGCCTAAAACCACCTGGATATTAGATTATGCTTTGTTTGAGCGTATTCACTATTTGCTTGTAGCAGGCTTTGATGTGTACGGAAATATAGGCCATCAATTAGTGACACGCCTATATATGGATTTTTTACGTTTAGAGGGAGAGCAAAACTTTTTAGCATTGTTACCTGAGGCTAAACGTAATCAAATCAAAAAGCAGTGGTATCGTAACTCACCACCTGACTTATCTAAGTTCTTTAAAAATAACCGAGAATTTAGTCAGCCAAGTGGTATTAACTATAAAACTGATGATCCACAGCATGAGCTATATACTTTGATGAAAGAAGCCTTAGCGCCAGTTTTAAGTGAAAGATACAACTACACTGAAGTACCAAAGCCGTTAAATGTAGTAAGTAACATGCCAGCAAAAGCGGTAAACTTGTTACCTCAGCTTTCCTTTGTACTTGTAAAGCAAAAAGATGATAGCCATAAGGGCTACACTATTATTCATCATAATGCGCACTACAATATTTCTAGTTTACTAAACGAAGATGGTCAACGTGCTTATGAAGAAGATACCGCGACTATTGTTCCTGGCTTTATCGGTGATTACCCCGCAGCTATTTGGTATTTAAATAACGAGCAGCAAGTAAATGCTTTTGCCGAGCAATTGCCTATGATGCAAATAGAAGCCGATTATGGTGCTTTGAAATCTAAGTTTGGTATTCGACGTACTCATCCACAGTTTTGGCAATACAGCGATATATTGCACGATACAGCTAAAAAGTATCGTGGGATAGAATATGGAATGTTCGATTATAATCGATTAGAGAATCGCTAATATAATTTTACTACTATGGCCCAGCTTGATGCTGGGCTTTTTTATTGGGTATTAATAATTCGCTTAATTATTTTGACTGATTCTTCGTTTTAAAAAATTAGTCTACACTTATATAAAAAAACTGGTTTATACATGTTCAATATTATTAAAAGCGTGAGAACACGTTACCGATGGGCACTAATTGCAATAGCGCTATTAATAAGTGGCTCTGCTTTATTAATGCAGCATAGTTTTTCTGTTCAAAAGTTTGATGCAAAAATTATTAACATCGCTGGTAGCCAGCGTATGCTCTCACAGAAAATTGCTTGGCACAGTAATGCTATACTTAACATCAGTAATTACTCGCCAGCTCATACTGAGTCACTTGAGAAGTCCCTCAATACATTTAAAAAGTCCCATCAAACATTATTAACTAAAAACTCTGATGACGAATACATTTACTTAAATCCAGCGTTAGTAGACTTATATTTTGGTGAAACGATAGGGTTAGATAAAGCGGTATTTGACTATATAGAACAAACAGAGCGGCTTTTGTATCAGCAAGGAGAGATAAACCACTCAGTATTTTCTATAAAGTATGTTGAAACGTTATTAACAAAGCTTGATAAGGCAGTGAGCTTATTTGAATCTCAAGCTGTTAAAAAAGTAAATTGGGTCGCCAACCTAGAGATACTATGCTGGTTATTGGCAATGACATTATTACTTATTGAGTTAAGATTTGTTTTTATACCAATGGAAAAAGAGGTTTCAGACACGCTTTTAGAGCTACAAAAACAAAAAGATTTTGTTTATCAAACAAGTCAAAATAAAGAACATTTTATTGCCAGAGCTAGTCACGAATTTAGAACACCTTTGCAGGGACTTATTACGTCTATTGAGGAGCTAGAGGTTTCTGATAAACAGCAAAGCGTTAAAACCCAAGCTAACTATTGCGCGCTCAGGTTAATAGCCATATTAGATGAATTACAAGACTTGCAGGCTTTAAGTGCAGGTAAATGGGTACCGCATTTAAATGACGAAAACCTTTTAGAGTCGTGTAATAAAGTAGTAATAGCTTACAAGCATGCGTGTAAGCAAAAAGGCCTAAAACTAGTTAGCTCTTTAGATGAATCGTTAAATTGTGTATGTAAATTGGATCATCAACGTTTGCAGCACACACTTACAGAATTAATTAGTAATGCAATTAAGTTTACACAAAAAGGTGAAATTACTGTTTCAGCTAAGCTTTTAAATGATGAATTTCATTTAACAGTGAGTGACACTGGCAGTGGCTTTTCGAAGAAGATTACCAGTCTTGAATTTGACTCATTTAAACAAACCAATCACTTTCAAGGGTTGAGAACAGGCCTAACCCGGGTTCAATACGTTGTAAAAGCACTGCATGGTGAAATTACTTTTACAAATAATAAAACTCATGGTGCTTTGGTGTCTTTGTATTTACCAGTGACAATAAGTAAAGCCCTCCCAACACCTCTTAAAGTAAACAACAAGCTAACGTGTTTAGTCGTTGAAGATAACCCATTAAACACTATGTTATTAACCCGCATACTTAGCTTATTAGGTTTAAGCTATGATTGCGCAGAAAATGGTAAAGTCGCGTGTGAGATGGTGAGTGAAAATCAGTACGATATTGTTTTTATGGACCTAAACATGCCAGTAATGGATGGGTTTGAGGCTATTAAAAAAATACGTTCCGATCTTAATAAAGTAATGCCAATTATTGTTATAACAGCAAATACCTCACAAAATGATATAGAGCGAGTTTATGAATACGGAGCTAACCTCCATATTCATAAGCCAATAAGCCAGCAAGCAATTAAAGACGTATTAAATAGTATTAGCGTTGTTAGTGAAATAAATTAATTTTGCGGATAACAAGCTTGCTAAGCACTTTTAATATACGTTAACTTGCTGTTTTAAGGTTTATTAGGAAAAGTTAGTGCAGTCAATTACGCTTGAGCAATTTAATGGTTACTTACAAGGGCAAGGTAAAAGCCGTTACGATATATGCAACCTAGATTGGCAAGTAAACCTAGGAGAACATTGGTTACTTTTAGGTGCTAATGGAGCTGGTAAATCTGCACTGACAGCTGCGTTAATCGGTGAGGCTAAGTGCGAAAGTGGTAAGCGTATAAGTAGTATTAATAAGCTTATGCTCGTGTCTTCAGATTCGCATAAACAGTTACTAGCTCAAGAATTAGAGCATGAAAAGCACACCCTCGTTAAAGACCTTGTTTTTACAGAGCATAGTAATAATGATGAGTTATTAGCGCAGCTAATAGAGTTATTTAAATTTAGCTCATTACTAAATAGGCATTTTAGAGACCTTTCAACGGGTGAAACTCTCAAACTCCTACTTATAAAAGCACTCAGCTCCCATAGTGAGTTAGTCGTGCTTGATGAGCCATTTCATGGACTCGACGTACAATCTTGCCAGCAGCTCAATAAAATACTCATAGAACTTAGCCAAACTATTACTTTTGTTTTTGTACTAAACCGCCTAGACGAAATCCCTTCATTCATTACTCACTATGGCTATGTAAGCCAAGGTTGCTTGTTACATACTTTAGCAAAGCCAGACAGTGAGCAATTGAGTGATTTACTAAAACTACTTCATTTAGAACATACCTCATTGGATGTGCCATCTCCTGATACCGAACAAGAGCAAAAGGCATTCACCGGTAATACCTTAGTTAAATTGAGTAATGCTAAAGTTAGTTACAGTGATGTAAGCATATTCAAAAATCTCAATTGGACAATAGAAAAGCATCAGCATTGGCAGCTCAGTGGAGCGAACGGTTCAGGCAAAACATGCTTATTAAATTTAATAACAGGTGATAACCCACAGTGTTATAACAATGACATTGAAGTGTTCGGTTTTAAACGTGGGACAGGGGAGAGTATTTGGGATATAAAACAGCATATTGGTTTTATATCTAACGCGCTACATATGGATTACCGCGTAAGTATATCGGCTTTAAATACTGTTATTTCAGGATTTTACGATAGCATAGGTTTATATCAAAAACCGAGCGACGCACAAATTAATATTGCTCAACAGTGGCTGGCATTTATTGGTTTAAGTGATAAGCAAAATACCTCATTCACCCAGCTATCGTACGGCGATCAGCGTATGTTGTTAATTGTGCGGGCTATGGTAAAACATTCAACGTTACTTATTTTAGATGAACCTTGCTTAGGCTTAGATGAAGCAAACAGGCAACGTGTACTGCTACTAATAGAGAAAATTTGTGCTGCCAATACAAGTACTGTGATTTATGTAAATCATCATGCGGCAGACAAAATTAAAGGAATAGAGAATTACTTAAAAATGGAAGACTTTCATTAAAAGCTCAGAGAAAGGTTGAGTGGGAATTCACTCAACCCATTTTTATTTTAAAGACGAGTAACGCTAAAGCCTTTATCTCGAAGTTGTTTAAGTAACCCGTGTTTTTCAGGTAAATGCAAAGCGCCTACAGCAATAAATAGCTGCTCGTTTGCTAAACGCGGTGTGAGTTGTTTAACCCAATTATTATTACGGTTAGTTAGCATTACTTGCTCGCTAATTTCACCGTAATTACTGTCATCAAAACTCATGTTGTAGTAATCGGTTAGTGTGTCCATGTCACCGCTTTTCCACGCATTAACTAACTTGATAAAGTAAGTATTAATATCGGCTAGTTGCTCAAAGGTTTCTTCAATCATTTCATTGCTTAGTAGCGCCATACCATCAAACATTTGTAGTTGTTGCTCTAGGGTTTCAAGCTCGCCAATTTTAATATTATGCTCTTTAGCATAACTAAGCACTTGCTTGTCTATACCGGTTTTATCTGAATATCCTGCATTTTGAAATTCAATTTGCATCATAGTCACCATAACAGCCCAAGGCTTTAAGCCATTAAACATAGCAATATCAATCGACTTTTTAGCAAAGTAATCTTTTAGCTTGGTATAATTTTGCTTTGAAAGCTCAGTTTGCAGTGTTTTACCGTCACTTAGCATCATAAATGGCATTGAGCGCTGTTGCATTTCAAGTGGTGTAAGTTTGCTTATATCAACTTCAACAATCACTTCTTTGCTTGCGCTAATCGCATCGGTTACATTTTTAGGTAAGCCTTTCATGCTGGCATCACCAACGTGTACGGTGCCAAATAAATAAGAGCTAACGCCATTTTTTTCTATTTTATATAAGGCAGGAGCAGCATAGCTGTTAAGGCTAAATGTTATAAGTAATGCCACAATAAAAAAGTGGCTAATACGGGTAAGAGCATTCATGGTTTGTCCTTAAAATCTCAAAATTAGTAGTGTAAATACTAACCTAAATTTACTTCAGAGGTAACGTTAATATAAACGTTAACGTATTGTTTTCGGTATTACTGGCCGTAATAGTAAAGCCATTTAAGTTACATAAGCTCTGTACAATTGATAATCCTAAACCATGGCGCTGGTTATTAGTTCTAGATGAATCTAGCTGATAGAGCGGGTCAAAAATAGCAGTTAGCTGTTCATTACTTAGTGGTTTATTTACTTTGTTACTAACAGAGATGGTCATGTTTGTGCTGTTATTTACGGCAGTTAATTTAATTGGCGCCTCAGGAAGTCCATAAAATAGTGCGTTATCGATTAAGTTACATAAAATGGTATTTAAACTAAATTCGTCAACATTAAGCGTAAGTTCGCCACTTATTTCGTTATTTAAACGCGTTTTGATACTTGGATGCTTAAAGGTCAGCTCATCAATAATTTGATTTACTAAGTTATTTAGCATGATATTTTGTGCATTCAATTGCATAGCACTACTACTTGAGCGCTGCAATAATAAGAGGTTGCTAACAATTGTTTTCATACGCTGTGAAATATTAAGCACATCACTGGTATAGGTATCGCTAATACGTTTATCGTCAGGGTAGCGAATAGCCACCTCTGAGAGGCTTATTAGTTCAGCTATTGGGGTTTTAAGCTCGTGTGCAATGTCGCTTGTTAGGCGTTTTTCATTACTATAGAGTTGCTGATTAACAGTAATAAACTTATTTAGCTCGTTACGTATAGGTTCTATTTCTTCTACTTTAAAGTTGCTTTCTATTGTTTGCGCAACACCGGTAATATCGAGTAACTTAATTTGGTCGTTTAAATTGTGTAGAGGGTGCAGGCCTTTATTTACAATACGTGTCACTAAATAGCGCACACCAAACACACCAAGCACACAGGTTAAAATAAAGACGACATCAATAATAATCAGTACTTTATTAAGTTCGGCTGTCGGCGCTGCGATTGCAAGTGTCATGGTATTAAAAACAGCAGAGTGAGTGGGGTTTCTATCATCTTTTTGGGCTACAAAGTGACTTATAAGTGCGCGACCATCACGTCCGTTAGGAAGCTCGTAATCTATAATTTTAGATTCGTTAATCGGCATTTCTAAAAAAGGCAGGTTAGCATTTTCATAAAGCGCTAATGAGTCCGAGCGCTCAAACACATCACGGCCATGCCATAATTGGTAAAACTCCGTGGCATCGGCAGCTTCATACTCTGACATAAACTCACCAGCAAAATCAAATTCAACCACGTTGTTGTCATCTTCAACTAAGGTTTTTAAGTAGTTAGCTTTATTAGTTAAAGACTGATTGAACTGATCTTCCACCCAAGTATCAACACTTAAATCAACGGTTAAAAATATGGTGAATAAAATAACTGAGATCACGGCGCTAATATTATTAACGAGTTTACGTTTTATTGAGTGATTTTTATTTTGTTGTTGCGACATAACCAAATCCACGTTTATTTTTTATCGGGAGCTCGCCATCAAACTGTCTTACTTTTTTACGTATGGTTGAGATGTGTGCTTCAAGCGCATTTTTAGAGAGCATATCAAACTGACCTACCACCGCTTCACTTATAAGCTCAAGCCCCAATACTCGCTCTGGGGCGTTAAATAAGCATTCTATTATTTTATATTCATTACGCGTGAGCTCAATGGCATGTTGCTTGTAGTGAAGAGTTTTAAGCGAGAGATCTAATACGCAATCACCTACGGTAAGGGTATTTTGTTGATTTTGCAGTGAACCACGACGAAGTAATGCAAGGACACGAGCATGGAGTTCTTCAAACGAAAATGGCTTAGTTAAATAATCGTCAGCGCCTTTCATAAGGCCGTTAATTTTATCTTGAGGCTCACTTCGTGCCGATAAAATTAGCACACGGCTTTGGCTATTACTGCTGCGCAGTGCTTGTAAAATACTCATGCCATCAACGCTCGGTAGCATTAAATCAAGTACGAGGAGGTCGTAGTTTCCACTTAGTGCCATACTCAGCCCTTCTG
Organism: Pseudoalteromonas sp. SR43-2; assembly: GCF_014163885.1. Classification (NCBI taxonomy): domain Bacteria; kingdom Pseudomonadati; phylum Pseudomonadota; class Gammaproteobacteria; order Alteromonadales; family Pseudoalteromonadaceae; genus Pseudoalteromonas; species Pseudoalteromonas sp. SR43-2. The sequence continues at coordinate 164,051 of NZ_JACJED010000008.1, read as the reverse complement.
AGCCATCACCAGTTTCATCTACGGTAAAACCAAGGTTGCTAAGGCCAACTTGCAAGCTGCGTCTTAATGCTTCTGAGTCTTCAATAACGAGGATTTTCATGTTTACTCGGTTTATAAAAATAGCCTTGTTACTTTAACAAGGCTTTATTATCAAGTCACTTGGTTAATGATACCAACCATTTGTGTAGGCTAAATTACCTAAGTTCGCATGGGCTAGGGCTTTTTTTACTAGTTGCTCATCGTTTTCACATGGCACAAGCTGGTTATTGCTATACGTATAGGTGGTTGCTGGTTTTTGTGGTTGTAACACCACCACTTTATTATCGTGCATGTAGGCAAAGTTTTTGTCGTATTGCATCATTGCGCGTTGTTTGTTGTCGCTAATTGGCTTTGATAAATCATGACCTATCATAGGGTGCTTACCACTTGCGCCAATTAAAGACAGTAGAGTAACAGGGATATCGAGCTGGCTGGCTAGTTGGCTATCTCGTTTATGGGTAATACCTTTTCCAAAAATAACGGCCGGAATTTTAAAGTGATCAACCGGTACTAAGTTTGAACCCGATACGCGCGAGTCGTGATCGGCAATAACTATAAATACAGTATCATCCCAGTAGCTCGATTTTTTAGCTTTTTCGATAAAGGTGCCTAGTGCGTAATCGGCATACTTGGCAGCATTATTACGGGTTTGTTTTTGTTTATCGTACAGCGTTATTTTATCGTCAGGAAAGTCATACGGGCTATGATTAGAGCTTGAAAATATAAGGCTAAAAAATGGTTTGTTTTGATTTTTAAGCTTAGTAAGTTCTATATTGGCTTGGTCGTACAAGTCTTCGTCTGATGCGCCCCACGAGCCATTAAAGTCTATTTTTTTAAAGTTATTTGTATCTACGATACTTTTAAAACCGTTGCCTAAAAAGAAGCTGCGCATGTTATCAAAATGGCTTTCGCCACCATAAATGAACTGCGTGTTGTAATTTTGCTTCGCTAAAAAATCAGCAATGGTAAAAAAGTCGCGTTGTGATTTATCAAGCTTAACAACTGCACGCGAAGGCGTTGGTGTAAACCCTGTAATTACTGCCTCAATTCCACGTACTGAACGTGTGCCCGTGGCGTATAAATTATCAAACCCCCAGCCTTGTTTATAAAGGGCGTCTATATTAGGTGTAAGCGGTAAACCGCCAAGCGTGCCTACATAACGAGCACCTAAACTTTCTTGTAAAATAATGACTAAATTTTTGGGTTTACCTGTATTACTTGCGCGATGAAACGTTTTTGTAGGGGCGGTTACATCACTAAATGTGCCTTGCGTATTTTGCATGTTACTACGCACAATACTAAGTAATTCATCGGTGGGCATTTTACCGTAATAGTCTTGGCTCGATTGCTCATTAGAAAGTTGCTTAACTGCAAACGCGACGCTATAAAGTGAGTTAAGGGTTAAGTCGTTAAGTAAGTGATCAGTAGAAAACGAGACCATGGCGGGGTTAAGTGGTCTGTGTCCTAATGAGTTGCGGGCGCCAAAAATAGTTAAGCATACTAAAATAAGCGCTAAAATTGATTGATTTAAACCTGTTAGTGATGACTTGCTTTGCCATTGATTGCTAAATATTTTACTTGCAAATTTACAGCTTAAAATAAGTGCTATAACAGCAATAAATACTTCTAACTTATAGCCTGAAAAAATCATTTTTGAGACTTCTTTAGGGTAAATTAAATATTCTATAAATAAGCGGTTTGGGCGTAAATCGTACTCGTTTATAAACGTAGGCGTAATCACTTCAAAAAAAACAAGTAAAGCAGACATCGTCACTAAATAAATTTTAATGAGGCCGCGTACTTTATTTTGCCAACCTACGCTTTGCATCAGTAAAGTAAGTAGTAATGCGGGCATAATAATGTAGCTTAGAGTGGCTATATCAACTCTTAAACCACCTATAAATATAGATAACCACGCATGCGACCCAAATACACGCTCCCCTTGCCATACACTTAATCCAAAGCGAGCAAGTGTTAAAAAGCTAAGTGCCAAAACAGCAAATACAACAAAAATCCATACAGGGCCAAGTGTATTTTGTATTTTAGGTATAAAAGTTAGCTTTATGCCCATAACACAGCCCACCAAATAAGAGCGGCAATTAGCATAGCTATAAACACGCTTGCAGAGGCTATATCTTTAGCTAGCCCCGAAAGCTCATGGTATTCACTGCCAATTCTATCAACTACAACTTCAACTGCCGTATTTACCAGCTCAGCAAACAATACAAAAAGCAGGCTAGCTATAAGCAGTAATTTATCCCTTAGTGCAATTTCTTGTAGCCACACAAACACACCGAGTAATGAAAACAGTGCTAGCTCTTGTTGAAACGCCGCTTCAAATCGACTCATCCATTTTAAGCCGTTAAAAGAATGGCTTAAGGTAAAAATAAGGCGCATTAAGCCTTGGCGTTTTATAACGGTTTTATTACTCATAGTTTTATTTCGCTTGGTGTTGTTTGGCAGTTAGCAAGTAAATCAAGTGATGCCTGATACGTTTTGCTTTTAATGCCAATTAAATTTAAAAGGGTGTGAAAAATATTGTTGTGTGAGCGTGCAGCGCGGGTGTCTAGATTAGCTAAACAGGTATTAGTAATGCGCTGATTATGCTCATCAGCCCATATATAAAGAGGAACGTGCGTTTGTGTGCTAGGTGCAAAGCTATACGGAAAACCATGTAAATAAGCACCGGCTTCGCCAAGTGATTCACCATGATCAGAGACATATAAAAACTGCTTATCTATGTTGTTTGGCAGCGCTTTTAATTGCTCAATTACCTGGGCGTTAACAAAGTCGCTGTACGCAATTGTGTTGTCGTAGGTATTAACTAATTCATCGAGTGAGCAGTTTTGAATGTCGCTTCTGTCGCACGTGGGCGTAAATTGCTTAAATTTTTCTGGGTAGCGTTTAAAGTAGGTTGGTCCGTGTGAGCCCATCATGTGTAGGACGATAACGGTATTAGCTTGGCTTAAATTAGCGAGTTTGCGCTTAAGTGGAGCAAGAAGTGCTTCATCAAAACAATATTTTCCATCGCAAAGCGCTGATGGGGTGGTTGGGATATCAATGTTAACAACACGGGTGCATACGTTTTTACAGCCGCTGTTGTTATCAACCCACAGTACGTCGCTGCCAGCTTGTTGTGCTAAGTCAACCAGGTTTTGTTGGTTGTCGGCTGCTAATCGATCAAAGTTATCTCGTGTTTGCAGTGAATACATACACGGCACAGACACAGCAGTAGCGGTGCCACAAGACGCCACATTATTAAAATACGTCACATTATACTTTTGTGTATAAGGGTTGGTGTTGCGCTTATAACCTTGATAAGAAAAGTTTTCTGCTCGTGCGGTTTCGCCAACAACCATAACTGTTACGCTGGTGGTGTTAGGCGTAATGAGAGTGGGTGTTGCATCTATATTTTTAAATTCCATATTGGTATACAGCAGCTGATCGCGCATATATTTATAACCGCTAGAGAGATACTGAAATGGGATGAGTTCTTTTTTCAAAATACGGTTATTGCGGCCAGTGGCTGCGTAATCGGCGTAAAAGTTTACGACCACTAAAGCAATTAGTGAGCAGCACGCTACAATAAGTTTTATACGACTAATTGCTTCTTGGTGAGGGCGGGTAAAGTGTATTTTTACTTTGCTTAATACAAAAACAGGTAGCGCACAAAACAGTAGTAGAAAGCCTATGAGCTGCGGATTTAAATAGCTCAGTGCTTCGCTTGAATCTGTTTCGAACGTGTTTTGAATCATTGAATAGTCAAACACGACGCCGTAATTTAATGAGCCGTAAAGTACGGCACTCGAAATTATCAGTAAAAGGTAGTTAATTGGTTTTAGTAACCACCTAACCGACACTATTGAAAAGAAAATAATTAAAAGGCATAACAACAGCAGTGGCACTGAAAGTAAAAATAGCCATGAAAAAGATGCAAGGGAGGTGATGGCGCTAAACGAACCTTGAATAAAAGGAATGTTTATAACTAAACAGTAATAACAGGCAATCATCACTACAAAGGCATTTGCACTACAGTGAATGTAAAACCGCTTACTACGATTTGGCTTTTTTTGTGCTGGTGTTTGGCTAGTTATGTTCATATTTAGGCTCGTTTAAAATAACAACGCCATGCTATGCAACAACACTTAAGAGTCGCTTAAGAGAACCTACGCATTACCTGAAGGTGATAAATAATTTTATTTATAAAAATATTCTCAAAAATTAATCAAACCTTAAATAAGGGATATAAGAATAGTGAATTTCTGAGATTAAAATTAGAGCATAAAAAAACCACTACCAGCTTGTATAATGAATTTTAAAACCTGATAAATTGCCTTTTAGTCTTTTTGTTAGATTAACTTTGGTGTTGACTTAAAGGGCCTAGCGCGGTACTAATATAAAAAGAGAGCGAAGGAATAACCTTCGCGATAATTGAACAAAATTTGGTATTAATTACATGCTTACAAACGCACTTAACCTAGTCCTGATTATTATCGTGGTGATTATTCCCGCGAGGGCTTCGTAGTGCTTTAAAAACTTAAGCATTAAAAAAGCCCTCCGCACTTAACCGTTCGGAGGGCTTTTTAGTTTTAAGGGTAAAATTTGTAATTGGGTTGTCACTGAGGAATGAGGGTTTATTAATGACAGGCGCAGAACTAACAATCGACTTATTGGCCAAACACGGCGTAAATGAAGTATTTGGCTACCCAGGCGGAGCTATTATGCCAATTTACGATGCACTGTATGGCGCGCCAGTCAAACACTACCTAACTCGCCATGAGCAAGGTGCAGGGTTTGCAGCTGTTGGTTATGCTCGCAGCACACGTAAATTAGGCGTATGTTTTGCAACATCTGGCCCAGGTGCAACTAATTTAATAACCGCTCTTGCTGATGCGATGATGGACTCAGTACCATTATTGGCGATCACCGGCCAAGTGCCTACTGCAGCTATTGGTTCAGATGCGTTTCAAGAAATAGATGTACTAGGTATGTCGCTTTCGTGTACTAAGCACAGCTACATGGTAGAACGAGCTGAAGACTTAGCAGAGATATTACAAGAAGCAATTCATTTAGCGCAAAGCGGCCGCCCAGGTCCTGTACTTGTCGATATCCCAAAAGATATTCAAATGGCTCAAGTCCCTTTTAAACCGTGGCTAGCAGCTGATGAATACTTACCAGAGTTAGATTTAAAGCAAGTTGCTATTGCTAATCAATTGTTGAGTGAGGCTAAACAGCCTGTAGCGTATGTAGGTGGTGGTGTACAAGCCGCGGATGCGCAAGACGAACTAATGCAATTTTTAAATAAAACTCAGATGCCAGCTGTATCAACACTTAAAGCGCTGGGCAGTGTATTACCAGATTACGAACATTACTTAGGTATGTTGGGTATGCATGGTGGTCAAGCTGCTAATATCGCAGTGCAAGAATGTGATGTACTTGTATGTATAGGGGCACGCTTTGATGACCGCGTAACAGGCAACTTAGCTAAATTTGCAGCTAAAGCTAAAGTAATCCATTTAGATATAGATGCTGCTGAAGTTGGTAAGCGAAAACCTGCTAAAGCTTCATTAATTGCCGATTTAAAAACGTCGTTACCCGCACTTGAGTGCTTTGTAACACCTAAAGCTTGGTGTGACACAAATAAAGAAATGAATATTAAGCATGCGTGGCGTTACGACTACCCAGGTGAGAAGGTTTTTGCACCGTACTTATTAAACCAACTAAGCCAACGCATGCCAAAAACAGGGGTTGTGTGCTGCGATGTTGGTCAGCACCAAATGTGGGTAGCACAACACATGAAGTTTACTCATCCGAGTAATCATTTAAGCAGTGGTGGTGCAGGCACAATGGGCTTTGGTCTACCTGCGGCTATTGGCGCGCAAGTAGCACGCCCTGATGACTTTGTTATCACTGTATCGGGCGATGGTTCTATAATGATGAATATTCAAGAGCTGGCCACTATTCGTCGTAACAATTTACCTGTAAAAATATTAATTTTAGATAACCAGCGTTTAGGGATGGTTCGCCAATGGCAAGAACTATTTTTTGAAGGGCGTTATTCTGAAACTAACCTGTCGGATAACCCAGACTTTGTGCAATTAGCTGCTGTATTTGGTATCCCAGGGCAAACAATTACTCACGCTAACCAAGTTGATGATGCGATAACTGCATTAGTTAACAGTAAAGGTCCGTACATAGTACATGCCTGTATTGATGATAAAGAAAATGTTTGGCCACTTGTACCACCTGGGGCTGCTAACGATGAAATGATGACGGAGAAAGCAAAATGAAACATAGCCTAACTATTGCATTAAAAAGCCAAAGTATAGCGATAGAGCGCTTTTTACGAGTGGTGCGTCATCGTGGTTTTGACCTTACGCATTTTCAGCTCAATATGGACGATGGTTTTTATAATGTAGACATGACGGTAGATAGTGATAAACCAATTCACCTTTTGACCAGCCAGTTAAATAAGCTGGTGGATGTAAAAGAAGTCACTTTACAAAATTTACAGCAACAACAGGCTGTGTAATTACGAACTGAAAAACAATTTACGAGTAGCTGAATCACTCGGTTACTCACCAATTTTAGAATGAGGAATGCCCGCTTATTTTGCGGCAAAAACTGAGGTAACTATGGCTAAATTAAGAAGTGCAACAACAACTGAAGGGCGTAAACGCGCAGGCGCTCGTGCATTATGGCGCGCAACAGGTATGACCGACACCGATTTTGGTAAGCCGATTATTGCCGTAGTTAACTCGTTTACACAATTTGTACCAGGGCATGTTCACCTTAATCAGCTAAGTGAACTTATGGCTGAAACCATTACACAAGCCGGTGGCGTCCCTAAAGAATTTAATACTATTGCGATTGATGATGGTATTGCAATGGGTCACGGCGGCATGCTTTATTCGCTGCCTTCACGCGACTTAATTGCTGACTCGGTTGAGTATATGGTAAATGGTCATTGTGCTGATGCGATGATTTGTATTTCAAACTGTGACAAAATTACTCCAGGAATGATGCTTGCAGCACTACGCTTAAATATTCCGGTAATATTTGTGTCAGGCGGTCCAATGGAAGCAGGTAAAACTAAGCTTGCTAACATCGATATTAAACTTGATTTAGTAGATGCCATGGTTAAAGGCGCTGATGAATCGGTAAGTGATGCAGATTCAGAGCAAGTAGAGCGCTCTGCGTGTCCAACATGTGGCTCGTGTTCAGGCATGTTTACTGCAAACTCAATGAACTGTCTGCTAGAAGCGATTGGTTTAGCACTTCCGGGTAACGGCACGACGCTTGCGACTCATAAAGACCGTAAACAACTTTATGTTGAAGCGGGGGCTCGTATTGTTGATTTATGTCGTGAGTATTATCAAAAAGATAATCAAGATGTATTGCCACGTGCTATTGCTAACAAAACAGCCTTTATGAATGCAATGGTTGTCGATATTGCAATGGGTGGCTCGTCAAATACGGTATTGCATTTACTTGCTGCAGCGCAAGAAGCGGGCGTTGATTTTGATATGTCGCACATTGATGCGCTTTCTCGTAAAACACCATTTTTATGTAAAGTTGCACCAGCGACACCTGAATATCACATTGAAGATGTGCACCGCGCAGGCGGCATGATGGCAATCGTACGTGAACTTGGCAAAGCAGGCTTAGTTGATATGTCAGTTAATCATGTTGCTGGGTCAACTATGGCTGAGCTCGTTAAAAAATGGGATGCAACAGATCCTACTAACGAAGCGGCGCGCAAATTTTACCGTGCTGGTCCTGCGGGCATTCGTACCACTAAAGCAATGAGCCAAGAGTGTCGTTGGGACGAGGGCGATAATGACCGTGTTAATGGGTGTATCCGAAGTGTCGAACATGCTTTTCGTCAAGATGGTGGCTTAGCTGTACTTTCGGGTAATTTAGCAGTTGATGGCTGTATTGTTAAAAGCGCTGGCGTTGTTGATGAAATGCTACATTTTGAAGGTACTGCAGTCGTGTACGAATCACAAGATGATTCTGTAGAAGGTATTTTAAACGATGAAGTAAAAGCCGGCGATATCGTGGTTATTCGTTACGAAGGCCCTAGAGGCGGCCCAGGTATGCAAGAAATGCTATACCCAACTAGCTACTTGAAATCAAAAGGCCTAGCTGAAAAATGTGCACTTATTACTGATGGTCGCTTTTCGGGTGGTACTTCGGGTTTATCAATTGGTCATGTGTCGCCAGAGGCGGCAAGTGGTGGTGCAATTGCTTATGTTGAAAATGGCGACAAAATCATTATTGATATCGCAACTCGTGAAATTACATTAGCGTTAAGTGATGAAGAGCTTGAAGCACGTAAACAAAAACAATTAGCACGCGGAAAACTGGCGTACAAACCAGTTGATCGTGAGCGCTATGTATCGTCTGCTTTAAAGGCTTATGCATTACTTGCAACAAGTGCTGATAAAGGCGCAGTGCGTGACTTAGCTAAATTGGAGGCGCTTAGTTAATTATGGTCTCTCAAGAGCTCGATTATTTTCGCGCTATTATTCAAGCAAACATGGAGCCTTTGGCTAAAGTTACCGAGGTCAGCGAAATGGCTGAGCTTGGTGCTAAATTAGGTAACCATGTTTGGTTAAAGCGTGAAGACCAACAGCCCGTGTATTCATTTAAATTACGCGGTGCGTATAACAAATTAAATAAATTACCTAAAGGCTCAGTGGTTATAACTGCTTCAGCGGGTAATCATGCTCAAGGCGTTGCACTAAGTGCTTCTCACTTAGGGCATCAAGCCACAATTGTAATGCCAGTAACAACGCCTGAAATAAAAGTAAGTGCGGTACGTGCGCTTGGCGGTGAAGTTGTGCTACATGGGCATCATTTTGATGCCGCAAAAGCACATGCGCTTGAGCTTACAGAGCAACGAAACGGTATATTTGTTCCACCATTTGATGACCCAGACGTCATTGTTGGTCAAGGTACTGTAGCACGTGAGCTTATGCAGCAATTAAACGAGCTTGATGCGGTGTTTATTCCTGTTGGCGGCGGCGGTTTACTTGCTGGGATGGCGGTTTATATTAAATCGCTGCGTCCAGATATAAAAGTAATTGGTGTAGAAGCCGACGAAAGTGCATGTTTACAAGCGGCACTTAAAGCAGGTAAACCGGTAGAGCTTGAGCGCGTTGGCAGTTTTGCTGATGGCGTAGCGGTTAAAATTATTGGCACTGAAACATTTCGCTTAGCGCAAAAGTTTTGTGATGAAGTTATAACCGTCACCAGCGACGAAATATGTGCTGCCATGCAGGATATTTTTGTATCTACCCGTGCAATAGCAGAGCCTTCAGGTGCACTTGCAACGGCAGGGCTTAAAAAATGGAGCCAGCAGTCGGGTTTAAAAGGGTTACATTTAGCGGCTGTTTTATCCGGTGCTAATTTAAACTTTGATCGCCTGCGTTATGTTGCAGAGCGCACTGCGCTGGGTGAAAAAAACGAAGCGTTATTAGCGGTTACTATTAAAGAAGAAAAAGGTAGCTTTAAACAGTTTTGTGCTTCTTTAGGTGGCCGTGCTATTACTGAGTTTAACTACCGTTATGCAGGACCTGGTGAAGCACAAATATTTGTAGGTATTGCCCTGCGCCAGGGCGAGCAAGAGCTTAATGAGCTAAAGCAAGACTTAACAAATAATGACTACCAATTTTGCGATCTGTCGGATAACGAACTCGCTAAATTACATGTGCGCTATATGGTTGGCGGAAAAGCACCCGAGCAATTACATGAGCGCTTACTTCGCTTTGAATTTCCAGAGTATCCAGGTGCGCTTGCACGCTTTTTAGATACTTTAGGTAGTAATTGGAACATTACCTTATTTCATTATCGTAATCACGGTGGTTCGATGGGGAATGTACTGGCAGGTTTTGCTATTGAGCCGAGTCAGTATGAGATGTTTAACGAGCACTTAAACCGTTTAGGTTACAGTGTACAAGATGAAACACAAAATCCGTGCTTTAGCCAATTTTTAACATCAAAGCCCCAAGCAGAAAAAGCCGAAAAACTCGCCTCAGTATAATCCTTCTTTAAAGGCAGGCACCTAACTAGGGTGCTTGCTTTATCGCACGTTTTACATATAGTTACAGGTAATCGTCATACTTTTTGAGGGCACCTAGTTGCTATTTAAAGGATTAATCATTGGATTGTGCTTTTTTTGTAGCCATATCGCGGCGCAAGAATCAGTCACATTACAGCTAAAATGGACACATCAGTTTCAGTTTGCTGGCTACTATATGGCAAAGCAAAAAGGCTTTTATAATGAAGCGGGCCTTGATGTAACCATTAAGCAAGCTAATCCAATGAAACCTGATACCTTTGCTCCTGTCGCCAGTGGCGAAGCACAATTTGGAGTTGGGCACTCTGGTATTTTACAGCAACGTATTAATGGACAACCTCTTGTTGCTATGGCTGCCTTATTGCAATTTTCACCTTACTGCTGGATGGTTAAAGACACGTCTGATATTTTTCATCCACGTGACTTTGTTAATAAACGTATTACTGCGGTAAGCAAAAATGATGGCGCCGAACTACTTATTATGCTTAAACGCAGTGGCGTTGATGTAGATAAACTCAAAGTTTACGATGGCGAAAATCCAGGCCAGGCTTGGATTGAAAACAAGCTAGATGCTATGCAAGTGTATGTTACTACAGAGCCTTATTATATGACTCAACAAGGCGTAGCTCATCGACTTGTTTGCCCACAGCGTTATGGTATGGACGTATATAGCGATATTTTATTTACCAGCGAAAACATGCTGAAGAAAAATCCTCAAACGGTCGAAAAATTCTACCAAGCGAGCCTAAAAGGGTGGCGTTATGCAATGATGAACATGGATGAAGCCATTGCAGTCACCCAGCAAAACTATGCACCAGGTAAAAGCTTTTATCAGCTCGCCTTTGAGGCTGAAGTACTAAAAAGTTATATAACCCCACCCACCACCAGTTTAGGGCATATGTCGATAGCAAAGTGGCGCTTAATTGCGGACTTATATGGCATACAGCAAAACGAATTTGACGAAGTAAAATCTCACTTTATTTATAAATACCAAGAACCTGAAAAGATGCAGTTATCGTGGATGCTCATGGCAGCTATTTTGGTAAGTATTATTTCAATACCTTTGTATTTACGGCTGATTTTTAGTAAAAATTAACTGCTTAGGTAATTCACGAAACTGATATAATTAATCGTCTTTTTTATTTTTTAAGCTGTTATGACTTTAGCTGAGCAATTTTTAGCACTTGATTCACTTTTAATGCGTCATCGTCAGTATTGGCAGTGCACTGCATTTGATTTTGACACTATACCTTGGCCAGAGCTACAAGGCATACTTAGCGAACTAACTGATGATCAGGTAAGCGTTCTTGATAACGATCAAAACCAGCTATACCAATTTTTTAGCCAACATATAAGCCAACTTGATGAACTTGCAAAGTTATGCGAGTTACCTAACTCAGCCCACTCTCAAGCTGATTATCCATTTTGGATAAGTAACGGCATTAAAGGTCGTAAGTTTGCACAGTTACAAGATTATGTATCTGCACTACCTAATACGAAACAACCTGTTTTAGAATGGTGCGCGGGTAAAGGGCACCTAGGTCGAATGCTTGCGTTTAATGGCGCAAGTAATGTACATAGTATTGAACTGCAACAAAGCTTATGCGAGCAAGGACAAAAAAGTGCACAGCAACAAGGCTTAGCAATGCACTTTAGCCAAGCAGATGTATTAAAAGACGATATCACTCAATTTTTTAATACAGACATGCATGCTGTAGCGCTTCACGCATGCGGTGGCTTACACCAAGCATTTATGCGCCAAGCAAGTTTAGCGAAAGTACAGCAAATTAGCTTTTCACCTTGTTGCTACCATTTATTTACGGCTAATGAGTACCGTGCAATGAGTGAGGTTGCAAATAAAAGTGAGCTTAATCTAACGCATCGTGATTTAAAGCTCGCATTACAAGAAACTGTCACAGCGCCTTCTCGTCTGGAAAAAGTGCGTAAAACAGAACTTGAGTGGCGACTTGGTTTTGATGCACTAAGAAAGTCGATCACTGGCGAGCAATATTACGTAAGCGTACCTTCGGTCAACAAAGCTATATTCTCAGATTCGTTTAAATCGTTTTGTGCATGGGCTGCAGATAAAAAGGCATTAAAACTACCTCAAGGCACTGATTATATTAAGTATTTAGAGGTTGGGGTGGCTCGAAAAAAAATAACTGACCGAGTTGAACTGGTTCGACATGTGTTCAGAAGGGCAATTGAAGTTTGGCTTGTGCTCGATCGTGCTTTATATTTGCAACAGCAAGGTTATCAAGTAAGCGTTAAAACGTTTTGTGAAAAGCAGTTAACGCCTCGTAATATTTTGATTCTTGCTAATGTCCATTAAATTTCCGTCCTCGACTTAATAAGAGATGCAATGAGAAAGTTAAAAAATTTATTCGATAACAACAAACGTTGGGCTGCTCGTACAAGTGAAGCAGACCCTGAGTTTTTTAAAATTTTATCTATGCAACAAAATCCAGAGTATTTATGGATTGGTTGTTCAGACTCTCGTGTACCTGCAAATCAAATAGTTGATTTATTACCAGGCGAATTATTTGTACATCGTAACGTTGCTAACGTGGTTGTACACACTGACCATAACTGCTTATCGGTTATGCAGTACGCTGTAGAGGTTTTAAAAGTAAAACATATAATGGTAGTAGGTCACTATGGTTGTGGTGGCGTACAAGCCGTTTTAAACAATGCTAAATTTGGCTTTATTGATAATTGGCTACGCCATGTAGGAGATGTAAAAGAAAAGCATCTTGAACAACTTGACGCAATGCCAGAAAGCGAACGCTTAAGCCGCCTTATTGAGCTAAATGTAATTGAGCAAGTACGTAATGTGTGTCGTACTAACATTGTGCAAGATGCCTGGGAGCGCGGCCAAGAACTAAGCGTTCATGGTTGGGTTTATGGTTTAGAAAACGGCCATCTTCATGATTTAGAATCTGTAGTAACGTGCGCGAGTGAAGAAACGCAAAGCTACAAAAAAGCAGTGCAACACGTATTTAAAAAAGTGGGTGAAAATAAATAAATCCATGACTAAAACGGCGGTGTTGATAGGTGCTACAGGCTTGGTCGGTAATGAGTTGCTCCATAAGTTACTTAATAGCGATCGTTATACAAAAGTAGTTACGTTAAGCCGTCGAGTTCTGCCTGTCACACATGCAAAGCTAGTTAATCACGTTATTGATTTTGAAAAATTAATTCAATATGTTGAGCTTTTTAAAGGTGATGTATTGTTTTCGTGTTTGGGCACAACCCGTAAACGAGCGGGCTCGATACACGCTCAGCGTAAAGTAGATTTTGATTATCAGTTTATAGCGGCGCAGTTAGCGGCATGTAATGGCGTTACGCATTATTGCTTAGTGTCATCAAGCGGGGCGAATACGCACAGTAATAGTGCTTATTTGAAAATGAAGGGAGAGCTTGAGCAACATATTAAAGCACTCCCTTTTGATAAAATAAGTACTTTACAACCATCTTTATTATTAGGCGATCGTGAGCAATTTAGAGTGGCAGAAAAGATAGGCAGTATTATTTTTCCTGTTATTACACGATTTGCGTTTTTAAAGCGTTACAAACCAATAACTGGCGAGCAAGTTGCGCAAAAAATGCTGAGTGTGAGTTTAGCTCAGCAGGCTAAGTTGTCTTATTATGTACTTGATGAGCTATTTGAATAAACTTGGTAAAACGCAAAAGGCAGCCTGAGCTGCCTTTTTTGTACATTAAATTAATACCAATTTTATTAAAAAAATGATCATCCTAGTGTATTAAATAACTCACTAACTACGTTAAAAATTATTTATATAGAACAACTATGTACCATAATTTTAGCCTTGTTATTGAGCTATTTTCTTATCGCTATAATAAAACACTAATTTAATGCAATTGGTATAATTATTCAGCGTCAGTTTTAGCGCTAAGTTGTTGCTCAAGCAATGAAACTTTAGCTTCAAGTTCGGTTAACTTTTCGCGAGTACGAATAAGTACTTGGCTTTGCACATCAAATTCTTCACGGCTCACAAAGTCCATCTCAGCAAGCTTGTTTTGTAGAACTTGCTTTGTTTTACCTTCGAGTGTGTCTGCTAGGTTTTTTACGCCTTGTGGCATATTGCTAGTAATTTGCTTAGCAATTTCTTCAAGTTTTGCTGGGTTGATCATATTTGTCCCTTCGGCATTGCCTAAATGATAATAACTAATATTACCTTATACCCGCGGTATTTAACACATGATCATCTTTACCTTAATTAATTAAGGCAATTGCTATGCTCGCTGTAATGGTTACGTTAAAATTACGCGTCTTTTAAATTTCTTTGGTCGTTATGAAACTCAATCCTAAACAAGATGAAGCCGTAAAATATATTAGTGGTCCCTGCTTAGTACTCGCGGGCGCAGGCTCTGGTAAAACCCGTGTTATTACGAATAAAATCGCTTATTTAGTGAAAAAATGTGAGTACAAAGCGCGAAATATAGCCGCTGTTACTTTTACCAATAAAGCAGCCAAAGAAATGCGTGAACGAGTACTGCAAACGCTTGGAAAGCAAGACGCTAAAGGTTTATGGGTATCAACGTTTCATACACTCGGTTTAGAAATAATAAAAAAAGAGTTAAGCACATTAGGGTTTAAACCCGGCTTTTCGCTATTTGATGATCAAGATACCAATCAGCTTCTTAGTGAACTCACCGAAGATGAGCTAAAAAAAGACAAGGACTTACTCAAACTACTTAAAATGGAAATTGGTAGTTGGAAAAACGAATTAGTACTGCCAGAGCAAGCAATACGCGAAGCGCGTGATCCGCAAAAAGCATTGTTTGCGCAGTTATATGGGCGCTATCAAAACCAGCTGCGTGCTTATAATGCACTGGATTTTGATGATTTAATTATGATCCCTACTTTGTTACTTACTAATAACGCCACATCTCGTGAGCGCTGGCAGCAACGCTTTAAATACTTGCTGGTGGATGAGTATCAAGATACCAATACAAGCCAATATCAACTTGTTAAATTGCTAGTAGGCGAGCGTGCCCGTTTTACTGTGGTAGGTGATGACGATCAATCAATTTACTCATGGCGTGGTGCTCGCCCGCAAAACTTAGTGTTATTAGGTAAAGACTACCCAGGGCTTAGACTTATAAAGCTTGAACAAAACTATCGAAGTGCAGGGCGAATACTAAAAGCGGCTAACATTTTAATTGCCAATAACCCACATGACATAGAGAAAAAGTTATTTAGTGAACTAGGTTACGGTGAGCCGATCAAAGTAATAGGGTGCCGCGATGAAGAGCATGAATCTGAGCGTGTGGTTGCTGAAATAATTTCACATAAGTTTATGAAGCGAACCAGCTATAAAGATTACGCGATTTTATATCGTGGTAATCATCAAGCACGTGGCTTTGAAAAATCACTAATGAGTAACCGTATCCCTTATAAAATTAGTGGCGGTATGTCGTTTTTCGCTCGCTCAGAAATTAAAGATATTATGGCGTATTTACGTTTGCTAGTTAATCAGGATGATGACAATGCATTTTTACGTATCGTAAATACACCGCGACGCGAAATAGGCACGGTTACCCTTGAAAAGCTTGGTACGCTTGCTAATGAAAAGCACGCGAGCTTGTTTGCTACCTGTTTTGATAACGATTTAGGCTACAGACTAAAAGGGCGTGGCTTTAATGCGCTTGCTGGATTTGCACGCTGGGTTGTTGAGCTATCTGATAACGCAGTACGCGGTGATACGCTCGAAGCTGTTAAAGACTTAGTGCGTAATATTAATTACGAGGCATATTTGTACGAGTCGTCACCGAGTGCAAAAGCGGCTGAAATGCGTATGAAAAACGTATCAGAGCTGTATCGTTGGATAACAGATATGTTGACCGGTGATGCCGACAACGAACCAATGACATTAGCCGAGGTTGTTAGCAAGCTAACCCTTCGCGATATGCTTGAGCGTAACGAAGAAGAAGATGAAACCGATGCAGTGCACTTATCAACACTACATGCATCAAAGGGTTTAGAGTACCCGTACGTATTTATGGTGGGTATGGAAGAGGGTTTACTTCCGCATCAGGTAAGTATTGATGAGGACAACGTAGATGAAGAACGTCGCTTAGCTTATGTTGGTATTACTCGTGCGCAGCAGGAGTTAACACTTACTTATGCAAAAATACGTCGTCAATTCGGTGAAACCTTGCAAACTGAATTAAGCCGATTTGTACAAGAGTTACCGCAGGACGATCTTGCGTTCGAAAACAAAAAGGCGCCAAATACCCAAGCAGAGCGCATGGAAAAAGGCCAAGCAAGAGTCGCTAACCTTCGCGCCATGTTTAAAAAGCCTGAGTAATACCTCAGGCTAACTTTATAAAGACTGGGTTGCTTGCACTTCAGGTAACTCAGAGCATACTAAAGCGTGTTGTTTACCTACAAAAAATGCCAAACCGTGTTTATCTAATAAAGCTCTAAAATTAAGTATTGATGGGCCTTTAGCAATGACTTTCATTGCTTTGAGCTTTGTAATTGCAAGCACGCCCTGTAGCTGAAAATCGTAACTTTCTTGTTGTAAAACACGTTTACTAAAGGTCGAGCTAAGTAGTAAATAATCAAAATTAATATCGGTTAGTAAATTAAGTTCGCACCTGTCTTTAGCAAAATTGTTTAAACCAATTGAATAACCAAGTTGTGATAGCGTTTTGAGGTTTTTTATTTGCGTTGCGCATGCGTGGCGAATTTCTTGTTCATCAAATAATAAACAGAGTTGGCTTTGTCCTTGTTGTTTATTTAGCGTATCTGTAAATAAAACAAATTCGTGTTCCTCAAGTAGCAAACCAGAGCAAGGAACCAATGCCATAGCTACATTTGCAGTAATTGCTTGTGCATAGGCGCGTTGTAATAGTTGTAACTCTACTTGCAGATGCTGCTCTTTATCTGATGCAAACTTTTTCAAAATATCAAAGCTAGTAAAGCCAAGTATTGGGTGTTCACCAAATGCTTCAAATAAAGATTCAGACTGTTGTTGCTCATCAAGCGTAATTATTTCTGAGCTTCTAAAACTCATAGGTAATATATCAAGGTGATGTTGTGCTTTTAGAGTCTGCGCAGGTATTGATTGCGTTAATAGCGGATGAAATAACTCGTAACGATTTTTTCCTGAGTTTTTGGCGTGATACATGGCGGCATCGGCATCACGAATAATTTCATCTGTATGCGTATAGCTTTTCTTTGAGTAGGTTATCCCTATACTTGCGCCACTTTGTAAAGACTCACCTTTGAGATAAAAGGGTTTTTTCATTAAATCTATAATACGATTTGCAACATCTTCTGCTTGTTGAGGCTCAGTTAAGTGCGTTAATAAAATAACAAATTCATCCCCGCCTAAACGTGCTAGTAAATCATGCTCGCGTATACATTGGGCAAATAACTCACTCACGTTAATTAAAAATTGATCGCCTGCATGGTGGCCAAGCTGATCGTTAATATCTTTAAATTTATCTAAATCGATAAACAAAACAGCAAAGTGGTGCTCAGGAAAACGTTGATAATGTTGTAGCGTTTTTTCGAGCTGAGTTAAAAATAGACTACGATTAGGCAAGCTCGTTAGTGAATCGTGATGTGCATCATGATAAAGCTGCTGCTCTATTTTTTTTCGCTCATCTATTTGCATTTGTAAGTGCAGATTAGTTTGACGCAATTCTTTGGTTTTTTCGTTTACTCTAAATTCGAGTTCTTGATGGCTTTTTGCAATTGCTTGATTGACGAGCTTTGTTTGTAAAACAGCTGCAATTTGATGCGATACAAAGGTAATTAACTCGCAATCATCTCGGCTGAAAATATGTTTGTTATCGTAGGCTTGGCAAACAATAAGGCCGATAACACCTTGAGCTGTTTTAAGTGGAGCGCCTAACCAGCTAGTGGCCATTTGCTCTTTTGGTACAGGTGCTGAACGTTGTACCACACCGCTTTCTATTAATTCTTTTGCTCTACATGGGTGTATTAGTTGTGTTTCTTCGGTGCTTATTACCAGTTCACTATAACCTTTAGCAAATCGTCTTGGCTGTGTATTTTCTTTAAATTCATCTACACAATATGGAAAACTAATCCACCCTGTTTCTTTATCATAAAGTGCAATATATAAGTTTTCTGCGTAGGTAATTGTTTTTATTATTTCGTGTATTTTAAAATAAGCGTCATCAAGGTTTTTAGCTTGTGTTGCTATCTCAGATATTTTAAATAGAATTTGCTGGCGTTGAAGTGCGTGTTTACGCTGCTCTATTTCAAGGTTTAGTGCCTCGTTACTTTGAGTGAGTGCGCGGGTGCGAATTTTAACTTCTGACTCAAGGAGTTCTCGTTTTTTTACACGCTCTATTGCAGTTGCCAAATAAAGCGACATAAACTCAAGTAATTGTATTTGCTGTGAGCTATAGCCTTGTTTTGTATCGTAACTTTGCGCTGCTAAAACACCGATAATATTATGTTCTTGGTAAACAGGTACGCCTACCCAATGTTCGGCAGGAGTGCCTAATGCTTTAAATAAACCTTCTGCTGCAGCATCTTGCATTTGCTGCTTGGTAAAACATGTAGTTTTACCCCGTTTAAATACATAACCCGTGGCGCCTTCATCAAAGCTATTTGATTGGTTAAGGGCGACGGCAATACCATCTTTTTCATCTGAAAAGTAAGAAAGTTCTAGTGATTGGCTGTATTGATTTAGCAGCACCACATAAAAACTTTTACTAGGTACGTACTTTTGTAAAATGTCATGGATGGCGGGGTATAGCAGGGTCAGCTCGGCCACAGTACTTGCCTGCTCTGATAATTGGATCAGCGCATTTTGTAAGTGATGTGATTGTTTGTATTTCTCGAGAAGCGCTCTAAGGCGTTTATTTTGATACGCCAATTTACTCGATACTGATAGTTTATCTTCCAATGATCTAACCGGCTATTTTTATTGTATAGTTATTAGCCTTATACTTTCACTTTTAGTGCTTATCGTCAAGTTGATATTCCTACTAAAGCAGTAGCTAGACACACTATTTTAGGCATTAAAAAAGGCTTACCGAAGTAAACCTTTTTTGTATATTTCAATCGAGCTTATTTAGATGTCATAAAGTCGATAGCAGCGCTAATTTCATCATCAGAACAATCCATACACGTGCCTTTTGGAGGCATAGCATTAAAGCCATTTAGTGCATGCTCAAGTAAAGTGTCTTTACCTTTAGCAATACGTGGAGCCCAATCGTCAGCCGATTTAGGCGCGCCTAGTGCACCAGTGCCGTGACATGCAAAACATGCACCTTGATATACTTGCTCACCAGAGCGAGGACCTGTAGGCGCCGCTGCAACTGCAGCTTTATCGCCTTCAAGGTATACAGCACCAACCGGCGCGAGACGTGCTTTAATTGCATCTTCAGTCATAGAGTTATCATATGGCTGTGCGTATGCAGTGGTTGCTAGCAATAATAATGCTGCAGCTGTTAATTTTTTCATTTTGCCTTGCTCACTTCGATTTGAACGTGATCAATCACGATTAAAGATGACGGAAATTAAACCGATTATAACTCTCTGAGCCAATTTATAAAATGCTAAGAGCCGTTTTTATTAATAAAACTGACTACTTTTTGCGTTAACGCAATAAAATTTAATTATTTACTGTTTTTTGTTAAGCAATTTAATAAGCGTAATCAGTCATACAATTAACTTTTTAGATCGTAAGATCAAAATCAATTTATTGATAATACGCTACTAACTAGTTTTGCGATCCCTGCGTCGGCTTCAAGAATCGATTCTGCCAACATGTAAGCAGGGGTGGTAACTAACTTATTTGGCTCATCGATAACTACACCGTCAACCGCACAATCTATATGTTTAGCGCCTAATGTGCTTAGCGCTTGTGCTGTCTCTACATCGTTACCAATAGTAAGTGCGGCGTTATCGTAAATAAATGGGATCAATGCGGGTGCAATACACATATAACCTGCAGGCTTATTTGCTTTTGCAAATGATTTACAAGCATTAAGGACGTCCTGATTGATATTTGCTTTTGCGCCTTTAATTGCAAAATCGCATAAGTTTTTTGCAGCACCGAAACCGCCAGGTACAATTAATGCGTCAAACTGAGTCACGTCTAGTTCAATCAGTGATTTAATGTCACCTCGTGCAATGCGAGCAGCTTCTGTTAATACATTGCGTTTATCAGACATTACTTCACCTGTTAAATGGTTAATGGTATGAAGTTGCTCAATATCTGGTGCAAAACACTGATACGTTGCGCCATTTTTGGCTATATGTAATAAAGTTAAAATTGCTTCATTAATTTCACTACCATCGTACACACCAGACCCTGCTAATATTACTGCTACGTTTTTCATGCTTTTGTGCCCCTAAAGTCTTTTTTATAAGTCGATCGGATGAAGTTTAACATGCTCAAAATTTCTCGCGAAAATAAATTTTTAGTACAAAAATCATTCGCAGTGCAAGTCGTTTTGCGGTTTATGCCATTTGCGATCACTTTGCCTTTAAAAAAATTATAAAGGATCGCTATGATCTTCGATCCATTGTGCTAGAATACTCCTCCGGTTATTTAAATGGACGCGAATAATCAAAGTGAATAACAACAGAAGTAGTCGTTAGAAAACCTTTTTCCACATTGGTTTAAAATAATAAAAAAAGAACCTCGTATTATCTTTTTTAAATTAAAACATACAGTTAAAGTATTTTCTAGGCATTTTATAATGCTTTGGAAGAATAGCTCGTGGCTGTTATCTACACACTTATCCACAGCTTGCTCTAGTTTTAATAACACGATAAACAGTAATTCACAGTCGTTTTATTTACTACCTTATGGCATGCTTATAATTACCTTAATTTTTTGCATTTAGGATCCAAATTCACCATGGCTCAGATCCCCGAAAACCCACTTATTTTAGTTGATGGCTCGTCATACTTATTTCGTGCTTATCATTCTCCGCCGCATTTAACTAATTCTAAAGGTGAGGCTACGGGCGCTATTTATGGCGTGATCAACATGCTTAAAAGCTTGATCAGACAATATGATCCCTCACACATGGTGGTTATATTTGATGCTAAAGGCAAAACGTTCCGTAACGATATGTATAGCGAATATAAGGCAAATCGCCCGCCGATGCCGGATGACTTACGTACGCAAATAGCACCAATACATAGCATTATCAAAGCGATGGGTTTTCCGCTAATTAGTATCGAAGGCGTTGAAGCTGATGATGTTATTGGCACATTTGCACGCATTGCAACTGAGCAAAAACGGCATGTCCTTGTCTCCACTGGTGATAAAGATATGGCGCAACTTGTAAATGAACACGTTACATTAATAAACACGATGACCGACAGTATTTCAGACCCTGTTACCGTAGTTGAAAAGTTTGGTGTAGGCCCCGAACTTATTATCGATTACTTGGCACTAATGGGCGATAAGGTCGATAATATCCCAGGTGTTGAAGGCTGTGGTCCAAAAACGGCCGTTAAGTGGTTAGAGAAATATGGCTCGTTGCAAGGTGTAATGGATCACGCAAGTGAGATTAAGGGTAAAATAGGTGAAAAGTTAGCTGCAGCTCTCGATCATCTGCCTTTAAGCTACGAGCTTGCAACAATTAAGTGCGATGTTGAAGTTGAATCTGATCTTGATACGTTCAAATTACAAGAGCCAAATAAAGACGAATTAATTGCACTATATGGTGAGTGCGAATTTCGTCGTTGGTTAGCTGAGTTACTAGATAACCCCAAAGATGCAGAAACACATTTAGCTGTACCTACCGAAGCCACTGAATTACCAAAAGTAGAAGATGCTCATTACGAAACTATTTTAACGCAAGCGCAATTTGATACGTTAATAGAGCAATTAAATAGTGCCGAGTTATTTGCATTTGATACAGAAACTACCAGCCTTGATTATATGAAAGCGCAATTAGTGGGTATGAGTTTTGCCGTAAAAGCGGGTGAAGCTGTGTATTTACCTCTAGCGCATGACTACCCGGGTGCGCCTGAGCAATTAAGTCTGGAATTTGTAATGCAAAAGCTAGGTCCAATTTTGGCCGATGAAAACAAAGCTAAAGTAGGGCAAAACCTTAAATACGACAAAAGTGTATTAGCGAATGCAGGTTTTGCGCTAAACGGTATTAAGTTTGACACCATGCTTGAGTCATACGTATTTAATAGTGTGGGTACACGCCACGATATGGACTCGCTAGCACTTAAATATCTAGGTCATAAAAATATTAGCTTTGAAGATATTGCTGGCAAAGGTAAAAAGCAACTTACCTTCAACCAAATTGAACTTGAAAAAGCTGCGCCTTACGCTGCAGAAGATGCCGATATTACTTTGCGCCTACATGAAGTGCTTTGGCCAAAAATAGCGGCTGATGAAAAGCTAAAATCTGTATTCGAAGATATAGAAATGCCACTTGTTAGTGTGATTTCTGATATTGAACGAACCGGCGTTGCAATAGATAGCAATATGCTTGCAGCACACAGCCAACGATTAGGCGAGCGTTTAATTGAGCTTGAAAAAGAAGCATTTGAAATAGCAGGCGAACCATTTAATTTAAGCTCTCCTAAGCAACTACAAGTACTGTTGTTTGAAAAGCTTGGGCTGCCTATTATCAAAAAAACACCTAAAGGTGCACCTTCTACCGCAGAAGAAGTATTGCAAGAGCTTGCTCATGATTATCCACTACCTAAAGTAATTATAGAGCATCGTGGTTTATCAAAGCTTAAATCAACTTATACCGATAAATTACCATTAATGGTGAATGAGAAAACCCAGCGTGTACATACGTCTTATCATCAGGCAATTACAGCAACGGGGCGCTTGAGTTCAACCGATCCTAATTTACAAAATATTCCTATTCGTTCAGAAGAAGGGCGTCGAATTCGTGAAGCGTTTATAGCTGCAGATGGTTATAAAATTGTCGCTGCCGATTACAGCCAAATTGAGCTGCGTATTATGGCGCACCTTTCACAAGACAAAGGTCTATTAAATGCATTTGCTAACGGCTTAGATGTACACAGTGCAACTGCCGCTGAAGTATTTGGTGTCGAGCTTGATGATGTAACTACCGATATGCGCCGCAAGGCGAAAGCAGTAAACTTTGGCTTAATTTACGGTATGTCTGCATTTGGTTTAGCACGTCAACTAGATGTGCCACGCCATGAAGCGCAGCATTACATAGATAAGTACTTTGAGCGTTTTCCAGGTGTATTAGAGTACATGGAAACAACACGTGAAAAAGCGGCTGAAAATGGCTATGTTGAAACAATATTTGGTCGCCGCCTACATTTGCCAGAAATAAACGCACGTAATGGGGCGCGCAGAAAAGGAGCCGAACGTGCTGCTATTAATGCGCCAATGCAAGGTACTGCTGCTGATATTATTAAAAAGGCAATGCTGAGCGTTAACCGCTGGGTACACGAACAAGCGCCAAATACGATTAAGTTACTTATGCAAGTACACGATGAATTGGTATTTGAAATTAAAACAGACTGCGCACCTGAATATACAAAACATATTTGTGAGCTGATGTCGCAAGCTGCAGCGCTTGATGTGCCGCTTATTGTTGAAGCCGACGAAGGTGACAACTGGGAACAAGCCCATTAATGCAATTTGAGCATTTTAATTAAAGCGCCTTTTGGCGCTTTTTTTATGTTTAATAAAAAGGCGAATAACAGCTATTTAATTAGCTATATGCAAGCTTTAGTTAAAATAAGGTTAATTTAAGCAACTATTTGTATTAAATAGTTATATGTTCGTCAATTCGAGCTGTTTTACAGGAATATGATTGTATTTTAATGCGTGCTTTTGTTAAAGTCCCGCCTGTCCTATCCTGTAGGACATCCTGTTGATGATGCATCTGAAAGGGTGCAACAAATTGATAGCTTCTCCCCAGTTTGCTATACCGGCCTACCAACTTGTTTGGTGGGCCGTTTTTTGTTTTATGCCTAAAAATCCTATCTAATTAATTCTTTTTTGCGCTATACCAATTGTATTGTTCATTCGTCACTTCGAGGTGGTTTGGGTACATCGCAGGTGATACCATCGAAGTGCTATCATTTTTATTCTTTTCATTTTATTACTAAGGAGTGCGTTATGTTTAAAGCATTAGCTATTGCAGGTTTTTCTTTATCAAGTTTAGTTATTTCTAATGTTGCTCAGGCCAATTGGCAGCTAGTGAATGATAAAAGCCAACTAAGCTTTGTTTCAATTAAAAAAGATTCGATTGCTGAAGCTCACCATTTTACTAACCTTGAAGGTATGCTTTCTGATAAAGGTGAGTTTAGCGTTAATGTTGATTTAACATCAGCCGAAACTCTAATCCCTATTCGTAATGAGCGTTTAGCTACATTTTTATTCGAAGCGGCTAAATTCCCTAATGCTGTTTTAACTGCAAATTTAGCTAAAGAGCTAAGTAATATCAAAAAGCCTGGTCAATATGTATTGAAGGGTATTAAAGCTGAGCTTGATTTTCATGGTAATAAAAAACCATTGGCAATTGATGTACTCGTTAACAGCACGCAAAGTGGTGATTTAACGGTATCATCATTAACACCTATTATTATTAATAGTGATGATTTTGGTGTAACCGAAGGCGTTAAAAAGCTGCAAGAGCTAGCGGGTTTACCTTCAATTGCAACAGCAGTACCTGTTACATTTGCAATAACACTTAAAAAACAGTGATTTCTTTAAGTGAGCTTAGCAAGCGATTAAGCGAGCCAAGCAAACCTTTTGATAGTTGGCAGCCTAACCATTGTGGGGAGCTGCCAATTGTTATTAATAATGAAGGGAAATGGTTTTACGATGGCAGCGAAATAACACGCCCAGCCATGGTGAAGCTGTTTGCTTCTGTATTGTGTAAAGAAGATGAGCAATTTTATTTAAAAACCCCTGTCGAAAAAATAACAATAACGGTTGAAGATGCGCCGTTTATTATTGTTGATTGGCGTTTTGAAAATACAGCGCAAGGGCAAGTGTTGTGTTGTATTGATAATTTAGCTAGGCAGTGGCTAGTGAGCGCTCAGCAGCCTTTGTATATAAAAGACTACAATGGTTCAAAGGTGCCTTATTTAAAGCTACCGTATGGTTGTAGTGCGCGAGTTTCACGCAGTGTATTTTATCAGTGGGCTGAAAAAGCCGAGTCTGATAAGCTCGGCTATTTTATTAAATCTGCAGGAAAGCAGTTTTATTTATCGTAACGCCAGCGTTTAAGCCTCTGGGTTGGTTTCGTCTGTGATTGTTTCATCGGTAGGTGGTACAGCAATAATAGGACCTAAAAACCATTCATCTAGCTTTTTAGCTACTTCTGGTAAACCGGTGCCCTTTAATGATGAAAACGCATGAACTGTAATATCGCCATCAAGCGTGCTTAATTCACGGCGAACTTGCAGTACTTGTGATTTACGAGGGCCTTGCTTTAGTTTGTCGGCTTTAGTTAATAGTGCCAATACTGGAATTTCACTACCAATTGCCCAGTTAATTAAATCACGGTCTAAATCTTTTAATGGATGACGAATATCCATTAAAATAACAATACCTTTTAAGCTCTGACGCTTTTGCAGATATTCACCTAACGACTTTTGCCATTTCTTTTTCATTTCGATTGGTACTTTAGCAAAGCCATAGCCTGGTAAATCGATAAGGCGCATATCGTCAACATCCGCTAAATCGAATGTATTGATTAGCTGAGTACGTCCAGGTGTTTTACTTGTACGTGCTAGCTTCTGATCGGTTAATGCATTTAATGCACTCGACTTACCTGCATTGGAGCGACCGGCAAACGCAACTTCAATTCCCGTATCAGCAGGTAATTTAGTAATGTCGGGAGCGCTTGTTACGAAAGACGCAGTATTATATTTGATACGAGATTTGAGCACAGGCTCTCCTAAAACTTAAATAAATAACATTGAGTAAACCAAATTCACTCAGGGCGCGTATTTTATACTATAAAGGATGTATTAAAAAGCGTATTTAACCACCTAAAAACAGCACCTATGGTACATTTAAAACATGTTAAAGCTTAATCTAAGTCAAAACCCTGTAAATTATAAGCTTAATATGTGTAGAAAACGTGCCAGAGAATTTATTATCGTGTAGAATATATGTATTACAACATCACGATTGTAGATGATACAGGGTCGGAAACAGAGAATTCACCATGAAAAAAATAGCACTATCTTTAACAATATTGCTTGGTGCGTTGTCAGCAAGCAACGCAACAGCATTTGATGGCGATGTAAACGCAGGTAAAGAAAAATCAGCAACGTGTGCGGCTTGTCACGGCCCAGACGGTAATGCACCGGTTAATATTTACCCTAAAATTGCAGGTCAACATCCAGATTATATCCTTAAGCAACTTCAGGATTTAAAATTAGGTATGACGTCAGGCGGCAAAGAAGGGCGTATGGATCCAGTAATGAGCGCTATGGCTATGCCACTTAGCGAGCAAGACATGAAAGATCTAGCTGCTTATTTTTCTTCAATGAACATGACTGAAGGTGCTACACCTAAAGATGTTGTTGAAGTTGGCGAAATGCTCTTTAAAGCAGGCGATGCGGAGCGTGGAATTCCATCATGTGCAGCATGTCATGGTCCACGTGGTAATGGCTCGTCACTTGCTAAGTTTCCAAAAATTTCTTTTCAGCATCCTGGATATATCAAGTCTCAACTTGAAAAATTCCGTGATGGAACTCGTCACAATGACTTAAATGGCATGATGGGCGATATAGCGAAGAAATTAACAGATAAAGATATTGAAGTACTTTCTCAGTACTTAGGCGGTTTACACTAAAGTCGTATTTATTTAGCAATTAATAATAAATACACTACAATGTTTTACAAAAAAGCAGCCTTGGCTGCTTTTTTTGTGCGTAAAATTAACGATATCACCCGTTAAAATGTAAGACATTGACCATGCGAGAGTGTGAGAAAAGTCTTCTTTTTATTTTTTATTCATCATTAACCTATTGTATTTTATTGTTTATTTTATTTTGAAATGTAATAAGTATAATAAAAGTTATATAAACCAGTTGTAACAAAATCATTAACGAGTAAATTAACCACTGTCGCAAAAGAACAATAACAAAACGGAAACAAGCTATAAGGAAAGTGGCGCGGCATGACTACATAGCACAAGATTGGTGCTACTAAAGGAAATAATAAAAAAGTGTCAGGATGACCGAAAATAATAAAAACTCATGGAAGTTTAATAACAAAAACAAAATGGAATGTAACAAGGAACGTAAAAATAATAACAATACGGACTGATAATAATAAAAATAATAAAGACTAAAAAAAGTCGAAGGGAGAAGTGTCCAGATAATGGCGCTCAGATTAGCAGGCGGTAGAGATGTTTTCTCTACCGCCTTTTTATTTGTCCTGTTACAATACCCACCGTTTAAAATTAGCGATTAATTAGCTAAGGCGCTTTTAAATGAGAAACCCAACCTCTATAGCGCAAACTGAATTCTTCTGGCTAGGCCAGCACTGCGATGCCCATTAATTTGCGCTTCGCTCAAAACCTCTTAAGTGAGATGATCAAGATATGAGTAGAACTAAAAAGTCACGCAAAAGCCCAGCAAACGGACCTGTTCGTTTAAGCCAAGATAAGCTTAAAGAAATGCGCGCATTAAAAGAGCAGCGAGTTAAAAAAACTAAAGGCGCAAAGCCCGGTTCTCGTAATGCGCCAGATTTACTAGATAGCGAAAGCCAAAATAGTAATCACGCGCCTAAAGATAAGCGTGTAGGCAGTAAAAAGCCTGTGCCGTTAATCGCAACCGCGCCGGAGCCTAAAGTTGAAATGAAACGCAACTTAAAGCCAACTATTGAGCTGAAAAAAGTAATCGAGCCTGAATTTACACCTGAACAAGAGCTAGAAGCACTTGAGAATGATGAACGTTTACTTAAATTAGTAGAGCGTCATGAAAAAGGTGAAATGCTAACAGGTAAAGATGCTAAGTACTTTAATAGTCGCATTGCCCGTCATCAGGCGTTATGTGAAATTCTTGGTATTGAAGATGAGGACGAAGACGAGTTTGAAGATGACCTTGAAAGCCAAGGCAGTTCTGATTTCGATCAATACTTATCTGATGATTTAGCCAACGAATGGTTAGATGAAGACGACAAATAGTAAGGATAAATAATGAGTACCTCGGAAATTTTAGCCTTACTTTTAGGCGCTGCTATCATAGCTGGTTTGGCATTTTATGCGGGTCAGTTGCTGTATAAGTTAAATGCGCAAAAAAAGTTAATTGCTAAAACGCAGGCTGAACAAAAGCAAAAGCTTGAAAAGTCGCGTTTAAAGCGAAACGCAAAACTAGCCGATAGTATTCATTTAATCGCACGTGCAATGAATGAAGAGCAGTGTGAGTTTTCTGAAGGCTGTTTACGCATCTGGGTACTTATGTCTCAGTATGCCTTTGAAAGCGAGCGTGGTTTAACGACGCAGTATCCTGGTATTTATAAAATGTATCAGGTAGTTAAAGAAATGCCGACGCACGATGCACGCAAAAAATACTCTAAAAAAGAGATTTTTAAGCTAGATAAGGCTCGCTGGCAAGCTGAAAAAACACTTAAAGATGAAGTTAAAGCGGATTGCGCTAAAATTATCATCGAGTTTAAAGCCGCTCCAGGTAGCGATAAAGTCGTTTTTAATTAAAGCTACAACTTAAATACAAAAAGCAGACCTAGGTCTGCTTTTTTTGTGCCGATGTATTTATTACCCAGAGTTCAGGCTAAATCACCCTTGAAAAGCGCGTTGCGTTAATTTGTTTTTGTAAGTGAGCATCGAAGCACATACAAATAATACGAATGAATAAGTTCCCGCGTGGTGTTACGCTAATTTTATTATCAATTATAGTGACTAGTTCATCTTTTATAAGTGGCGCCAGCGCTACTAATGCATCCTCAAAGTAGTCATTAAATATAAGCGCGTGTTTTTCACTAAAGCTTTGTATATCTAATTCAAATTGGCAAATGAGCTGTTTAATTGCATCAGCACGAGTTACATCATCATGTGTTAAGTGCATTCCTTTATTAAGAGCACTGCCGCTTTGTGTTTCTACGCTGTGGTAATAATGTTTTAATTCTTTTTGATTTTGTAAAATGGCGGTGCCAATTTGTGAAATTGATGACACGCCTAAACCTAATAAATCACAATTTCCATGGGTTGTATAACCTTGAAAGTTACGATGTAACTTGCCTTCATTTTGCGCAACAGCTAGTTCATTATCAGTTTTTGCAAAATGGTCCATACCAATAAATTGATAGCCTGCTTGCGTCATCTGCTTCAGCGTATTTTTAAACA
This sequence comes from Pseudoalteromonas sp. SR43-2, assembly GCF_014163885.1. NCBI lineage: Bacteria > Pseudomonadati > Pseudomonadota > Gammaproteobacteria > Alteromonadales > Pseudoalteromonadaceae > Pseudoalteromonas > Pseudoalteromonas sp. SR43-2. The sequence continues at coordinate 134,614 of NZ_JACJED010000008.1, read as the reverse complement.
TGGTGAGCTTATTATGTGCACTGGGTAAATCTGCATCTTTAATCTTACGCTGTGCGGCAAAGCGCTCTGGTAAATGCGCGTAGTTAAACACTGATACTCTGTCAGGGCTTAGCTTAATGAGTTGCTCTATAGTTTGTTTAAAGCTTTGTGGTGTTTGCAGAGGAAGCCCGTAAATCATATCTGCATTAATAGATTGAAATCCCAGCTCGCGAGCTTGTGTAATTAATTGCTTAACGGTATCTGCATTTTGTGGGCGATTAACAGCAAGTTGCACGTCATCGTTAAAGTCTTGAATCCCAAACGAGATGCGGTTAAAGCCAAGCATCCTTAAATCAACAAGCATATTATCGGCAAGTGAGCGTGGGTCTATTTCAATGCCGCGCTCTGTCGTGCGTGTAAAATTAAAGTGTTGTTCTAAAAGCTTAATTAAACGGGTCATTTGTTTTGCGGTTAAAAAGGTGGGAGTACCGCCACCTAAATGTAATTGCTCAACCGTGTAGCTTTTAAATAAAGGCGCTTGGGCAGTAATTTCTTTTGCTAAAAAGTCGAGATACGTATCTGCCTTAGATTGATGACGGGTAATTATTTTATTACAGCCACAGTAGTAGCAAAGCTGACTACAAAACGGGATGTGAATATATAAAGAAAGAGAGCGACTTGTTGACGATTCTATAGCGCTTAGTAGGTCTTGTTGCTGATATCCGTCACGCAGTGATAAAGCCGTGGGATAAGAGGTATAACGCGGACCAGACACATTATATTTGTTTATTAGGGTTTCATCCCATTGTGGAAGTTTAATCATCACGCGCACCTAAGTATTTATTTAGGAGGGATTATAAAAAAGTACTCAGGAAGGCGGTTTGATCTATAACAAAAAAGGTGCCGAAGCACCTTTTTTAATAAAATATAACTTAAGACAACCTAATTAATACGTAATAGTATGAGCATCTTTAAGGTATTGAAATAATTCTTTATAACCTTTACCTGGCTTTTCAGCTTTCGCTTCTTTTGCCGCATTTCGAACTAATTGGCGCATTTGTTGACGATCAAGAGACGGAAACTGCTCAATAGTCTCATTGATAAGGTCATCACCTTGCTCAATTAAATCTGAACGTAATTGCTCAATTTTTTTTACCAATACTTCAGCTTGGTTATTTTTATTAAGCATCACATCGATAATCGCTTTAATATCATCAATGTTTTCTACAGTACGCAGTGTTTTAGCGATGTAATTTAAGTGGCGGCGGTACGCGTCGCTTTTGTTACTTATTTTATCAGCAACAACCATCGCTTCTTTTAAATCGTCATTTAATGGCAGGCGTTCGCGCTGTTTTTTACCCATTTTGGCAATTTCAGTACCTAACTGATGAAACTCTTGCGCTTCGCGTTTAAGCTCCGTTCTTGATACATATTCAATTTCTTCTTCAATTTCAGCAGGCTTGCCTTTTTTCTTTGCCATGGGGTGCTCTTAAATAAAAATAACTTTTGCCATTATACATGAATATGATACTTAGGAATATTAGCTGATGTGATGCATTGAGTGTGTTAGCATTTAAATATAAGAAATGCGTGCATTATGCCTCTAAGGCTCAGGACTTAATTTATGAAAAGCCAACAAAACGATCCAATTTATTCTCAAATATCACAAGTTAAAGATGCGGTAGCAGAAGTACTCGAACATGCTAAAAAATTAGGCGCTACAGCTGCAGAAGCTGCGATGTCTAGCACGTCTGGTTTATCGGTTAGTACACGAATGGGTGAAGTAGAAACCATTGAGTTCAACCAAGACGGCGGCTTAGGCATTAGTGTATATGTTGGTAATAATAAAGGCTCGGCGTCAACTGCTGATTTAAATCCAAAAACATTGCGCACGGTAGTCGAAAAAGCGATTGATATAGCCAAATTTACATCTGATGACCCATTTAACGGCGTTGCTGATAAAGAGTTACTTGAATTTAATCCTAAAGATTTAGATTTATATCATCCTTGGGATGTAAGTCCTGAGGAAGGCATTGAGCTTTGTCATGCTGCTGAGCAAGCTGCATTAAATGCAGATGAGCGCATTTTTAACTCTGATGGTGCGAGTTTTTCATCGCATCAGGGATTACGTGTTTATGGTAACAGCCACGGTTTAATTGCAGGCTTTCCACGTACGCGCCATAGTATTAGTACTATGGTAATAGGTCAAGATGGCGAGCAGATGCAACGCGACTCTGCTTATACTGTTGCCCGCGACCAAGCGGGTTTAAATGACGCAGCGGCAGTTGGGCTTGAAGCAGCAGCTGAAACATTGGCTAAATTAAATAGCCAAAAGTTAGGCACAATGAAAGTGCCTGTTATTTTTAGAGCCGATATTGCAAATTCGTTGTTTGGTCACTTAGTGTCGGCAATTGGTGGTGGTGCGCTTTATCGTAAATCAAGTTTTTTACTTGATAGCTTAGGCACACAAGTATTTAGTAATTGTGTGAATATTGCCGAGCGCCCACATATTTTAAAAGGGTTGGCGTCGTCACCGTTTGATAGCGAAGGTGTTAAAACATCCGATAGGGAAATTATTCAAGGCGGCGAGCTACAAACTTATTTATTAGCAAGTTATGCTGCGCGTAAAATGAACATGACCCCAACAGGGCATGCGGGCGGTATACATAACTGGCTCGTTGAGCAAACTCATAACGATTTAACTGCACTATTAAAAACCATGGGTACTGGCTTATTAGTTACAGAGCTAATGGGGCAGGGCGTAAATACCGTAACGGGTGACTACTCTCGTGGTGCTGCAGGTTTTTGGGTTGAGAATGGTGAAATTCAATATCCGGTAAGTGAAATTACTATTGCTGGTAATTTAAAAGACATGTTTAAAGGTATTTCTGCCATTGGTGGTGATATAGAACGCCGTGGTGGTATTCAAACAGGCTCAGTACTAATAGAGCAAATGCAAATAGCCGGCGCGTAGTATTAATACGCAGTGTATACTTAGACCCAGAGTATTATCTCTGGGTCTAAGTGAGTTTTTACGAGGTGTAAAATGGCTAAAGATAGATATGCACCAAAACCGCTAACCGATATTATGGCGGGGTTAAATAATCGTTTATCGGCTTATGCAGGCAAAAGCCAAGCACTTGATACACAGCAAACACTATTAAAAGATTTTTTAGGCCCTAAATTGGGTGATAAATGCAGAGTTAGTAATTACCGAGACGGCACGCTAATGATAGAGGCGGTATCTGCGCCTATCGCACTTAGGCTTAATTATTTAAAAATGGATATGCTTTCACACTTTAGAGCTGCTGGAATGGCAGAGCTCGGGCAAATAAAAATAACTGCAAATCCTCAAGCAACTCAGCGATTAAGTACCGCGAATAAATCGGGCAGCCCTACAGTTACCAACTCACGGAAAATGAGTGAGCAAACCGCTAATTACTTAAATGCGATAGCGGCTTCTGCCCCCCCTTCATTAAAAGAAAAACTAGAGCGTTTAGCGCTCCACGGAAAGAATAAAAGTTAGCCTTAGCCACCCACTATATTGTTATTGGTAGGGCTATTTTTGCAGCTCACCGCATTCAAAATACTTTGTTACATATTCCATTTTATTGTTGGTCTAATGAGGTTTATGATACTGCGTGGTGTGCTTTATTATTTAAAGCTCCCTTGATACCCATTCCATTAAGTAAAAGCGTACAGGCAGTGCTATTTTTACTCCTGCTATATTCAAGAATTTAATGGAGTTGGTATGTGATACCAACCTGCATAAATCTTTGATCAATTTAACGAATTAAATTGCACTATAACGTCGTTAAAAATTTTTTATTTAGAACAACTAGATACAAAAACTTTTGCCTAGTTCTAGCGTAATTTTCTTAACGTTAAATAGACCCCATACATAAGCAGATTGGTATGATTTAATTCTAACTAACAAACGGAATCATTATGAACAAAGTAACAATGGCCGCTGCGAGCATAGCGCTTGCACTTGGTCTAGTAGGTTGTGGTGAAAAACAACAAGAAGCTAAAGTAACCGATACTCCTGTAGTAACAGCACCCGCTGAAAAGCCACTAGAGCTTGGTATTGAACTAGCGAATATGGATAGTTCAGTGCGCGCACAAGACGATTTTTATTATTATGTAAATGGACAGTGGTTAGCAAAAACTGAAATACCAGGTGATAAGTCTAACTACGGTTCTTTTTCGCAGCTATATGATGAGTCACAAAAAGCGATGAAAATTGCCCTTGAAAACGCAGCCGCAAATAAGGCCGCTAAAAAAGGCAGTGATGAGTATAAAATTGGCGCATTTTATAAAAGCTACATGAATCAATCTGCGCGTAATGAGCTAGGTATTACGCCATTACAACCGTCATTAGATACGATTGATAGCGTTAAATCTAAAGCTGACTTAGTGGGTTTAATGGCTAAAATTCAAAAACAAGGCGGCACTTTACCGTTTGGTTGGTTTGTAAATAACGATGCTAAAAACTCGAGCGAGTATGCATTGTATTTATCTCAGTCGGGTCTTGGTTTACCAGATCGTGATTATTACTTAAATGATGACGAAAAATTCACTAAAATTCGTGCTTCTTACGAGCAATACATCACAGATGTTTTAGCAAAATCAGGCGTTAAAAATGCAGCAGAAGCTGCCAAGAGCGTACTTGCATTTGAAAAAACACTAGCTGATGCTCAGTGGAGCCGTGTGCAAAGCCGTGATGCAACTAAATCTTATAACAAGATGACAGTAGCAGACGCAAGCAAGTTGATGGGGGAGCTTGATTTAGCTGCATTCTTTAAAGATGCAGGTGTGAGTGCAAGTGATATTATTGTACGTCAACCAAGCTACTTAGAAGCACTTGCTACTATTTACAAAGATACTGATTTAGCGACGTGGAAAAACTACTTAAAATTTCATTTTGTAAGTGGTTATGCAGAGCTACTTAGCGAAGATTTAGTTAACCTTAACTTTGACTTTTACAGCACAACACTTCGTGGCGTAGAGGAACAAGCACCTCTTTGGAAGCAAGCGGTTGATGCATCTAACAGTGTACTTGGTGAGATTTTAGGTAAGGTATACGTTAAAGATAACTTCCCGCCAGAAGCGAAAGCACGCATGGAAGAGTTAGTTGATAACGTAATTAAAGGTTATGGCGTTGCTATCGAAAATCTTGAGTGGATGAGCCCTGAAACAAAGCTTGCAGCGAAAGAAAAATTAGACAAATTTACGCCTAAGATTGGTTACCCAGACACGTGGAAAGATTACTCAGAGCTAGAGATTAACTCAGACGAGCTAGTAGGTAATTACATCCGTTATAGCGAATGGGCATACGCAGACATGATTGCTAAATTGGGTAAACCAGTTGATCGCTCTGAATGGCACATGACTCCGCAAACAGTAAATGCGTATTACAACCCAGTAAACAATGAAATTGTATTTCCAGCCGCTATATTACAACCACCATTCTTTAATTTAGAAGCGGATGATGCTGTAAACTACGGCGCAATTGGCGCGGTAATTGGGCATGAGCTGGGTCACGGTTTTGACGACCAAGGTGCTAAATACGACGGTGACGGTAACTTACGTAACTGGTGGAGTGAGACTGACCTTAAGCAATTTGAAGAGCGTACAGCGGCTTTAGTTGCACAGTATAACGAATATAAACCGTTTGAAGATGCAAGTGTTAATGGTGAGCTAACGCTTGGCGAAAACATTGGTGACTTAGGTGGTTTAACCGTTGCGCATAAAGCGTATATGCTATCTTTAGGTGATAAAAAAGCACCCGTGATAGATGGTTACACAGGCGATCAACGTTTCTTTATGGGTTGGTCACAAATCTGGCGTCGTAACTACCGCGATGAAGAGTTACGTAATCGTTTATTAACAGACCCTCATTCACCAAGCCACTACCGTGTAATCGGTATCTTGTCGAACATGCCTGAGTTTTACGAAGCGTTTGACGTAAAAGAAGGTGATAAAATGTATATCAAACCAGAAGATCGCGTAAAAATTTGGTAATTTACTAAATAGACCGATTTAAAGTTAATAAAAAAACCAGTAAGTTTTTAGTTTACTGGTTTTTTTGTATCTTGAATTTTTTTATCGACTAAGCACGCGTGCATCCATTCTTCATTACTCAGTATGTTTTTATAAAGCGCGAGTTGGTTTTTTGCTCGTTCTAAATTATGCTCTGCATGAGCCACTTTAAAGTACACATCGTTATTTAAGTAATCAGTTAAAAAGCGCACACTTAACATGAGCGGCATTATTTTAGCGCCTAATAATAAGCTTTCTTGCTCTAGTATACTCATGCTACTTTTTAATGGCGTTACATAGCCTTTAACAATGGCTGAAAATATATCTTTTCGAATAACAACGTTGTGTAAGTTAGTTGAATCCTCGGCTTCGGGGGAGCAAAATGTACGTACCATGTCGCCAAAGTCATAAAGCCAAAGTCCTGCCATACAGGTGTCCAAATCAATAACTGCTTTTGCTTTGTGAGTTGTATTACAAAACAGCATATTATTTATTTTTGTATCGTTATGACACACTCTAAGCGGTATGTGTTTAGCTACCTGACTAAGCTCAGTAATTAAATGCTGCTGCGTTAAGCAATACTCTATTTCGTCAGCGCAGTGCTTTACTCTATTAACTACGTTGTTAGTGATTGCGGTATTTAATTGCTCAAAGCGCATCGCTAAGTTATGAAAATCAGGAATTACAGTGTGCAGCTGTTGCGCATCAAAATCTTGTAATGCATGAGCAAATACGCCAAAGGCGTAAGCCGCTTGCTCGCTCTGCTGGGTATTTTTAACAACGTCTTCGCTGTAGCTATCACTAATATAGTTAAGGACGCGATAATACGCATTATCAATTTTTATTAAGTGTTCGTCGTTTTGTGTAGCTATATGTTTGATTATTTCAAGCGGGTAATTATTTTGCAGTTGTTTAGCATTTAAATGCTGCTCAATTAGTTTTGCATTACTCACTAACTGAGCAGGGTTTTTAAATACCTCAGTATTTAGTTTTTGCACAATAAACTGTTTATCAATACTTGTAAGTAGCCATGTACTATTTATATGACCGCTACCAATCGCACTAACTTGAGTTAACTCAGGGGGCAGTGCTAACAGTTCGCTTAGCTTATTTTGTATTGAGATATTCATTGTGCTCACTTATGCCCTTTTTTATGCGTATCGGGCAACTATTTTTTCGATAATTTCAGCATTCGCTTCAGGAAAATCATAATTTTCTAATTCAGTAATTGCTACCCATTCGCTAGGTTGCCCTTCAGCGCCATGTGCCTCACCGCTAAAGTTACTTACTACGTGTACATCTAATTTAACGCATTTATCGCCGTAGTCATGTTCAATCACCATCAATTGGCTAGAGCTGTGAATGGTTAGTCCAACTTCTTCAATAAGCTCGCGTTTAAGTGCAACAAACACACTTTCTCCAGCTTCAACTTTACCACCAGGAAATTCCCATAAACCGCCTTGATGTTGTTCATCTGCACGTTTACAAATGAATATAGCGTTATTTTTCTTAATAACACCAACAGCTACATGTACAATTTCTATAGTCATTACTTTAAAACTCCATAAAAAAAAGCGACGCTAGCGCCGCTTTTTAATAAGCTACTGACAATATTGGGTTATTTTAATTTACCGCAACACTGTTTGAATTTTTGACCTGATTTACAAGGACAAGGGTCATTACGACCTACTTTTGGTTCTGTACGAGCCATTACTGTCGCTGTTTCTGGCGCTTCGCCACCTACGTGCTCAGCTTCTTCATGTTGGTATTCGCGAGGAGCATTTTCACTTTTACGGTGTTGCTCTTCTACTTTTTCAACATCTTCTTCTGCGCGTACTTGTACTTTACTTAGAATGCTTACAACATCTACTTTCAAGTTTTCAAGCATTTCGGAGAACAGCTCAAACGATTCACGCTTGTACTCTTGCTTAGGATTTTTTTGCGCGTAACCACGTAAATGAATACCTTGGCGTAAATGATCCATTGCAGCAAGGTGATCTTTCCAATGCTGATCAAGACTCTGTAGCATAATCGCTTTTTCGAATTGACGTAAAACAGAATCGCCAACTTGCTCTTCTTTTTGCTTGTATGAATGCTCAACCGCCTGCTCAATACGCTCACGAAGCTTTTCTTCGTATAGTTTATTGTCATCTGCTAACCACTGAGTAATAGGTAACTCAATTAAGAAGTCTTGTTTTAAACGCTCTTCAAGGCCAGGAATGTCCCACATTTCAGCAAGGCTTTGCGGTGCAATGTACTGATCAATTGTATTGCTAAGTACGTCACCACGAATTGCAGTAATAGTTTCTGAAATATCGCCTTCTTCAAGTAGTTCGTTACGCTGAGAGTAAACAACACGACGTTGATCGTTTGCTACATCATCGTACTCAAGTAGTTGCTTACGAACATCGAAGTTACGTGCTTCTACTTTACGCTGTGCATTTTCAATCGCACGGTTTACCCATGGATGTTCAATTGCTTCACCGCGTTGCATGCCGAGTTTACGCATCATGTTAGTCATGCGCTCACCGGCAAATATACGCATTAGCGCATCGTCCATCGATAAGTAAAAACGGCTTGAACCAGCATCACCTTGACGACCAGAGCGACCACGTAATTGGTTGTCTATACGACGAGATTCGTGACGTTCAGTACCAATGATATGTAAACCGCCGGCATCAATTACTGCATCATGGCGAATTTTCCAAGCTGCTTTAATTTCAGCAATTTGCTCATCAGTTGGGTTTTCAAGTTTTTCAACTTCACTGTTCCAGTTACCACCAAGCACGATATCGGTACCACGACCGGCCATGTTTGTTGCAATTGTTACTGTTCCTGGTAGGCCAGCATCTGAAACGATGTCAGCTTCTTGCGCATGAAATTTAGCATTAAGTACATTGTGCTTAATTTTTTCTTTGCGTAAAAACTGCGATAAATACTCAGAGCTTTCAATTGAAATAGTACCAACAAGCACCGGTTGTCCACGGTCTTGGCAGTCTTTAATATCAATTAAAATAGCTTCGTATTTTTCTTCTTGCGTTAGGTAAACTAAATCGGCGCGATCATCACGAATCATCGGCTTATTAGTTGGCATAACAACAGTATCAAGGCCATAAATAGACTGAAATTCAAATGCTTCAGTATCGGCTGTACCTGTCATACCTGCTAACGTTTCGTATAAACGGAAGTAGTTTTGGAACGTAATAGAGGCAAGTGTTTGGTTCTCGTTTTGAATTTTTACACCTTCTTTTGCTTCAACAGCTTGGTGTAAACCTTCTGACCAACGACGACCTTCCATTGAACGACCAGTATGCTCATCGATAATAATTACTTCGTTTTCTTTTACAACGTAATCAACATCTTTTTGGTATAGCTTATGAGCACGAAGGGCGGCATAAACATGGCTTAGTAGCGTAATGCTTGCTGCTGAATAAAGCGAATCGCCTTCTTCAATTAAGCCGCGCTCAGTAAGTAGCTCTTCTACTTTAATTTGACCACGTTCTGTTAAATGAACTTGCTTAGATTTTTCATCGATAGTGTAATCGCCGTCACCTTCAATGCCTTCTTCGTCTTCTTTTTCTTGAAGCTCAAGTAAAGGAACGATGGTGTTTATTTCAGTGTATAGCTCAGAGCTATCCTCAGCTGGGCCTGAAATAATAAGCGGGGTACGTGCTTCATCAATTAAGATTGAATCCACTTCATCGACTACAGCATAAAATAATGGACGTTGAACTCGTTCATCAATGCTAAAAGCCATGTTGTCACGAAGGTAGTCAAAACCAAATTCGTTATTAGTACCGTATGTAATGTCGGCAGTATAAGCGAGCTTCTTTTGCTGCGGCATCATACCAGGTACGTTACAGCCTACGGTAAGGCCTAAAAATTCAAATAACGCACGGTTGGTTTCAGCATCACGTTTAGCAAGGTAGTCATTCACGGTAATTACGTGAACACCTTTGCCTGTTAAGCCGTTTAGATAAGCTGGTAGAGTAGCTGTAAGTGTTTTACCTTCACCGGTACGCATTTCTGCAATGCGACCTTGATGTAAAACCATACCACCTAATAACTGCACGTCGAAATGACGCATGCCATTTACACGCTTTGACGCTTCACGTACCACAGCAAAAGCCTCTGGTAGAATGTCGTCAAGGCTTTGTCCGTTATCGTAACGTTCTCTAAACTCAGCTGTTTTAGCTCTTAAATCTTCATCAGAAAGCGCTTCAAGTTGCGTTTCTAGCGCATTGATTAGCGCGACCGTCTTTCTTAAGTTTTTAATAGTGCGGTCATTGCGACTACCAAAAAGCTTGGTAAATAAATTAGATATCATGATAAAACCGTTACAATGTATTCTTTGTCAGCCGAGTGTCGGCTAACCCATTTTTAACAATTGGTAATTAATATGTGCTTTTAAGTAACACTTAGAACATATTAATTAGCAATTTTGTATTAAACCGTTCAAAAAGCACTGTTTATTACGTGCGCTACTATACCAGACTCTGCCAAACAACAAACTATCTCAATAAAAAGATCGGTGTATAAAATCGAAAAATTTGATCTGGTTCGTAAAAATCACTTTGTATTACTCAATTACAGTAAAAATAGCAGCGAACTGTAAAGATATGGTGCTAAATAAATTAAAAACAAGGGTTATAGTTGCGCTTAAGTTTTACGCTTAAACACAACTATTAAATACATGTTTTATAATTTAAATTGATTAACCGTTTTGTTAAGCGCCGCAGCTAAATCACTTAAGTCACGAGCTTCGTCAGCGAGGGTGTGCGCATGGTCAGCGGTACTGTTCACTAAGTTATTAATTGCCGAAAGGCTCGTATTAATATCCTCAGCAACAACAGTTTGCTCCTCGGTAGATGTGGCTATTTGATGACTTTGGTCTTGTACTTTAGTAACCGACTGCGCAATATTGTGAAGTGAGCTAAGCACTTCTTTAGTTTGAAGCACTGAGCCCTCGGTTTGATCTTGTCCTTGTTGCATCATTACTGAGGCTTGTTGAGCTATTTGCTGCAAGCGCGAAATCATATTTCGAATATCGTCTGTTGATTCTTGTGTGCGACTTGCAAGTGAACGAACTTCATCAGCAACAACGGCAAAGCCTCTACCGTGTTCACCGGCACGAGCAGCCTCTATAGCCGCATTAAGTGCAAGTAAGTTGGTTTGATCTGCAATGGAATTAATTACATCGACTAATGCACCAATGTTATTACTTTCTTGCTCAAGACCTGCAACCACTTTAGATGCTTCGCCAATATGTAATGCCAGTTCAGTCATTACTGTTTGCGCCTGTGTAGAACGGCTAGCTCCTTCAGCTGTAATTGCTTGTACTTCTTCAGCTGCGTTATTTGTGTGTTGTGCGTTACGTGATATTTCAAGCACAGTAGTCGCCATTTCAGTTACCGCTGCGCTCACGCTATCAACTTGCTGCTTCTCTTGCTGAATTTCAGAATTTGTTTTCTCAGAAACACTTCTTAACTGGGCCGCTGCATTACTTAGTTGTTCTGCTTGCGCTGCGGTATCAAGCATCATGGCGTGCAACTTATCAATAAAAGTGTTCATATGATTGGCCAGCTGTCCCACTTCATCTTGACTATTAATATCAATTTTTTGAGTAAGATCGCCTTCGCCCGATGCTATATCACGCATAATGTGTGTAAGCGTTGTAATGGGTTTTGAAATCATGTGGGTAGCCCATAAAATCATGGCTAATATAATGATTAAGATAATAATTACCGCCGTTGTTGTAGCGGTTACTGCAGCATCTACGGGCTCTTCAATCATAGTAGTTGGGATAAGTAGACCTACATACCAATCTATATAAGGCTGCTCTAGCTGCAAACGATGGTAAACCACATAAAACTGCTCACCTTTAAAAGTAACCATTTGGCTGCCTTCAAGGTTATTTCGCATTTGTGTATTTAACTCTTTAAAGCCTGCTGTATTTGTAAATTGTTGCTCAAGCGCATCGAGCCCTTCTTTACCGTTTGCACCTTCATCTGTAATTGAAAGTTTATGCCCAGTGGCCTTTGAAAAATGTACTACTTTTTGATTACCATCGAGTAAAAATCCATAACCTTGGCCGTTAAAGCGAATATTTTCGACCATGTCGTTAATTTTGTTTAATTGTAAATCAACACCGCCCATACCGATGAGTTTTCGCTGAGCGTTATAAACAGGTTGTTGTACTACTGCGGATGCTACGTCTGTGGTTAAATCAACAGAGATTGGACCTACGTAAAGCTTGTTAACTTGCATGGCTTCTTGCCACCACCCACGCTTGTAAGCGTAATAAGGCTGGCCGTTGTAGTGACTTGTACGCTCGTTTTCTTTAAAGTATTCACCGGTGGTTGCTGAGGCAAAAAAGGCCGATAAAATGTTTTCGTCATTTGAGCTTAAACGCACAAAGTCTTGGTTTACTTCGTTGTAGCCAGGTGCGCTTTCGAGTGCTTGATCGCGTGTATCCCAATTTTCAAAAAAGTTGATTAAATGTGGGTTATTAACAAAGGTTGATACCATTTTACCGTACATCGCGAAGTAACTTTGCATTGAAAGTTGCTCGGTCTGTAGATAACTTTGTGCTTCGTTTTCTATGTTTTCTCTAGAGAGATTGGCAATGTGTTTAACAAAAAATGTTGAGGCGATAATCAGTAAAACGGTAATTGTTCCACCAATCAATAATAATATTTTCTTCCGTAACGATAAATTATTTAGCATGAGTGCGCATATTTTTATTATTTATGAAATTATATCTAATCATATCTTACTTAAAATCTCTATAAAGTTAGATAGAAAGAACTAATTATGCGTTTAAAATAAAGGCTTATACAAAAATGACAAATAAAAGTAATAAATTAGTAGTATTAGGTGCAGGCTGGTTAGGACATGCTTTATGCGTAAGTGCGCAAAAAGCTGACTGGCAAGTACAAGGAACGCATAGAACAGATATACACGAGTTTGACTTTGAGCGTCAGTTTACACTTGAAGATGGACAATTGAGGCATCAAGTTGATTTACAAGATGCTTATTGGGTATGTGCTATTCCACCACGTAGCAGGCACAGTGAAAGTAATTATCCTGAAACACTCACCGCAGCGCTTAAGCTTTCAAAGGAGCTAAACGCAAAGGGCTTTTTATTGTGCTCATCAACCGGGGTGTACGATCAAGAGCCTGGTGTATATAGCGAAAGTAGTGATATTTCATGCACAAACGAGCGCCAAATAAAGCTTTATGAAGCTGAAGAGCAAGTACTTGAGCAAGACGGGAAAGTGCTGCGTTTAGCTGGATTACTAGGGCCTAATAGAGAACCAGGGCGTTTTGTGGCAGGTAAAGAGCTCAATACATCAAGTGAGCAAGTGGTAAATATGGTGCATCAACAAGATGTCCTTAATGCTATTTTTGCGGTGATAGAGCACTGGCAAGTAGGGCAAAATATTTATAATGTTGTTAATCCTGCGCACCCCACAAAAGCTGAATACTACGCGATGAAGTGTCAGCAACATGGTGGTGAAATGCCAACGTTTACAGGAACTGATTCGGCTGAGCGAAAAATATTAGGCTCAGCCATTGAAGCCTTAGGGTTTAGCTATCAGCACGGTATTTAATATGCTGAAGGCAGGGGACTGCTCTCTATAAAGTCGCATAGCTTACCTTCACTTAGTAATGTATTAGCAGCTTCGATATCGGGAGCAAAGTAGCGGTCTTTATCATAATAACTTACATGCTCGCGTAACAATGCTTTAGCGCTTTGCACTTTATCTGATGGTTCAAGCGGCTTTCTAAATTCTAGCCCTTGAACCGATGCTAACCATTCTATTGCCAAAACACCTTGGGTATTATTGGCCATTTCATCTAAGCGCCTTGCTGCAAAGGTTGCCATAGAAACATGATCTTCTTGATTTGCAGATGTAGGCAAGCTATCAACCGAAGCCGGATGTGCTAATGATTTGTTTTCTGAGGCAAGCGCTGCAGCGGTAACCTGGGCAATCATAAATCCTGAATTTACCCCGCCGTTTTCAACTAAAAATGGCGGTAATTTGGATAGGTTTGAATCGATAAGTAATGCAATTCGCCTTTCTGCTAATGCGCCAATTTCTGCAATTGCGATTGCTAAGTTGTCAGCGGCCATTGCAACGGGCTCTGCATGAAAGTTTCCTCCCGATATAATGTCGCCTACATCGGCAAAAACTAGCGGATTATCGGTTACACCGTTTGACTCGCATAGTAACACTTCTGCAGCTTGGCGTATCTGAGTTAGGCAAGCACCTAGCACTTGAGGTTGGCAGCGAAGGCAGTATGGATCTTGTACTTTTTCACAATTGACGTGGGAGCTACTAATTTGAGAGTGCGTATCGAGTAGCTCTCTAAATACTTGAGCGGTGTCTATTTGTCCGCGCTGTCCACGAATTTCATGAATACGTGCATCAAATGGCGCGCGACTGCCCATTGCAGCTTCTATGCTTATTGATCCGATAACGCAGCTTTGTGCATATAAGTTCTCGCTTCTAAATAGGCCTTGTAGTGCAAACGCAGTCGACGCTTGTGTGCCATTTAATAATGCTAAGCCTTCTTTAGCTGCAAGGGTAAGGGGTTCAAGTCCCGCTATTTTTAACCCTTGTGCTGCGCTAATTATTTCTCCTTTATGTCGCATTTGACCTTCAGCTAATAAAGGTAGACACATATGCGCAAGAGGGGCTAAATCTCCCGAGGCCCCCACGGAACCTTTTTTAGGCACGCATGGATATACTTCGCTACTAAGCAGCTGCATAAAAAATTGGATCACTTGCAGGCGAATACCCGAGTAGCCACGCGAAAGCGAATTTACTTTTAAGGTGATCATTAACCTTACTGTGCTGTCATCCATGTATTCGCCAATACCCGCAGCGTGTGAAAGTACAATGGAACGCTGTAATAATTCAAGTTGGTCGTCGGCAATTTTAGTATTGGCTAATAATCCAAAGCCGGTGTTAATTCCATATACAGTGCGGTGTTCATTAATAACGTTTTGAACGGTTTGCGCGCTGGCTGCTATTTGCGACTCGGCATGCTTTGCAAGGCTTAACTTTACCGGTGAATTATTAATTTTTCTTAGTGTGTTTAAATCAAGTGATCCGGGTGTGAGAGTAAGTTCGAACATGATCATTCCTCGTTTAACATAGGTAGGTCTAAATTTTGTTCTTTAGCGCAGTTTTTTGCTATGTCGTATCCGGCATCAGCATGGCGCATTACACCCGTTGCAGGGTCGTTCCACAGTACGCGAGCAATACGCTCTTTAGCTTCATCAGTACCATCGGCAACAATAACTACACCAGAGTGTTGGCTAAAGCCCATACCTACACCGCCACCATGATGAAGCGACACCCAAGTAGCGCCACTTGCGGTATTAAGCAGTGCATTGAGTAGTGGCCAATCTGATACTGCATCTGAGCCATCTTTCATGCTCTCTGTTTCACGGTTAGGGCTGGCAACTGAGCCTGAGTCGAGGTGGTCACGACCAATAACGATAGGGGCTTTAAGTTCGCCATTTTTAACCATTTCATTAAAGGCCAGTGCAAGGCGCGCTCTATCTTTTAGGCCAACCCAGCAAATACGTGCAGGTAGACCTTGAAATTGAATGCGTTCCCGCGCCATATCAAGCCAGTTATGCAAATGTGCATCATCAGGAATAAGCTCTTTTACTTTAGCATCGGTTTTATATATATCTTCCGGGTCGCCTGATAATGCCACCCATCTAAATGGTCCAATACCTTCACAAAATAAAGGGCGAATATAAGCGGGTACAAATCCAGGAAAGTCAAACGCGTTGATAACACCCTCATCAAACGCCATTTGACGAATATTATTACCGTAATCAGTAGTGGCGGCACCGGCTTTTTGTAGTGCCAGCATCGCTTTAACTTGGACTGCCATTGATTGTTTAGCGGCTTTTACTACGGCTTTTGGATCTTGCTCACGCATTTTTGCAGCGTACTCCATTGTCCAACCTTGCGGTAAGTAACCATTTAATGGATCGTGAGCAGATGTTTGATCTGTGACTACATCAGGGGTAATGCCTGTTTTAACCAGTGTACTAAAAATATCGGCAGCGTTACCTAGTAAACCCACTGAGAGGGCTTTACCTTTAACACATGCATCGGTTATTAATTGCAGTGCGTGTTCAAGGCTTGTTGCTTTTACATCAACGTAGCCTGTTTTTATACGAAAATCGATACGGCTTTCATCACATTCAACAACTAGCGCACTAAACCCAGCCATTGTAGCTGCAAGTGGTTGCGCACCGCCCATACCACCAAGACCACCTGTTAATACCCATTTACCACTAGCGCTACCTGCAAAATGTTGCTTTGCCATAGCTACAAAGGTTTCGTAAGTTCCTTGTACTATGCCTTGCGAGCCAATATAGATCCAAGAACCCGCCGTCATTTGCCCGTACATCATCAAGCCTTTTTTATCGAGCTCGTTAAAGTGCTCCCAATTTGCCCAGTGTGGAACAAGATTTGAGTTAGCAATAAGCACGCGAGGAGCATTACTGTGGGTTTTAAATACACCAACGGGTTTTCCTGATTGTACAAGCAGGGTTTCGTCGCTTTCGAGCCTATCGAGGGTTTCTATAATTTTGTCATAACTTGGCCAATCACGAGCTGCTCGGCCAATACCACCATATACAACAAGTGCATGAGGATGCTCTGCAACTTCAGGGTCTAAGTTATTCATTAGCATGCGCTTAGCAGCTTCTGTTTGCCAGCTTTTAGCACTTATTTTATCTCCATGAGGTGCACGTATTACGCGACTTGTGTCGAGTCGGTTGTTCATGTTTTGCTCCTGTTGTATATACAAGGTGATTTGTTATAAAAAAAGCGCAGTAAGCGCTATTGTTTGTTATTTTTTAAATGTTAAGTGGCCACCTAAGCGATATTTACTGCCAGGTGATACAAGGCGCGCAAAGCTTACAATGCCTTTAACAGACCAGGTGCGTCGGATCACTTGTAAGCATGGCTCTTCATTATATAAGTTTAACCATTGGCACATTTCGCTGTTTGGCATAATGGCCTCTACTGTATGCCTTGCTTGGGTAAGTGGGGCAACACTAGATAGATATTCATGTGGTGTAAGCGTACTGAAGTCTTGTTGTAAGTAGCCAGTCGCAAGGGCAGGATTTACAAAACGCTCTTCTAGCTGCAAAGGGCTGTCATTTTCGTTATGCACCAGTACACTTCGATATACAACACTGTCAACCTCAACACCAAGTGCAATGGCAATAGGTGCGACTGCATTTATTGATTCGAGTATGAGTACGCTACAGGTGTAGTTGCCGTTACGCTCTTTTACTTCATCAGCAATATTTTTTATTTCAAGTAACGATGACTGCGATTTAAATGTAGCTACAAATGTACCTAACCCTTGGCTGCGGGTTAAAATGCCTGCCTCTGTTAATTCGCTTAGTGCTCTGCGGGCTGTCATCCTGCTTACATTAAATTGACTACTTAGTTCGTTTTCAGAGGGAACACGTTGGTTTTCTTGCCACGTACCGCTGCGTATTTTATCAACAATGAATTGTTTTATTTGCGCAAATTTAGGTGTCGTCATTAAATTTATGGTTACATTAAAAATAAACTATATAAATAAGATGACACAATTACCTTGTATATACAAGATGGGTTGTTAGACTATATTTTCATTATTCACGGTGTAAAAAGGGCTGCGATATGCAAAGCACAACACAAAATTATGAGTTAGAAGAAATCGACTTACTTTTAACTGATGCCAATATTGCCACTATGGATAGCAATATAAATGCCCCTTATGGCGCAATTGAAAATGCTGCTATAGCCATTAAAAGTGGTAAAATTGCGTGGATTGGAGAGCAATCAACATTGCCTAGTTTTGATGTGTTTGCAACGCCGACATTGAGTGTAAAAGGACAGTGGTTAACGCCGGGCTTAGTAGATTGCCATACTCACTTAGTATTTGCAGGTTCAAGATCGCAAGAGTTTGAACAGCGTTTGCAAGGCGTAAGCTATGAGCAAATTGCGGCACAAGGCGGTGGCATAGCAAGTACGGTTAAAGCCACAAGAGCAGCCGACCGTGAACAATTGTTTGTTGATGCAAAAGATCGCTTAAATACGTTATTAAAAGAAGGTGTAACCACCGTTGAAATAAAGTCTGGTTATGGGCTAGATACAGAAAACGAGATAAAAATATTAGAAGTCGCTCGTTTATTAGGTGAACATCACCCTATTGATATTAAAACTACTTTTTTAGGGGCGCATGCTCTACCGCCTGAATACAAAGGCCGTGCTGATGAATATATTGATTTAGTGTGTACTGGCATGCTAGATCAGGTAGTGGCTAATAATCTTGCTGATGCAGTCGATGTATTTTGTGAAAATGTTGGGTTTAGTTATTCGCAAACCAAACGTGTTTTCCAGGCGGCTAAAAAGCATAACCTCCCAGTAAAATGCCATGCTGAGCAGTTATCTAATCAACAGGGTGCTAAGCTGGTGGCGCAGTTTAATGGCTTTTCGGCGGATCATATTGAGCATCTAGATGAAGAGGGTGTAAAAGCCATGGCAGACGCTGGGACGGTAGCGGTGTTATTGCCAGGTGCATTTTATTTTTTAAGAGAAACTAAATTCCCACCTATTGAATTACTTAATCAATATAAAGTACCTATAGCTATTGCGAGTGATTTTAACCCAGGTACTTCACCACTATGCTCAGTGCACTTGATGATGAACATGGCATGCACATTGTTTAGATTAACTCCTGAGCAAGCATTAGCTGGTGTTACTCGAAATGCAGCTAAAGCACTAGGTTTAGACGACCGTGGTATTTTAAAGGTTGGCGCAAGAGCTGATATTGCGCATTGGCAAATAAGTCATCCATCACAATTAAGTTACCAATTTGGCGTAAATAAACTGTTAAATTTATGGATTTTGGGTAGAATTAATTAGTTTGTATTATTTTTACTCACATATAACTTGGTTTAAACTTTTTTAGCGAATACGGATGCCGTTAATTTGAACATACTAACCGACAGTAATTTCCCAATATTTTTTAGTGGTGCACTATTAATGGCGATGATCGCCACTTTATTTGCTGTTAAAAATACCAGTATTAAATTTAGTTATTTATGCACAGCTGCTGTTGGTTTAGCTATCTTAAGCAGCGGTGCGGCTTGGCTTGCTATTCTACTAGCCTTTGGGTTTTGTTTTCACTTATGGCAAGCATTTGAGCGAAATAATTGGAGCATGATAATTACCAGCTCAATGGCTGGTCTTTTATTTGTTGTTCTATTTTCAGCTCATTTATTATTGGAAGTTCCGCTATTTTGGGTTGTGTTAGCAATATTATTATTAGCTATTGTTGGCTTTTTAAATGATGAAAGTGCTGAAATAGAAGTCGTTATAGAGCCAGAACCTGAAGGTGATGCATTTATTGAAGAGTCTCCGCTTTCAGTTTTTGCAGATAGAAAACAGTTACGACAAGGTTACTATGCATGGTGCGACAACAAACAAATAAGCGCAGCGTTAATCGTTATTCGCCTTGAAGGCTTTGAGCAAGTTAACCAGCATATTGGACGCGACTTTGGCGATATACTGTTAGCGCAATCGGCTAATCGAATAAAAGAGCTACTTTCAAGTGACGAAATAGTGACTTTAACTGGACAAGAAAAGCTAGCCCACTTAGGGGGTCTTAACTTTGCATTTATTTGTAGTTTCGCGAATCAAAAACACTTACATGAATTAGTTATTGACCAAATACTGGGTGCAACGCTTAAGCCATTTAATGTTGCTAACTGCACTGTAGAAGTAAAAGCGAGAGCGAGTTATGTTGATTGTAATGAGCAAGATAACAACTTTGATAATTTAATATCGTACGCATATCTGGCACTCGATAGCCACCCAGATCGCAAGGTTGTGCCTTATCATCAACAAATGATGATTGAATTGCGAGAGCAACAAGCGCGACTAAAGGAATTAGCAAATATTGATTTTTCGAGCGAGTTAGAGCTTTATTTTCAGCCTATTATTTGTAACGAAAACGGTCAAATTGAGTTTTTAGAATTACTACTGCGTTGGCAGCACCCTAAGCAAGGGATTTTATCCGCTAACAGGTTTATCGACGACATTAGAATTGCAGGGCTTGGTTATCCACTCGCTAAATTTGTAATAGAGAGAGCTGCTGAGCTTGCAATGGCGCTTAGAATAGAAGGTATTTCTATACCGCTTAGCATTAACGTATTTGGTCCTGAAATGCTTAACGAAGAGTTTATTGAATTTGTTGATGTTGTTTTAAGTGAGCATCACTTGGAAGCTGGCGATTTAATTGTTGAATGCCCTTTGCATATTTTTACGGGACTAGATGATAAAGGCAGAGGCATGATCGCAAGGCTTAATAACATAGGCTTAAAAGTATGTGTTGATGGACTTGGTGATAACCCGGTACTACTTTCTAAGTTACCAAGCTTAGCGGTAGAGTATATTAAGGTTTCACCTTCACTCACTGCTGACTTTAGTAATCAAAACAATATACGCAGTTTAGTTAGCGGAATGGTTGAAATGCATAACCAACAAAAAACAAAAGTGATTTTTGAAGGGGTAGAAACACTTGAGCAACTTAAGTTTGTAAAAAGCTTAAAAGGTTATGCTGCCCAAGGTTATTACTTTGGTCACCCGCTAAGTAGTATTGGTTTAATGAGCTGGCTAAAAGAGTGGCGATTAGTTCAACAGCGCTAAGTGTTTTCTTTGGCTTGTAGATAGCTATTCACAAGTGCACTGATCACTTGCCCTACATGGGCAGCACCGGCCTCAACTCCGCTAGGGTGCTGGCTAGGCGCTGCTTCACATAAATGTAAGTACTTAGAGTGGCGATGGTTTGCTGCTAAATGCACAAAGTGCTCAGTGTCATTCACACTAAATCCGCAACATGTGTACGCACTAACCGGCATGTAAGTAATACTATCTAAATCAACTTCAATACCCAGTGGTAAATCGTTAAAATTACTTAATGCGTTTTCAATTGCCTGAGTGAGTGTAATTTTTTGCTTAACTTGTATTGATTGATAGCTATCAAACGTAAAGTTAGCTTCACTCATTGCATCTATAATTGCTTGATTGTTTTTTATCTCATGTAAGCCAATAACGTGGTAATTACTTAGATGTTGCTCGTTATAAGCGTAGCGAAAGCCATTGCCGCTATGGCGACCTTCACATTCTCTAAAGTCGGCATGAGGGTCAAAGTTGATAGCATTAATAGGTGTATTTTTTGACTTACTCAGGGCACGGATAATTCCCAAGCAATTGTTATGACCTCCGCCAATAACGATTGGCTCAAGCCCCGCTTTAAAAATAAGGCTCAATACCGACTCTACGCGTTCATCAAGCTGTTGGCATAAATCTCGTAATTGAGTTAATTGCTGGCCTTGCTGATTATTAAGCTGGTTGCTTTGCGCCATTAAATCATCAGTATTAACTTCACCCAATAAAAGCACTTTTTGAGTGGCAATAAATTGATTGTGAGGTTGGTTTAAAAAGCGTTTTAAAAAAGCAGGCCATGCTTCGTTTGCACCACCATTTCCTAAGTTTGCTTTTGGGCCGATATCTTCGCAAATACCCAGAAGTACATAGCGGATACCAAATTGAGCAGCGTCAACAAGTGCTTGTTGCAGGTTTACTTGGGTGTCGAGCAAGGCCATTGATTGCCATGCTTTTTTCTCATTTGCGCGAGTAGAGCAAAGTGTTCTAACCGCGCTTTCATCATATACTTTTAAATGGGAGGTCACGTTATACTTCTACAACTTCCAACTCTAATTCTTCTGCAGATAAAACAATGCCTGTGCTATCAGCATAAATAAAGTCGTCATCAAAAAATGATACCCCAGCAAAGTTAACGCCTATAGCATCTTCACCAGCACCTTCGCTGTCGGCTGCAACAGGGATTGAAGCAATTGCTTGAATGCCTAAATCAAGCTCTTCAAGCTCATCAACGTGGCGTACTGCGCCGTAAACAACAATACCATTCCAGTTGTTTTCAAGTGCTAGTTCAGCCAGTTCAATGTCGATTAGTGCGCGACGAGTTGAGCCGCCACCATCAATAAGAAGTACTAGGTCTGTACCATCTTGAGAAAGTAATTCGCGGATGAGTTCATTATTTTCAAAACATTTAACCGTTTTAATGCGGCCACCAAAGCTGTGTCGACCACCAAAGTTGATGAACATAGGCTCTAGCACGTCAACCACGTCAGCAAAGTGGTCGCATAAATCAGAAGTGCTGTAATCCATTATTTTATCCTCAAAAGGTACATTAATTTATATCTCAGTATACCCTCCTTATAAGCAATAACAACGACTTAATCGCAGTAAATTTAGGCAAAACAAGCGCTAAATCATTAATCGCAATAATAGTGTATTAAAAGCGTCACTCAATTGTTATTTACAACACATAAGCTAAACCGGTGTTCATATGTTATGCAATGAGGGATGGTGATGAATAATAATATGCTTAAAAAGGTAACTCAGATAGATGAGCAATTATTTTTAACTTTGTTTAATTGCAATTCACCGAGGTGGTTTAAAACAATGGCCTTTGGTTTGTCTAAAAGCGGTGATGGTGGGCTTTATATATTAATATGCTTAGCAGTGTGGTGGCTTAGTAATAATGAACAGCACCAATTATTGCCTGTCACTATATTAATTGGTTTTGCTATAGAAAGACCTATTTACCTACTAGCTAAAAATAGATTTGCTCGGATCCGTCCATGCGACTGCTTAGTAACAAATGCCTATATAGTACCGAGCGATAAATTTAGTTTACCATCGGGCCACAGTGCTGCTGCCTTTTTAGTGGCAATTATATTAAGCCATTTTTTTCCAGAATATGCATTACTACTATTTAGTTGGGCTACCGGCGTTGCTATGTCTCGTGTGGTATTGGGTGTGCACTTTCCTGCTGATATTATAATAGGCGCAACGATTGGTAGTTTTTGTGGTTTATTTGCGTTAGCACTTGTGGTGCCTGCATGAAAATATTGTATGGAGTGCAAGGTACCGGTAATGGTCATATAACGCGCGCTCGGGTTATGGCAAGCTGCTTTAATAAGCTCGGTATTGATGTTGATTATGTGTTTTCAGGGCGCGCAAATAAAGATTACTTTGATATGCACGAATTCTCAGATTATAAAGCGTATCGCGGTTTGTCGTTTAGCACTGAAAATGGGCAAGTTAAAAATTTAAAAACACTTAAAAACATGCGAATTTGTAAGTTGGTGAGTGATATAAAATCGCTTGAGATAAAACAGTACGATTTTGTACTTAACGATTTTGAGCCTGTGACAGCATGGGCTGCAAAACGGGCAGGTATACCCGTTATTGGCATTAGTCACCAAGCAGCATTTTTGTCAGATAACGTACCTATGTTTGGTCGTGGCGTCCTGAGAAAATCACTTATCAAGCATTATGCACCAGCGACTACCTACTTAGGCGTGCACTGGCAACCATTTGCAAATAATATAATACCGCCTTTTATTGCTCATCATAATCACGACAACCCTGTAGCAGTAATGAACAAGGTATTGGTATATTTACCTTTCGAAAACTTAGATAGCGTTGTTGATTATTTAAAAGACTTTCCCGAAAAAGAATTTTATTGCTATCACCCAAATGCCACCAATCAATCTTTTGGACATATACATTTACGAGCCCCTTCACGCTCTGGTTTTTTAAACGACTTAGCAAACACAAGTGGCGTTATTGGTAATGCGGGATTTGAGCTTGCCAGTGAAGCGCTTAAGTTAGGTAAAAAGTTACTATTAAAGCCTTTAGATGGTCAGTTTGAGCAAGCAGCAAATGCACAAACTTTATTTTCCATGGGCATGGCGCATGTTATGAACTATTTAAACCCTCAAGCCCTTGATGATTGGAATAGCGCGCCGCAAAACAAGCAAATAAATTACCCCAGCGATCCCGCGCCTTTAATTGATTGGTTGGTTAAACAACAATGGAATAACACACAATCGTTACATAAAGGTTTGTGGGATAGTGTCGCCTTATAGCCATCACATTTAAACTGTTTAGAATTACCAATAATAAAAAGTTAAATTAATTAGTCGCTTTTGATCTATTAGCTATAATAAAAATGCATATTCAAAAAAGGCGTTAGCGATGAATTTTTTACAAAACCTAACAATTAAACGACGTTTACAACTAAACGCAGTCGTTGTTGGTTTAGCAATGGTGGTCCTTTTATGCGTGATTATTTTTGAATCACGTACAACCTTGAGCTTAAACAAGACTATTCAATTAGCAGAAGAGCTCAACGTACATGCATTAGCATTGCGTAAACATGAAAAAAACTTTTTGTTTTATAAACAAGAAGACGCGTTAACTGCATTTGAAACGGATTTTGAGCAGTTAAGTGATAAAGTAAAAAAGTTACAACAGTTAATGGCTAACCAAGGTATTGCACAGGAGCAGGTCCAGCGCTTTGAGCAACTAATAAATAGCTATAATAATGATTTTGAAACTGTTGTTAAGCTTCAAAAAGAGATTGGTTTAACCCCGACCGACGGGTTATATGGCAAGCTTAGAAGCTCGGTTCATGAAGTTGAGCAACTATTAAAAGAGCAGCAAAATTACCAACTGCTGTCGTCAATGCTGCAACTAAGACGCTCAGAAAAAGATTTCATGCTGAGATTTGATATTAAGTACCTAGGGCGTTTTAATGAGGGAATTAATACATTTAAGCAGCAGATAGTTGCAGCACAGCTGCCAAGCGACTATAAAGCACAAATTAATCCTTTGATTGATATATACCAAAGCGAATTTCAAACACTTGTGCAGGCCCAAACTAAGCTAGGGCTAGATCTTGAGTCAGGCGCACTTGGAGTAATGCGTGACAGTGTAGATAAAAGCGACGCCATTGTTTCTAAAATCGTTAAAGACACTAAGTTACAAGTAGAGCAAAGTGTAGAGCAGGCTCAATTTTTAGCTATTTTGGTATTTGTGATTGCAGGTGTGGTTGTATTAGCGCTAGTTTATTTTACAAGCCACTCCATTATTGTACCTATTGAGCGGGTTTATCACACTATTAATGATATTCGTCGTAATAATGATTTGAGCGTAATGATAGAGCAAACAGGTAAAGACGAAATTACCACCATGACTGTCGACTTTAATAGCTTAATAGGCGATTTTAAGAACTTAATTAACGAAGTTAATGGTGCTTTAAACACCCTTAATGTAGCAACCGAGCATTTATCACAAAGTACCGCAGCAACAAGCTCTGGTATGCAAGAGCAACTACATGAAGCAGACATGGTAGCGACAGCTGCAACGCAAATGCAGGCAACTATTCAAGATATCTCTCATAATACTGAAGCCGCAGCTAAAAAAGCAGAATCAACCAACTTAAGCGCACAGCAAGGGCGCAGTGAAGTTGACTCAACGGTTAAACATATTAGAGATTTGTCTAGTTCGTTAGGTAATGCATCAAGTGTTGTATCGCAATTAGAAAAAGACGGCGAAACCATTGGCTCAGTGCTTGATGTAATTCGAGGGATTGCAGATCAAACCAACTTATTAGCGCTTAACGCTGCAATTGAAGCGGCTAGAGCTGGAGAGCAAGGGCGTGGTTTTGCAGTAGTGGCAGATGAAGTTCGCTCACTTGCTCAGCGCACGCAAGAATCGACTAGTGAAATAGAGGGGATTATTAATACCCTGCAACAACGCACTCAAGAGGTGGTTAGTATTATGCACCAGTGCCGCTCGCAAGGAGATGAAAGTGCATCGCAGGCTATTAAAGCCGGTGAGCTACTCGGTGATATAACCGAAGATGTACAAACTATCATGGAGATGAGTACTCAAATAGCAGTTGCGATTGATGAGCAAAGTCAGGTAGCGTCTGAGGTAAATAAAAACGTAGTACGTATAAGAGATATTGCACAAGATGCTTCGGGACATGCTGCTAATAATGCGCAGACAAGTGAAGAAGTCTCTGAGCAGGCTCGTGTTCTATTCACTGCAATTGATAAGTTTAAGGTGTAATAACCCCTAATAGTGCGGGTCTATAAAGTTTAAGGAACAAACTTTATAGGCACGCTATCTTTACTTTTTTCGTGTTCAGTTACCCGCACTAAATATTCACTCCACAATGTATCTTGTTGCTGTTGTAGTTTTTCAAAGTAGCGCCAGCTAAATAGTCCGCTGTTATGGCCATCGTCAAAATCTAAACGAAGTGCGTAATGCCCAACAGGTACAATACTTTTAATTCCTACAGCTTGCTTATTAAGTACTAGCTTCATTGGGCCAGAGCCATGGCCCTGCACTTCAGCTGAAGGGGAGTGTACACGTAAAAACTCACAGCTAAATACAGCTTTACTGTCATCATCAAAGTAAACATCTAGATTTTTACTTACACTGTGGTAATGCACTTTTGTTACGTGTTTCATTTAATATATCCCATTAAAAAGCCCCCAATCTGGAGGCTTTTAGTATAACGTTTATATTCGTTTTATAGAATAAAGCGGCTTAAGTCTTCATCTTCAACAAGTGCACCTAAGTGTTTTTCAACATAAGCGGCGTCGATTACTAATGACGAGCCTGCTTTTTCAGAAGCATCGTATGAAATTTCTTCCATCAATCTTTCCATTACAGTGTGTAGACGACGGGCACCGATGTTTTCGGTTTTCTCGTTAACTTGCCAAGCTGCTTTGGCAATACGTTCAATTGCATCGTCGCTAAACTCAATCGATACCTGCTCAGTTTTAAGCAGCTCTCGTTGTTGCTCGGTAAGCGATGCATGAGGCTCTGTAAGGATGCGTTTAAAGTCATCTGCAGTAAGTGCTTCAAGTTCTACTCGAATCGGTAAGCGGCCCTGTAGCTCTGGGATCATATCTGATGGCTTTGCCATCTGAAACGCACCAGAGGCAATAAACAGCATATGGTCAGTTTTAACCATTCCGTGCTTAGTATTTACAGTTGAACCTTCAATTAGCGGTAGTAAGTCGCGCTGAACACCTTCTCGGCTCACATCTGGACCTGAAGAATCGCCGCGCTTACAAATTTTGTCTATTTCATCAATAAACACAATACCGTTTTGCTCTACTGCAAAAATAGCTTGCTCTTTTAGCTCTTCAGGATTTACTAATTTAGCGGCTTCTTCTTCCGTTAATAGTTTGAAGGCTTCTTTGATTTTTAGTTTACGCTTAGTGCGCTTATCGCCGCCCATGTTTTGAAACATGCTTTGTAGCTGGTTGGTCATATCTTCCATACCAGGAGGCGCCATAATTTCTACGTTTGGTTGTGCTTGTGCTAAATCGATTTCAATTTCTTTATCATCTAGCTGACCTTCACGTAGCTTTTTACGGAACGTTTGGCGAGTTGATGAGTTATCATCACGCTGCGTTTCGCCGTATTGATCTTTCGCTGGTGGTAAAAGGGCATCTAAAATGCGCTCTTCTGCTGCTTCTTCGGCGCGATGTTTAAATTTCTTAGTCTGCTGTTCGCGAGTCATTTTAATTGATACATCGACTAAATCGCGGATGATAGTCTCAACTTCTTTACCAACATAGCCAACTTCCGTGAACTTAGTCGCTTCTACTTTAATAAAGGGTGCGTTAGCAAGTTTTGCTAATCGGCGGGCAATTTCTGTTTTACCTACACCGGTTGGACCAATCATTAAAATGTTTTTTGGTGTTACTTCGCTGCGTAAATCTTCTTTGAGTTGCATGCGGCGCCAGCGGTTACGAAGTGCAATAGCCACTGCTTTTTTTGCTTTAGCCTGACCTATAATGTGCTGATCTAGCTCGTGAACAATTTCTCTTGGGGTCATATCAGACATGATAGTTCCTATTATAATTCTTCGATTGTTTGGAAGTTATTAGTAAATACGCAGATGTTGCCTGCAATAGTTAAGCTTTTCTCTACTATTTCACGAGCGCTTAAATCTGTATTTTCTAAAAGGGCGGTTGCAGCTGATTGTGCAAAGTTACCACCACTGCCAATTGCAATTAGGTCGTTTTCAGGTTGAACCACATCGCCATTACCGGTAATAATTAAAGAGGCTGTTTCGTCTGCAACAGCGAGCAGCGCTTCGAGTTTTCGAAGTGCACGGTCGCTGCGCCAATCTTTAGCCATTTCTACTGCGGCTTTAGTTAGGTTTCCTTGGTGCATTTCTAATTTGCTTTCAAAGCGTTCGAAAAGAGTGAAGGCATCAGCAGTACCACCGGCAAAACCAGCGATTACTTTGCCATTATAAAGACGTCGAACTTTACGGGCGTTGCCCTTCATTACGGTATTACCAAGAGACACTTGGCCATCGCCGCCAATTACAACCTTGTCGCCACGGCGTACACTTACGATAGTAGTCATGTTATTCCTCATCATCGAGCTGCAGAGGCAACTCGTAAAAAACGATTATGAAGAGGTTATATGGGTGAATGGTTTATTTTCAAGTCCAGCCCCAAATTCCGCAGCCGACTATTTTTACACGTTTAAGTTTGTTTTTATCACTTTCGGCTTGGCGTTTGGTTTTATAAGGGCCTAAGCGCACTTTATACCAAGTACCATTGCTGCCTTCAGCCTGTTTTATTTCAGAAATGAGGCCTGCAAATGCTATTTTAGCTTTTAGCGATTCCGCTTGTGCGTGGGTTTTAAACGAACCACACTGCATAACGTAAGGGCCTTTTTGCTCAAGTTCTTTCACTTCAACTTGAATCTCGTGTTCTCTTATTTCTTTAATAAACTCTGGTGTGCGTGGAATAACCACTTCTACTTTTGCGGGCGCAGTGGGGTTTGCTTGTTTTTCGACAAGTTTTGGATCTGCATTACTTTTAATAAACCATAATGTATAAGCAAAACCACCGACGAGTAAGATGGCTATGACAGCTAAAAGAATAGGAAATGGTTTTTTAGCGGGTGCGTTTTTTTTACTGTTTCTGCCTGCAGGCTTTTTGTTAATATAATCGTGCTGTGCCATGGTGTTATTTTGGCCTTAACCTAAATCATGTCTATAGGGTCTACGTCTAAGCTCCAGCGTACTTTTTGTGCAAGTTTACTTGAACTTAAATAATCAACCATTTGCGCAAGGTACTGATGTAATATGCGGCGATCTTGCGCTTGAATATGTAATTGAAAACGATACATACCTGCGACTTTTTCAAGTGGAGCAGGGATCGGACCGAGCAATTGTATACCAGATACCCCATTCACAGGAACCAAATCCGTCAAAAAATCGACGACTAGCTTAATGCTGTGTCCTTGTGCACGGACAATAGCCATATTTGTAATGGGTGGTAAGTCTGCATCATCGCGTTCACTCAGTGCAAAGCGAGCAAAATCTTGGTAACCATTATTAACTAAGTCTTGTAAAAGTGGGTGTTCTGGAAAGTGTGTTTGTAATAACACTTGGCCAGGTTCCCCTGAACGCCCAGCTCGCCCCGCGACCTGAGTAACTAACTGTGCTAAATGCTCTGTCGCCCTAAAGTCGCATGAGTATAAGCCGCTATCTACGTCTAAAATTATAACAAGGCTTACATCTGCAAAGTGATGGCCTTTGGCAAGCATTTGTGTGCCTACTAAAATGCGTGCACCGCCTAGGTTTATTTCATCTAGTGCTTTTTCAAGGCTGCCTTTACGGCGAGTTGAATCGCGGTCTATGCGAGTAACGGGTGTATCTGGAAACTCGGTCGATAAAAACTCTTCAATTTGCTCTGTACCTTTGCCATTTGGAAATATTTGCGTACTTCCACAATCAGGACATTGGTGAGGAACAGGGTATTGATCGCCACAGTGGTGACAAATCATTTGCCCAATCGCTTTATGAAATGTGGCGCTGGTACTGCAGCGTTTACATTCACTTAGCCAGCCACATTCATGGCAAATAAGAGTGGGTGAGAAACCTCGACGATTTAAAAACACCATAACCTGTTTACCGCGGTTTAAGTGTTGGCGCATAGTGGCAAGGCTTGCATGTGCAATACCTGCTTGGTCGGGTTGGCCTTTCATATCGAGTAACTTAAATTGGTTATCTGTCGCAGTTTGCGCGCGCTCGGTTAAACTTAGTAGCTGATATTTGTTATTAATTGCTTTGTGAAGTGTTTCAAGTGCGGGTGTAGCACTGCCTAATATAAGTGGTATTTTATGCTGAAAAGCTCTGTATGCGGCCAAATCACGAGCATGGTAACGAAGGGTATCTTGTTGCTTAAATGATGAATCGTGCTCTTCATCGACAACTATCATACCGAGTTTTAAAAATGGCAGAAAAATACTCGAACGTGTGCCTATAACTATTGCACAACTGCCTTTTTCGCAAAAGCGCCATGTTTGCAATCGCTCGTTGTCGGTAAGGGCTGAATGCCAAAGCATAATGGGTGTATCAGGAAAGCGGCGACGAAAACGGTTTACAGTTTGTGGCGTTAAGCCTATTTCTGGCACTAATACTAATGCTTGCTCGCCACGTTTTAATACTTCTTCTAGGCACTGTAAATACACTTCTGTTTTACCACTGCCAGTTACGCCTTCTAATAAAAAGCTGCTAAATCCACTACTTTGATTTATTGCTGTACAAGCAACCGCTTGTTCTTTATTAAGTACAGGTTTACTACCGACAGTTGGTGCAACGCTTTGCCATTGGTTATCATGTTCAATAGTTTGCGTAATGAGTTCTTTATCTATTAGGCTATCTATTGTTTTTTTGCTAAAGCCAAGAGCTTTTAATTCGGTTAACGATGATTTCCCCGATTGCGATAACTGCTTTAATAAATTGAGCTGTGTTTTGGCTTTTAATGGCGGTACTTTTGCGCCTTTTTCTGTCAGAGCAACCATGTTAATACTGGTTTTATCTGGCGATTCACCTTGGCGAAGTGCACTCGGTAGCGCTATGTGAATAGTTTCGCCTAAGGGATAGCAATAATAGCGGGCAGTAAAGCTAAGGAGTTCTAAATGTTGGGCGCTTAAAATAGGGGTATCGTCTATTACCTCTATAATATTCTTAATTTTATCTAAAGGGACGTCGGTACTGTTTTTAATACCCAGAACAACAGCCACTTTTTTTTGATTACCAAAAGGTACTAAAACCCGCATGCCCGGTAGTATGGGTGTTGATAAGCCACTGAGCTGCTCTTCTATTTTATAATCAAAGGTGCGTGGAAGCGGGACTTTAATAGCAACTTCAACAAAACTCATAACAACTCAACCCGTAAAATTAATGCTGTAATGTACTAAAAATACCGCTAAAAACCTACTAGCAATAGTACTTGAGAAAGAGATTGTTCACTTTTTTAGCGAAAAGATAAATAAATACTTGTGCAGGGGAGGGTTGTTGGATAAAATCCGCCACCAACAAATTTGTTTTAACGACGTATGGTGCCAGACTTCGGGTTTGGAGAGCGATGCGGCCTTAACTAGAGGTTCCTATGAAAGAAGGTATTCACCCTAAGTACGAAGTAATTTCTGCAACATGTTCATGCGGAAACAAATTCGAAACTAGCTCAACTCTTTGTAAAGACATTCACTTAGACGTATGTTCTGCGTGTCACCCGTTTTACACTGGTAAGCAAAAGATTTTAGACACTGGCGGCCGTGTTGATCGCTTCAACAAGCGCTTCGGTGCACTTAGCAGCAAGAAGTAATTATTGCTGTTTAGTTAAAAAAAGCACCTTAGGGTGCTTTTTTTGTGTCTAAAATTTACTACTTCTTATCTTATTTAGCTTGCTCGAGCTACATCACACCTTGCATAACTATTTCCTATTCTTATTCTGAGTATGCATAAACCTTTACAGACAAATCGATAGATATTCTCTATATTTTAAATAGTACAAATTTTAACTAGGTTGATAAAAGTAGCTAACGTGGGCTTATCTGTTTTTAAAGTAGTGTAGTAGGCTGTTATTTTAAGTTTGTGATGATGTGTTAAACATACATTTTTTTAATATTTTAATAGACATAAACACACCTCAAAACTTACTTTTTTGGTGAATTTTTATTTATCAAATGTTTATATAATCCTGCAAAGTTACTGAAAAACCTCTTAAAATTAAAGGATATAGCATATAACAGGATAGACCTGATATTGCTTGGAATTTAAAAATAATAAGGGTATCGTACCCCAAGACTCCACCTCTCACTTTAACTTAAATTGCAGGATACCATCGCGTTATGTCTGACTTTCGTGAACAAGCACTACATTATCACTCACATCCCGTACCTGGTAAAATTAGCATTGAGCTAACAAAACCAGCTAAAACAGTTCAAGACTTAGCCCTAGCTTATAGCCCAGGTGTCGCTGAGCCTGTACGTGAAATTGCCGCAGATCCTGCAAATGCATATAAATATACCGGTAAAGGTAACATGGTTGCGGTTATCACTAATGGTACTGCAATTTTGGGCTTGGGTAATTTAGGTCCTTTAGCGTCTAAGCCCGTAATGGAAGGCAAGGCGTTATTGTTTAAACGTTTTGCAGGGCTTGATTCTATTGATATTGAAGTAAAGCACAAAACAACAGAAGACTTTATTAACACGGTTGCCAATATTGCTGACACATTTGGTGGTATTAACCTTGAAGATATTAAAGCACCAGAGTGTTTTGAAATTGAAAAAGCATTAATAGAGCGTTGTAGCATTCCTGTTTTTCATGACGACCAACACGGCACCGCCATTGTGACGGCTGCCGGCATGTTAAATGCGCTAGAAGTACAAGGTAAATCAATTGAAGATGCAATAATTGTATGTTTAGGTGCAGGCGCTGCTGCAGTTGCGTGTATGGAACTGTTAATTAAGTGTGGTGCACTGCGTGAACACATTTATATGCTTGACCGTAAAGGTGTTATTCATACTCGTCGCGATGATTTAAATGAATATAAACAGCTTT
The DNA here is from genome assembly GCF_014163885.1 of Pseudoalteromonas sp. SR43-2. Lineage (NCBI taxonomy): Bacteria > Pseudomonadati > Pseudomonadota > Gammaproteobacteria > Alteromonadales > Pseudoalteromonadaceae > Pseudoalteromonas > Pseudoalteromonas sp. SR43-2. The sequence goes on along the minus strand of NZ_JACJED010000008.1, from coordinate 101,719 downwards.
TTGCTAACAATACCGATAAACGCACATTGCAAGATGTAATTGCAGATGCTGATGTGTTTGTTGGTGTTTCGGGTCCTAACTTGTTAGCTGCCGAAGATTTAAAACTAATGGCAGAAAAACCGGTCGTGTTTGCATGTTCAAACCCAGATCCAGAGATCGATCCTGCACTTGCTCACGGCGCACGCAACGATTTAATTATGGCAACAGGGCGCTCTGATTACCCTAACCAGGTTAACAATGTTTTATGTTTCCCGTTTATTTTCCGTGGTGCACTTGATGTACGTGCAAGCGCGATTAACGATGAAATGAAAATTGCTGCAGTTGAGGCTATTCGTAGTATTGCCAAAGAGCCTGTACCTGCAGAAGTTTTAAAAGCCGCAGGCGTAGATAAACTAGAGTTTGGTGCGCAGTATATTATTCCAAAACCAATGGATCCGCGTTTACTACCGCGTATAGCTAAAGCTGTAGCACTTGCTGCGGTAGAGTCGGGTGTTGCGCAAATTGATTTGCCTGAAAATTATATGGCGTAATATATAACGCTTAAACAAAAAACCTCAGCAATGCTGAGGTTTTTTGATTAAAAAGGTAACGATTTATTCTTCGTTTAAAATAGGCACTTCTAAACCCATTTCTTGCATTATCTTTTTAACTTCTTCTGGTACTTTTTCTGCGTTGTCTTTACGTAGGTCATCGTCATTTGGTAAAGGTTGACCAGTAAATGCATGCAAAAACGCCTCACATAGCAATTCACTATTTGTTGCATGGCGAAGGTTGTTGATTTGACGACGCGTACGCTCATCCGTTAAAACTTTTAATACATTTAGCGGGATCGAAACGGTGATCTTTTTAACTTGCTCTGATTTTTTCCCGTGTTCTGCGTATGGGTGAATATACTCACCATTCCATTTAGCCATAAGATGTATCGTTGCCTCAGATTATTAATTTCTCACACGGTATAAAAAGCGTGTAAATATGCGTGAAATTCTATCGATTTAAAAAAGATAGTCAAATAATAGATACCGATCTATCTTAATAAGCCTATTTGGGATGTAAAAATAAGCTCACTTTTGTGAGCTAAAATGTGATACTAGCAAACGCCTTTCCTAACTTTAGCCATCTAGAGCTTTAAAATCCTTTGACTTATTAAAACGGATAACTTACTCTTTTAGACGTCTAAACATCCAAATTAATCAGGTGACGAATATGAGCGAAAAAAACAAAGCGACCATTGCTGTACGTAACGGCGTTGATGCTGATAAACATCATGGTGCAGTGGTGCCGCCAATTTATTTATCAACGACTTATTCGTTTGCCGACTTTGATACTAAGCGTGAGTATGATTATGGCCGCAGTGGTAACCCTAATCGTGATATTTTAGCAGAGACGCTTGCTAAGCTTGAAGGCGGCGCTCGTGGCATAATTACGGCCACAGGTATGGCTGCCGTGCATTTAGCTACTCAGCTACTTAACAGTGACGACACGTTAGTAATTCCACATGATTGTTATGGTGGTAGCTATCGTTTATTTACATCGTTACAAAAACGCGGATTATTGAAGCTTGAAGTATTAGATTTAACAAAAGAAGAAAGCCTTCAACAAATTTTAGCAATTAAGCCTAAGCTTATTTGGATAGAGACTCCAAGTAACCCAGTACTTCGTTTAACCGATATTAAAGCGGTTACCGATGTTGCTAAGCAATGCGGTGCATTGGTTGCCGCAGATAACACGTTTTTGTCTCCTGCCTTACAAAACCCTATTAAGTTTGGTGTAGATATTGTGGTGCATTCAACTACTAAATATATTAACGGGCACTCAGATGTAGTGGGCGGCGCTGTTATTGCTGCAACACAAGAGCTTGGTGATGAGCTTGCTTGGTGGGCAAATAATATTGGTATTACGGGCGCGCCTTTTGATAGTTATTTAACGCTTCGTGGTCTACGTACTCTAAATGTGCGTTTAAGGCAGCACCAAGAAAATGCGCTAGCAATAGCTAAGTACCTTGAAAGTTCCAATTTTGTAAGCCAAGTTTACTATCCAGGACTTGAATCGCATCCTCAACATGAGCTTGCTAAAGCACAACAACTTGGCTTTGGTGGCATGGTTAGTTTTGATATTAAAGGCGATATAAACGACGCTGCAGCATTTTTAACTAGTCTTAAAACGTTTAGTTTAGCTGAGTCACTAGGTGGCGTAGAGAGTTTAATTTGTCACCCCGCAACTATGACGCACGCAGGCATGGAGGCAAAGGCACGTTTAGAGGCGGGTGTGGGCGATACGCTTATTCGTATTTCGGTTGGGATTGAAGATATACACGATTTAATAGCTGACTTTGAACGAGTATTTGAACTTGTAAAACCAGGGCAAAATAAAAATGTTGGCCGTGTAGGCAAAGGTGCTGGCACTTCTGGTGGAAACGTTAAATTAAGTGCAGCCCGTCCAGCGCTTTGGTAAGTAATACCAATCCGCAATAATACCTAGGGCGTGTTGATCTTTGGTGGGTGAATTTGCAGTAGTATGTTTGGTTTTTAGGCAAGGCGGAGCCTATGTAGTGTGGTTATTCCCCATGAATAGGCGATAACGCAGCATAAATACCAAACATGCGCTGCCCTTTGGGTTCTTTCTAGGGACGATTAACTCTTTGTTGCTCGGTTTTTACTTAGCCCACTAGGTTACAAACCTCGCGCCGCGATTTAATCGCCCCTAGATTGAACAAATTTCAATCCACAAAGAACAACACGCCCTAATCAATTTGAGGGATTAAACCGCACGATAAAATCGTTAAAAATTCCTAATATAGAACAACTAAATAACGAAATTTTTGCCTTGTTATCGATACGGTTTTCTTTCCTCAAAATAGACAACTTAATTAAGCGAATTGGTATAAATATGGTCAATTGTGTACATAAATTTGGTGGTTCAAGCTTAAGCTCTAGTGAGCGCTATCAAAGCGTAGCTAAAATAATTATTGGGCATACTCAGCCGGGTGACTGTATTGTGGTATCTGCTGCAGGTAAGACTACAGATACACTTGTGTCGTTGTGGCAAAGTTATCAGCTGCAAGACACGCAAGCTGTCGCTGATATTTTACTGCAGTTAAATAACCATCAAAGCGATTTAATTGAGCAGTTATTACAAGCTGATTTAAAGTGCTGCGCACTTAAAACACTAAATACCGAGCTTAGTAATATTGCAGAACTTGCTCAAGCTGAGCAGCTAAAAGAGGCTGCGTTACTTGCGCATGGGGAACTGTGGTCAGCACGTTTACTCGCTACTTATTTACAGCAGCTAAATATTGAGGCGTGTGCTCAAGATGCCCGTAGTCTTTTTACCTTAAACGATGGTGAATTAATGCATGCGCAAAATGCGCAGCAATGTCGACAGTCAATTTTACCTAATAAGATAAATGTTGTTACTGGGTTTATTGCCGCCGATACGAAAGGTGAGACCGTAACACTTGGACGCAACGGTAGCGATTATAGTGCAACACTACTTGCAAATTACTGTAATGCTAAGCAAGTATGTATTTGGACCGATACACAGGGAGTGTTTAGCACTGATCCTCGTAAGGTTAAAAAAGCGATTAAATACGGCAAAATTTGTCGCGGGCAAGCTAATTTATTAGCTCGTTTGGGTAACCCTGTATTACACGCAAAAACACTATCGCCACTTAAAAACAGCGATATTAAGCTAGCTGTTCGTAGTAGTTTTGATGTGCAAGCAAGCCCAACAGATATAGTAAAAGAAGGTTCAGCAAAGAAAAAGCGCTTTATAACCACGCTGCAAAATGTTGATTTGTTAATGGTTGAAGGATTAAGTGAAGGTGAGGTCGCAAGCGTTAGTCAGCTTATTCAGCATAGCCTTCATCATTTTAACCATAATGGTGAAGTGTATTTAGTAGTACCGGCTGCACAAACATATCAAGTTATTAATTACTTTGCTGGTAGAGCTAATATTAGTGAGTCAAATTTAAATGGCTGTGCAATTATTGCCCCTGAGCAAGACGTTAGCGTACTAAAACTGCAAGCTTTAGAGGTATTAGCTGAGCAGACTATAAAGCCGCGTTTTGTGCATCAAGATAATGGTTATGTTTTATTACTAACAGACCAATTTATAGATAGCGATATACAAAGCGCCTTACACGATAAGCTAATCAATAAAGGCCAAGAAATAGCCGTTATAGTTGCGGGCCTTGGCAATGTAGGCGATGCTTTTATTGAGCAGTTATCGGCACAATTTGAGCGTTTATCAGACGACTTTAGTATTAAATTGGTAGCGCTGGTTCGCTCTAAACATATGTTATTTAATGCAAGTGGCATAAATATATCGCAATGGAAAACTCAATGGCAGCATGAGGCGAATAGCTATGAAGCTGCGGATTTACTTAATGCGATAAGCGAGCTTGACTACGAACATAAAGTTTTAATTGATATTACTGCAAGTGAGCAGTTTAGCTTTTTATATACAGATTTTGTAGACCGAGATTGTCATTTAATTAGTGCTAACAAATATGCAGGTACAGCACCTACTTCTTGGTATAAAGCACTTCGTAGTAACCTTGGCGAACGTAATTTACATTGGCGATATAATACAAGTGTAGGTGCAGGCTTACCTATCAATTTTGCTTTGGCTGATTTGCAAAATAGTGGTGATAAAATTACGCGTATTGAAGGCGTGTTCTCGGGTACACTTTCGTGGTTATGTAGTAAGTATGATGGTACCACTGCTTTTTCTGAGTTGGTATTAGAAGCACAGAAAATGGGGTTCACAGAGCCTGACCCTCGCGAGGATTTATCTGGACGAGATATGCAGCGTAAGTTACTTATTTTAGCCCGAGAGTTAGGTATAGAGCTTGAGCTTGATGATATTAGCTTATCGGCATTAATGCCCGGTGAGCTTGCGCTAGGAAGTTGGGAAGACTTTCTAAACAATAAAGCCCAGCTAGATGCGTTCATTGAAGAGCATGCTGATACAGCAAAAGCTAATAACTCAGTACTGAGATACACAGGCCTATTAGATATAACAAAAACTGAAGTTATCGCTAAAGTAGGAATTACGTATGTGCCCAATGGGGATGCGTTAGCAAACCTTACACCTGGCGATAATATTTTTGTAATTAATAGCAAATGGTATAGTGATAACGCGCTTGTGATTCAGGGGCCAGGGGCTGGGAAAGAAGTAACCGCTGCGGGTGTACACTCTGACTTATATTGGCTTGTTCAAAACTTAAAATAAGCGATTATTTAAATTAAAACGGCAGCTTAAATAAGCTGCCGTTTTTGTATTACAGAGGTATTATTAAAATAGCTCTTCTTCGGTTTTTGTGTCTTCTTCAAATATATCGTTTGGCTGAGATAGCACATACTTTGTCGGTGCAGTGCCTTTTTCGAAGTATTCAAAGCGGCTGGTGTAGTCATTTTTGTGGCTTAGCAAACCAGTGGCTAAATCAATACGAATCGAAACAAGCCCTTCAGGTGGCTCAATTGGCGCTTCAGGTGTTCCCTCAAGTGCGGCTTTCATAAATTCAATCCATGCAGGCTGCGCTGTTTTAGCCCCCGATTCAGCACCAGATATTTGGCTGCTATCTAAGTTGTTATTGTACGTAGAACGACCAAGAGCGTTACCTGGGTTATCAAAGCCCACCCACACAGAAGTCATTACTTTACTGTTAAAACCACTAAACCAGGTGTCTACAGAATCGTTAGTTGTGCCTGTTTTACCCGAAAGATCACGACGTTCTAAAGCTTGTGCGCGCCAACCTGTACCACTCCAACCCGTTTTATGGGCCCAACTACCGCCGCCCCAAATACCACTGTGCATTGCATCAGCAATTAAAAAAGCATTCTGCTTAGAAATAATTCTCGGTGCACATTTTTTTGTTGGCTCCACTTCATCACTACTATTATGAAGTGAGAATTCATTATGTGTTGGTAAAGACTCTTCATCACAGGCTAGGGCAGGGTTTGCTTTGAACAATACATTACCGTAAGCATCTTGAATTTCTGAAATAAAGTAAGGTTCAATTAAGTGGCCACCATTGGCAAATGCACTCATGCCACGGGCAAGTTCAAGTGGAGTAATGGAAGCACTACCCAGTGCTAGTGATTCACTGCGATTAATGTCTGAATCTTTAAAGCCAAACTTTAATAAATGATCAGCTGTACGTTGTAATCCAACGCCGCGTAGTAAGCGCACCGAAATAACGTTTTTAGATTGTGCTAAAGCACGGCGAATTCTTATCGGACCATTATATACAGCAGGGCTGTTTTTAGGGCGCCATGCTACGCCTTGGCTTTTATCCCATTGGTTTATAGGAGCATCGTTTAATATAGACGCAAGCGTGTAACCTTTTTCAAGTGCTGCTGAATATATAAAAGGTTTTATATTAGAACCTACTTGACGCTTTGCTTGTACCGCTCGGTTATATTGACTTTGCTCAAAGCTGTAACCACCTACAATAGCTTTAATTCTTCCATCTTGTGGGTCGAGTGACACAATAGCACTTGATGCTTCTGGTATTTGGCTTAGTAAGTAGCTGTCATCTTCATTTTTACGCACCCATATTTGCATTCCTGACGTTAAAATATCTGTAGCTGCTTTTGGAGCAAAACTTTGGCGGTAACGAGTAATATATTTACGCGCCCATTTTAAGTTATCCCAAGTAAGAGTTGTGCGCTCGCCACTTTTAAGTAATACCGACGCTGTTTTATCATTAACACTAAGCACGGCTGCTGCTTTCAAAGTACCCAACTCATTTACGCTTTGTAATTTATTGAGTATTTGTTGCTCAGTTAAAGCTGGTTGTGTTTCAGGGTCCCATAAAACATCTGTTGGTCCTCTAAAACCATGGCGCATATCATAATTATGTAAGTTGTTTACAAGTGCGTTTTGCGCTGCTTTTTGAACTTTAGACTCTACCGAGGTGAAAATTTTAAAACCTGAGTTGTAAGCTTTATCTATTCCATAACGCGAGACCATTTCAGCGCGCACCATTTCAGAAATATACGGGGCGTATAAATTTATTTCAGCACCATGAAAATAAGCGGTGATAGGTTGGCTCGTTGCTTCGTTATATTCTTCTTGAGTAATATAATTTTCAGTTAATAAACGCCCTAAAACAACATTTCGGCGTGCTTTTGCACGCGTTGGGTTACGAATTGGGTTTAAAGCTGAAGGGGCCTTGGGTAAACCTGCAATCATCGCCATTTGTGCAAGTGTTAAATCTTTTAACTCCTTACCGTAATAAACTTGTGCTGCAGCACCAATACCAAAAGCGCGATTACCTAATTCTATTTTATTAAGGTAAAGCTCTAAAATTTCGTCTTTTGTTAATACACCTTCGATATGTAGCGCTATAAATATTTCTTTAACTTTACGAATATATGCTTTTTCGCGAGTTAAAAAGAAATTACGAGCAAGCTGCATAGTAATAGTACTTGCGCCTTGTTTTTTCTCGCCGGTAGATATAAGAACAATAGCCGAACGTACAATACCTATAGGATCTATGCCTATATGATCGTAAAATCGATTATCTTCTGTCGCTAAAAATGCATTAATGAGGGTTTGAGGAATTTCATCAATAGTCACTGGAATACGACGCTTTTCACCAAATTGATTGATTAAAAGCCCATCTTTTGTGAATACTTGCATAGGAGTTTGTAATTGCACGTCTTTTAAAACTTGCACACTGGGGATATCAGGTTTAACGTAGTAATAAAGACTGACCAAAGTGATCAGACCAATTAACACACAAATGATAAAAAATTGTAAAGTTCGTTTTAATAAAATCACTTATATTTCCCTAAATGGACTCCCAATTGCGAGTTTTGACTGCTAGTATATATTGATTAAAAAATGAATAATATTTTTTCAGATAAAAATTATAACTTGTTTATTATTAAAACAAAGGCCAAGTTGAAACATGCTAAGTCAACTATTTCAAAAACCGTCCCCGATGATGGTAGGAATTGATATTGGATCGCACTCTATCAAAGCGGTGCTTTTACGTGAAATTGAAACTGGATTTCGACTAGAAGCACTTGCAATTGAGCCGATGCCAAAAGGTGCGATGAGTGAGCGCACAATTCAAGATATTGAAGCGATTGGTAACGTTATTACAAAATTAAGAAAAAAATTACCGAAGTCGTTAAAATCTGCTGCAGTGGCTGTTTCTGGCCAAACAGTTATTACAAAAGTGATCTTCATGGATGTATCGTTAACAGATGCTGAACTTGAATCGCAAATTGAAATTGAAGCTGATAGTTTAATCCCTTACCCACTTGATGAAGTGAGCCTCGATTTTGAGAAGCTTTCGACGAATGAGGCCGATCCTAGCAAAATGAATGTTTTGCTTTCGGCTGCTCGTACAGAGAGTGTTGAAGCACGGGTGGGCGCTTTAGAAGCCGCAAATTTAGAAGCCAAAATAGTAGATGTAGAAAGCTACGCATTGAGCCGTGCTATGGACGTTTACTATCAACAATTACCTAGCGATGCATTTAATAAGTGTGTGGCTGTGGTCGATATTGGCGCAGTTTTAATGCTTGTGAGTGTTGTGCAAGCTGGGGAAACCATTTATACCCGTGACCAAGTTTTTGGTGGCGATCAATATACAAATAGTATTGTTGCTTATTATAATAAAGGCTTTGATGAAGCCGAAATAGGCAAAACATCAGGTGATTTACCGCCAAACTATACCTTTGAAGTATTAGCCCCTTTTCAAACTTCGTTACTTCAACAAGTTCGCAGAGCTGTGCAAATGTTTTTAACAACCAGCGGTAAAGAGCAAATAGATTATATTGTATTAACGGGCGGTACATCGATGATAAAAGGTATCGACCGATTGCTTATTGAAGAACTCGGTATCCACTCAGTTGTTGCAGAGCCTTTTGTAAATATGGAAATTTCCCCAAAGGTAGACCGTAATATAATGCAGCGTCACAAAACGCAGTTTGCAATTGCAACAGGGTTGGCATTAAGGAGCTTTTCAACATGCCACATATAAATCTACTGCCTTGGCGTGAATCACAACGCGAAGAATCGAAAAAGAAATTTGTAACTATACTTGTTGGTGTCGTTATACTTTGTTTTGCAAGTATGTATTTATTAAGCTCTTTTTATAGTGCTTTAAAAGACGGTCAAAACTTAAAGAATAATTATTTAAGCTCAGAAATTAGCATGCTAGATAAAAAAATAAGTGAAATACGAAGCTTAGATAAAAGAAAGGAAAATTTACAACAGCGTATGAGGCTCATTGAAGAATTGCAAAGCAGCCGTAACTTGGGTACGCAAATAATGGATGAAGTTGCCAAAATAGTGCCTGGCGGTGTTTATTTAACAAAACTGGAGCGCAAAGGCAGCCAAATACATGTTTTAGGACGTAGTGAATCTAATAACCGCCTATCAACAATGCTCCGCCAAGTACAAAGCTCATATTTACTAGAGAATCCTTCAATGCAGGGCATTGTTGCAGGCGATCAATCTTCGCGTTTACTTAGTGATTTTAATATGGAATTTTATGTAAAACCATTTGATAAAATTGGTGAGGTTAGCGATGAACCTTGATTTTAAAGCACTGAGTGAAATTGATTGGAATGAAATAGAGCTTGATAACATTGGTGATTGGCCAATTGCTGTTAAAGCAATTTGCTGCACATTTGTTGCGGGCCTTGTATTGTTTTTTAGTTATAGCCTATTAGTTTCTGATGAAATTGACAGCTACCATAGTGCCGTGGCAAAAGAAGTTGAACTACGAACAACTTATCGAACTAAGTATGCAGTAGCGAGCAAGCTTGAAATATATCGTCAACAAATGATTGAAATGGAAGATAAGTTTTCACAGCTATTAAAGCGTCTACCCACTTCGAACGAAACTCCTGGTTTACTTGATGATTTATCATATGTTGGGACAACGAGTGGTCTGACTTTTTTAAAAATAGGTTGGCTGCCAGAAGTTGAGAAAGAATTTTATACCGAGCTGCCGATTAAAATCGAAGTAATAGGTAGCTACCATGAGTTTGGTGAGTTTGTAGGTAAAGTGGCCCAGTTACCCCGGATTGTAAGCTTACATGACTTTTCTATTTTATCATCGGGCGATAAACAGTTAACATTCAGTGTTGTTGCAAAAACATATCGTTATGAAGAAGGGGTTAAAAAATGAAACTCCTTCGCGTAGTACCTTTAGCTATAGCATTTGTTTTAGCGGGTTGTAATGATGACACTTCTGAGCAAAAAGAATTTATTGATCAGGTAAAAGCAAGCACAACTCCAAGGGTTGAGTCGATCCCTGAGCTGACAAAGTTTGAAATATTTGAGTACAGTGCTGGTCAGCTACGCAGCCCGTTTGTAGCGCCTCAGCCTGAGATTATTCAAAATAAACTAACGCAAGTAAAAAACTGTTTGCACCCAGATCAAGAGCGTCGCCGCGAACCGTTAGAGAAATACCCGCTAGATAATTTAGCAATGAAAGGCACAATTGGCTCTAGTGGACAAATATGGGCATTAATTACAGCAACAGATGACACTTTGCACCGCGTAACGGTAGGGAATTATCTTGGAAGTTATGATGGCAAAGTAAAAAGAGTAAGCAACGACTATATAGAATTAGTGGAATTAATCCCTGATGGGTCTGGCTGTTGGAAAGAGCGCCTGACGAAATTAGAAATGTTAGAGGCGGCAACAGATGGCGCAAATTAATAATAAAAAAGGTAAAAATAGGATGCATAAGGATGTACTTTGGCTTCATCGTATTTCACGGACATTACTGGCTGCTGTTGCTTTAGTCACTGTAAACTCAGCCATAGCTGGGCCATTGCTTTATGATGTTCGTTATAATCCATTACTTAAAGGCGAAACTGAATTACAGCTTGTTTTTGATGAAGAGTTAACCTTTGAACCAAAAGTTCAAGTGTTTAATAGCCCAGCCCGAATCGAAATGTTTTTTGATACTGCAGAGTTAGAGGTTGGTTTAAATGATGTTGAAGTTAATCAAGCAGGAATTAGCAGTGTTACTAATGTTTTAACTAACAGTGGTTTAAAGGTAACGGTAAACTTAGATAGATTAAAAATTTATGAGACTGAAGTTCATAACAATTTAGTATCGATACGTGTCTCTGATAACCCTCTTACAGAATCTGAAAATGAAGATGTAGTGATGGACTCAGGTGATGTAAGTGGAAATTACATTAACCGTATCCAGTCCATTGATTTTAGACGTGGTGAGAAGGGTGAAGCAAAAGTACTTGTATTTTTACAAGACACTCAAGCTGCAATTGAAGTCCATGAAAGTGGCGGGAAAATTTACGCTGACTTTCATCACACCGATATTTTAGACGATCTACTTTATGAATTAGATGTATTAGATTTTGGAACTGTTGTCAGTAATATCGAGACTTTTAAAGAAGATGGTTTAAGTCGTGTTGTTATCGAACCTAATGCTCAGTTCACGTTTACGTATCAGCAAATAGATAATATTTTAACGTTGACAGTAGAAAAAGATGAAACGCAAAATGCGTACTTAGATGGTGGGGTTGAGTATCAAGGTCGCCCTATGACCTTAAATTTTCAAGATATCTCTGTGCGTGCAGCACTGCAAATTATCGCGGGTTACAACGACTTTAACTTAGTAACCAGTGATTCAGTAACGGGCAATATAACGCTGCGTCTAGATGGTGTACCGTGGGATCAAGCGCTTGACGTAGTACTACGTATTAAAGGGCTAGATAAGCGCATGGATGGCTCTATATTAATGGTAGCGCCTGCAGAAGAACTTGCAGCACGTGAAGCCAAAGATTTAAAAGCTAAACAGCAAGTTGAAGACTTAGAGCCTCTATATAGTGAATACATCCGATTAAACTATGCTAAAGCCGAAAATTTTGCTGACTTATTAAAAACAGATACTAACAGTATTATAACTGCCCGTGGTAGTGTATCTGTTGATCAACGTACAAATACTTTGTTAGTAAAAGATACTGTTAAGAGTATAGAAAATATTCGTCGCATGATTGAAACGCTCGATATTCCAGTGCAGCAGGTTGTAATAGAATCTCGAATGGTAACGGTACGCGATAACGTTACTGAAGACTTAGGCGTACGTTGGGGCTTTAGTGACCAAGGCAGTAGTGTTGGTATTTCAGGCTCTCTTGAAGGCGCAGAAGGTATTTATAATGCGACATCTACTTCAAATGCACCAAGTATTTCAGACCGATTAAATGTAAATTTACCTATCACTAACCCTGCGGCTAGCATTGGCTTACACATAGCAAAACTGGCTAACGGTACGCTGATTGATTTAGAACTAAGTGCGCTTGAAGAAGAGAATAAAGGCGAGATTATTGCTAGCCCACGTATCATAGCGGCAAATCAGCAAAAAGCGCGAATAGAGCAAGGTACTGAAATTCCTTATACAGAGTCAGCTTCAAGCGGTGCTACTACCATAAGCTTTAAAAAAGCGGTACTGAGCTTAGAAGTTACACCTCATATCACACCTGATAATAAAGTAATTCTAGATTTAATTATTACTCAAGATACACGTGGTGATACTGTTCAAACAGGTACTGGTGAAGCGGTGTCTATTGATACTCAAGAAATTCAAACACAAGTGTTAGTCGAGAATGGCCAAACCGTAGTACTCGGTGGTATTTTCCAACAGCAGATCATTAATACTACGAGTAAAGTGCCAATTTTAGGTGACATTCCTTACGTAGGAAGACTATTTAAAACCACAAGTGAGTTTAATGAAAAGCGTGAATTACTTATTTTCGTGACACCGAAAATACAAATTGATTAAAATACAGTGGTTTTATGTTAACCAACGGGTGATTATTTAGATTAATTGCTCGTTATATGGCTTTTTATTCTAATTGACTTGAAATACCCCTGCAATTACTGAGATAATCCCCTCCTTAATTTTGGGGCCAGGTCGTTAGGCGGGGTTTTATTTCAAATTTTAGAGTTTGTTTGTACTAAAAGATATGGCTGAGAAACGTAATATATTTCTAGTTGGCCCCATGGGGGCTGGCAAAAGCACGATTGGTCGTCACATCGCTGACCAATTACACCTTGAATTTGTTGATTCTGATCAAGAAATCGAACGCCGCACAGGTGCAGATATTGCATGGGTATTCGATCTTGAAGGTGAAGAAGGCTTTAGACTTCGAGAAGAGTCTGTTATTGGCGATTTAACCGAGATGCAAGGTATTGTACTTGCTACCGGTGGTGGTTCAGTAATGAGCAAAGAAGTTCGAAACAAGCTTTCGGCTCGAGGTATCGTTGTATACCTAGAGACACCTATAGAAAAGCAAGTTGCACGCACGCAACGCGACAAGCGTCGCCCATTACTGCAAACTGAAGAAGCACCTCGTAACGTACTAGAGCGCTTAGCAGAAGAACGCGAGCCCCTATACAAAGAAGTTGCCGATTTTGTTGTACGTACCGATGAGCAAAGCGCTAAAGTTGTTGCTAACCAAATCATCGAGAAATTAGATTTTTAAAAACCAATAATAAGGAAATAACTAAGCATGCTTAAATTAACAGTTAATTTGGACGAGCGAAGTTATCCTATTTATATTGGGCAATCTGCACTTCAAGATAATGGCCGCCTGGTTCACCACATTGGTGATTGTCGGCCTATCATCATTACTAATGACACAATAGCGCCTTTATATTTACAAGCGTTACTTGACTCATTAGCAGATCAAAATCCGCTATCTTTTATTATTCCTGACGGTGAACAATATAAATCACTTGAATGGTTTGAAAAAATATCAGCATTTTTACTCCAAAATAACTGTGGCCGAGATACGTGCTTAATTGCGTTAGGTGGCGGTGTTATAGGTGATCTAACTGGTTTTGTAGCGGCGTGTTATCAGCGCGGCGTACCGTTTATTCAAATACCAACGACAGTGCTTTCACAGGTTGACTCATCGGTAGGTGGTAAAACGGCAGTAAATCATCCTTTAGGTAAAAATATGATAGGGGCATTTTATCAGCCTCAAGCGGTTTTTATTGATACACAAACATTACACACCCTACCAGCAAGAGAGTTTGCAGCAGGTATGGCTGAAGTAATTAAGTATGGTCTGATTTACGATACCGAATTATTTGCATACTTAGAGCGAAACGTAGCTAATTTGCAGCAACTAGATGAAACATGTTTACAGCATATTATTTTTAGATGTTGTGAAATAAAAGCACTTATAGTTGCGCAAGATGAAAAAGAGCATGGTTTACGTGCTTTATTAAACTTAGGTCATACATTTGCCCATGCAATTGAGGCAGAAATGGGCTACGGCGTTTGGTTACATGGCGAAGCTGTTGCAACAGGCATGGTATTAGCAGCTAAACTTGCCAAGACACGCCAAGATTTAAGCGCAAGTGAAGTTGATCGAATTATTAAGCTGCTTGAGCTATATAATTTACCAACAGAAATTCCAAAGCAAATGACTAGCGAGCAGTTCCTAACGCATATGCGTAAAGACAAAAAGAATAAAAGAGGCACTATACGCTTTATTCTACCTACCCAATTTGGCCAGTGTGCATTAGTTGATGATGTTTCTGATGACCAAGTTAGAGACTTAATCGAGCAGTAAATGCAGTCACAAATTTTACCAAGCCGTGCGGCTTTGGTGGATAGAATCGCACTGCAATTTGAGTACGGACAAAATTTAATAGTTTTACTTGGCACATCGGGGCTAGGTAAAAGTTATATGCTCGAAACCTTCATTACAGATAAATACAATGACTTTAATAAAGCGTTTGTGCAAGTAAGTGCACAAATGACTGACGCTCAGCTAATGAGCGATTTATTAGAGCAAAGCTTTAATTCCCCTTTGGTTGATCATAATTTAAGTTTACCTGAAAACTATTACCAGCTGCTTGAGCAACAGCAGTGCGGACCTTGTTTATGGGTGCTTGATGGCGGTAGGCAACTATCTGAAGAGATACTAATTGAGCTTGAGTTACTTTCTAAAAATAGCCCTAATACGTTGTATATCATAATTGCATCACAGTCTAAACTTGCTTTAAATGACGCTGTCGAAATTTACTTGGAGCCACTGACGCTTCGAGAAAGCAAGATGTTATTGCAGTGGTACTTTACTGATTTACCTTATGATGAAGACCCTGTTTTTAGTACTTTTTTAGCTGAGGCTCATGGTAACCCCAGTTTATTGCTTGCTTGGCAACCTAGCGAGCACATAGCCGATATTATCGTTAAAGATAAAGTATCTTGGCGATTGCACTTATTGATTTTGATGTTGTTAATTATGCTTTTAATTATTGGTCTGCTTTATAAGTCTGATATGACGCAGTGGTGGCAACAATATTATCAGCAGGAAGAAACACAAGTCCTAAATACAGCAATATCTGTAGAGCAAGTAAGTGAGCCGGTTATAAAGCAAAATGACTCAGTAGTTACCTTAAATGACCCTGAAGGAGTTGAGCCAGATATTGAGCCAAAGAGCGTACACATTAATGATGTGCCTGCTATCATGCAAAGTCTTAGCGAACCTGCAAATACCGTTAAGGTATTAGACAATGCTATTAATAATAGCGCTAAAAACAAAAGCAGTGAAGCAGGTGACGTTGTATCTAAAGCTCTAGAAGTAGAGAAAGTAAATACAGCAGAGCAAGCTCAGAGTAGCCAAGATAATATTTGGTACATGCAGCAAACAGATACAAATAGTGTTATTCAATTATTAGCGGTAACTCAGCAGGAGGTTCGCGATAATTTCATTGCTCAATTCAATCTACAGCAGCAAACTCATACTTACCAAACGAAGAGAAATAATCAAATATGGTGGGTTGTCACATTTGGCAGCTTTGAGAGTATAAACGAGGCAAAATCAGCAATGGGTACTTTACCCCCTGGGGTTAGAAAAAATAAACCTTTCTATAAAAAAATTAGTAAAATAAAGCAAGAAATAGCAGTCGTTGATCAGTAAAACACACTGCTTTAGTGTAAAATCGCGCAACACCAGATTGAAGTAAAGAGCCAATGCAGCAAAAAAGTAGAGCCTTCCTTAAATGGGCCGGCGGAAAATACAGCCTAGTTGAAAACATTAATGCGCGATTAAACCAAGCTAGCAAGCATGCTGATACTTTGGTTGAACCTTTTGTTGGTGCAGGCTCTGTGTTTTTAAATAGTGACTTTAAGCACTATATCCTCAACGATATCAATGCAGACTTAATTAACTTATATAAAGAGCTTAAAAGCTCTCCAGATGAGCTTATTAGTGACGCTAAAAAGCTATTTGTTGATTTGAATAATCACGCAGATGCGTATTACGAATATCGTGTGCAGTTTAATCAAAGCCGTGATGTATACGAACGTTCAATCTTGTTTTTATACATGAACCGCCATGGTTACAACGGACTGTGTAGGTATAATTTAAAAGGCATTTTTAATGTGCCTTTTGGTAAGTATAAAAAGCCTTACTTTCCTGAAAAAGAAATGTATTTTTTTGCTGAAAAAGCACAAAAAGCAACGTTCACTTGTTTAGATTACGATGACGTTTTTAAGTTAGTACCTAACAATGCTGTTATTTATTGCGACCCACCTTATGTGCCATTAAGTAAAACGGCTTCTTTTACGTCATACGCAAAAGGGGGGTTTAATTTAGATGATCAGGCTAACTTAGCTAATTTGGCAGAACAAGCCGCATTTGAAAATAACACGCCTGTGCTTATTTCAAACCACGATACCGTGTGGACGCGTAAAATTTATAGCCAAGCATCGCTTGAGCAAATTCAAGTAAAGCGCACTATTAGCCCCAAAGGTGGCTCTAGAAATAAAGTTGACGAGTTGATGGCTATGTATTTAGCACCCAAGCAACCACTGCGTAAATTGCGATAACAAAAGCAACAAATAGTACAATCGCAATTAAAATGATGGATAAAGGGGAATGTTGTTTAAAATCGACTTGGCGTTTATTTTCAGATTGAACACCAAAAAATGCAGCTAGCACACTTTGCAACGCGCTAAAAAATTGTAGCATTATTTAAAATAAAGGTTTTAAAGAAGGAGCGTTTTTAGAATCTTCAGAACTAGTAAGTAGTTCCAGTAAATCAAGGTAATGAAACTGAGCACTACGGCTATCGCCAGTTAACCACGAAAACCATGATGACTCTTCTTCAGCTTTAATACACGCAGTTAAAGTGTTTTGAGCACTTACCACTTGTGTATTATGACAATTACTCACTGAGCTTAATTCTTGCTCAGAGCTTGAACCAAAGCTAAACGCCCCGATAAGCAGTAATGCCGACGCAATTAATATCCCAATTTTAAAAGCACGCATGATGAAATCCAATAATTTGTTACTTTTTTAATCATAGCAAATATTGGTTAAATATCAAACTTAAAGTTACCTAAAATGGGGGCTATTACGCCATATTACTTGGGTAACATCTTCAATTAAGTTACATTAACGCAATCACTATTTATTGATGGAGTTAATCATGTTTAACCCAGAGCAAAAATATTTAATAGCCCCTTCTATTTTGTCTGCTGATTTTGCAAAGCTAGGCGAAGATGTTGATAAAGTTCTCGAAGCGGGTGCTGACGTGGTTCACTTTGATGTAATGGATAATCACTATGTACCTAATCTCACAATTGGTCCTATGGTGTGTAAAGCACTAAGAGATTACGGTATTACAGCACCTATCGACGTACATTTAATGGTTAAGCCTGTAGATAGCATAATACCTTTATTTGCTGAGGCTGGTGCTTCTATTATTACTTTTCATCCTGAAGCCAGCGAGCACGTCGATCGTACAATACAGTTAATTAAAGATCACGGCTGTAAAGCAGGATTAGTGTTTAACCCAGCAACAAGCCTAAGTTATTTAGACCATGTTATTGATAAGCTAGATACCATTTTACTAATGTCGGTAAATCCTGGGTTTGGCGGGCAAAGCTTTATCCCTCATACGCTTGAAAAATTACGCCAAGCAAAACAGCGTATTATTGAATCAGGCCGAAATATTCGCTTAGAGGTTGATGGTGGTATTAAAGTCGATAATATTGCAGCAGCGGCTCGAGCGGGTGCTGATATGTTTGTTGCAGGTTCAGCTATTTTTAATCAACCTGATTACAAAGTGGTGATTGATCAAATGCGTGAGCAGCTTGGAAGTGTTAAGTAATGAAGTACGATGTCGCCTTATTTGATTTAGATGGTACTTTGGTTGATAGCGTTTACGACTTGTATATCGCTATTAATTTAACCTTGAGCGATTTTGCTTTTCCTATTGTTAGTCAACGCTTGGTTGAAAGTTGGATTGGTAATGGGGTTGAAGTCCTTGTTAAACGCGCTTTGAGTGGCGATATGCAAGTGAGTGAAAATTTAGATGAGTCACTTAGTGGCAAAGCAATATTACAGTTCTATAAGTATTATGAACAGCAAGTTGGTGAGTATAGTGTTTTGTACCAACATGTAGAAACAGGGCTTGCAGCACTTCGCGGTATGCCTAAAGCATTAATCACTAATAAGTCTCGAATTTTTACAGAGAAACTACTCGAAAAATTGGCACTAACGAGTCATTTTGATGTGGTTGTATGCGGTGACGACATGGCAAAAAAACCATCGCCAGAACCTTTGCTATTTGCCTGCAAAAAACTAAATGCGGAGCCTAATAAAGCAATAATGATAGGTGATTCTAAAAGCGATATACTTGCAGCTAAAGCCGCTAATATAGACGTAATTGCACTTAGTTATGGCTATAACCAAGGTGAAAGTCTTGAGGATTATAATCCGCAGTACCTATGCGATAACTTCTTAGATATAATACCTGTTCTAACGCAGCGTTAAATATTATTCATTAAGCAAAATAAAGGAAAATCATGAGTAAACCAGTAGTTTTAAGCGGCATTCAGCCAACCGGTGGTATGACAATAGGCAACTATGTTGGCGCTATTAACCAGTGGCTAAAGTTACAGGAAGACCACGAAAGTTTCTTTATGTTAGTAGACTTACACGCTATTACGGTTCGCCAAGAGCCTGAACTACTGCGCTCTCGAGTGTTAGATGGTATTGCTCTTTATGCGGCATGTGGCATTGATCCAGAAAAATCTGCGTTATTTGTACAATCGCAAGTACCTGAGCATGCACAATTAGCGTGGGTATTAAATTGTTACGCGCAAATGGGTGAGCTTAATCGAATGACTCAGTTTAAAGACAAGTCATCTAAGCACGCAAATAACGTAAACGTGGGCTTATTTTCATATCCGGTATTGCAAGCTGCAGATATTTTATTATACCAAGCTGATCAAGTACCAGTAGGGGATGATCAAAAGCAACACTTAGAGCTGACTCGCGATATAGCCACACGCTTTAATAATTTATATGGCGACGTATTTAAATTACCAGAGCCGTACATCCCTGAGTTTGGTGCACGCGTAATGAGCTTGCAAGATCCACTTAAAAAAATGTCTAAGTCTGACGAAAACCCAAATGGTTACATCATGTTATTAGATGAGCCTAAGCAAATTGTGAAAAAGCTTAAAAAAGCAGTAACTGATTCAGATGAACAAGCACGTATTTATTTTGATCGCACAGAAAAGCCTGGCGTATCAAACTTGCTTACTTTATTGAGTGTTGCAACTAAGCGCTCAATTGAAGACCTAGTTCCTGAGTATGAAGATAAAATGTATGGCCATTTAAAGAAAGATACAGCAGATGCAGTTGTAAATATGATTGAGCCTATTCAAGCACGCTTTAAAGAGATCAGAGAAGATCAAAACCTACTTGATGGCATAATGAAGTCAGGTGCTGAAAAAGCAAGTGTACGTGCTGAGAAAACATTGAAATCGGTATACGATGCGCTTGGTTTTATTCCTCGCGGGTAAGTTTATTAAAATAAAAAAATGCCGCTTGTTAGCGGCATTTTTTATATAGCACATATCAACATGATGGACCCAAATAGAAACAGTAGCGATATAGCTAGTTTGTCTGTTTTATCCATTATTCAGCCCCTCTTACTGTTATATCTGCCGTGCTATCAATATCAACTAAAGAAACTTTATAGCCCTTATTTTCAAGTAAGGTAAGTAAACTATCTTGTCCTGCAAGATGGGCAACTCCAACAAGTACAAACTCATTTTTGTCGTTGTTAAACATGGCTTCTACTTTTGGTAACCAATCATTATTTCTATCTGTAATGATTTGTTTGTAGCTATTCGGATCATTTTGCTGCATATCTTCAAGTGCTACTTTATTTAGGGTGTCTGTATCACCTTTGCGCCAGGCAGCTAAAAGTCCTTTAAACATATCGCCATAGTTGTGAAGCTCGGCTAAGTTACGTTTAATGAAATCGTTTTCGTTGCCTTGACCCATTGTTTTAAAAAGCTCTAACTGAAATTCGATTGTTTCTAAGTAATTTTTTGTTTTGTTATCTTCAGTCGCTTTTTTAGTAAAGTAAGCATCAACCCCTTCACCCATTAAATTTTGCTTTTGAAGCTCCATCGACATTAAGACAATACTAACCATAGCAGGGCGAAAACCATCTAACTTAGCGAGGTTAGCGCCAAACTCGCTAAGCTTATTTTCAAGTGATGCCTTAATCTCGGGTTCAAGTTTTTGACTTAACGTTTCGTTATTTGTATACGATAGTGCGCCTAACATTTGCATTTGTGCATTAGTATCGGCTGGGTCAGTTATCGGTGCTTCTAAAATAATTGTATCCGCTTGTTCATAAGCATGGTTAAACTCAGCGGGTAGTGGCATTTCAGCTTTAGGTAGTATGTGAACTGTACCGCCAATAAATAGTGAGTCATTACCATTGCTTACTTGCCATACAGAGCTTTGGGCCTGTGCTGTATTTGCTAAAAGACTACAACTAAGTAATACGCTGGCAGATACTAATTTTTTTGTGAATTTTTTCATGATAATTCCTTTATGTAACTTTTAATTTTATTGTTTTTAGTTCGATAACACAGTGCTGAAATATGCAGTGATTGAGGATGTTACCTTTGAAAGGTTTTTATCAATTTGCGAGTTTATTTTGCTCATTGAAGAGTCAAGCTCAGCTGATATTTTTTCATCTATCGAAGAAAGTAACGTTTGTGTATCAACATTACTTTTTAAAGACTCAGTGGCGTCTATGTTGTTTGTTTCTTGCTGCTTTTTATTAGCTGGGTTAATCGCCTCTACGCTTTCACCAATTATGCATTGATTAAAATTACTTTGAACGGTGTGTTGTTTAGCGTCAGCTGCAATAACTGAAGTTGTATTAAAAGCAGTTGCTAGTAGTAAAGCCGGTAGTACTTTTTTCATTGTGCTATTCATAATTAAACCTTTTATATTTTTAATTGCAGCCAATTTAGAATCACAAATGTTTTTTTACTAAGCTGCTTGTTGATGACGGTTTAAAGAATATCGCTGAATTTATTGAGAGTCGCTTATCTAGTTATGAGCAATTAATAGATAAGGTTTTTAAATTAAATAATTGTTTTAATTTAGAGGGTTAGCCTTAAACCTTATAATGCTAATATAAGGTTTAAAATGCTTTTTCTATAAAAGAAAGTGTAGATGTGATACGGTTTATAAAAATAAAAATACGTAAAGACTATGAATTATCAAATCGGACCTTGGCAATTTATTAGTAATCGCTGTGTGATTACTTCAAACCATTTAGAAAGGGAATTAGATCCACTTTTAGTAAAGCTATTACTTCACTTTATAGACAAGCCTCAACAAATTGTTTCCCGCCAAGAGCTTATTGAGAGTGTGTGGCAACAGAGCTTTGTTGATGATAATGCGATTAACCGTGCAATCTCAGAGTTAAGAAAGCAGCTTGCCCATCCAATTGAAAAAGCGCCGCTTTTAAAAACGCATTACCGTAAAGGATATAGCCTAACAGTAATACCTGAGCGTTTAACACAAGCAAACATTTTGAAAGAGCCTGCAAACATTCTGCCTGACTCACCAGGTATTTCTGCCAAAAATGAAGAGATAGCTACTGCAACTACTTCTCAACCAGTTCAAAAAAAGAACAGTAAAAAGTTTTTGATTTATTCTTTACTCGTCATTATTTGCCTGTGCTCTTTAGTATGGTTTGGGTTGTTTTTTATTAATGCACCTTCTAGTGAAAAGATTAAACAGATCACGGTTAATAAAGTAGCAAGCACGTGGAATATAGGCAGTGAGGTTCACCCTGAGATGTCCTCAGATAAACAATATTTAGCTTATACAAATGTTGAACCTGAAAATGACATAATGCATGCATTTGTAAAGCGACTGTCTGATCAAAGGGAGGTTGAAATTACCTATCCTGGCTTTCAAGTATCTATTTTATCGTGGCAGTTAAATCAGCACGCAGTGCTTATACAAGCTACAAACTTAAAACAACAGCAGTGCGAAATGGTACTGGTTGATTTAAGCCAGTTTCCTATTGTTGGTGAGGCTACATTAATTAAAAAGTGTGACCTTAGATACACCGGCTACGCACAAGTAGACGAAAATAGTGAATATATTTATTACACTGAATATAAAAATGAGCAAGATGGCTCAGGTTTATATAAATTTGATTTAGAGTTACAAAAAGAGTCCATTGTTATTCCACCACCAGGTGTAATGTATGGCGTAATAATGCCGCGCTTATCTTCTTCAGGTAATAAAATAGCATATATACTTAGTCAAAAAGGTCAGCCTTTTTCGGTGTTCAGCTACGACTTTTCTACGCGTGAGACTAAGCGGTTATTTAAAGCAAACAAAAGTATAATTAGCTTCGCGTTTGACTGGCTTGCAGACGATAAAGGCGTGATTGTTTTTGAAGACTCTGACCTTTCAACCATTGTGTTTGATGAAAATAATATTATTAAACGCACACTAACGGTTACCCCAGCAATTTCACCTTATTATATTGCAGTTCAATCTGCTAATAGCCTCTTTTACTCAGCAAATAAAACACAAGCATTTTCGTTAATTAAAGCGACTAATCTTTTTAGCGATGTTCCTGAGTATGAAGCACTCTACAAAAGTGATGAAGACGACTACCACATTGTAGAAGTCATTAATGAGAAAGGGCCAGCGCATATTTTTGTATCCGAGCGCTCTGGCAGCAGTCAGTTGTGGTTATCTCAAAATGGACTTACAAAGCAACTTAGTAACTTTACTTATGAAGGGAAATCTACCTTTGCTATTGGCGGGCTAAGAGTATCGAGTAAGCAAGATCGTGTTTTATTAAGAGTTAATAGCGATATTGCATTTTTTGACGTTATGTCGAACAAACTCTATACCATAGCTGAGTTTAAAGGGCGAAAAATACTAAACTATGTATGGTCTAAAGATAATGAAAGTATAATTTATTTAGAGCGAAGTGGTTCAGAAAACCTATTTGCTCAGTTTAATTTATTAACGCGAGACACAACTATATTAGAGGATATTAAAGCCAACAAATTAATTTCAGGCGCTGACGGTACTAATTATGCAATTACTAATAATCAGTTAATTAAACTATCAAATAAACAGAGTTGGGAATTACCCAAAGACGCGCGACAAGCACAACTTTTTGCTATTAATGGTAATTACCTCTACTACTCTGATGCTATTTCAAGAGTTGCTCGGCTTAATTTAGAAGATAAAACAGTAAAAGATGTGCACGTGGATTTTAAACCTGTCGCATTTTTTATTAGTGATAACAATCAAATTTTCTTTACAGAATCAAAATATAAAGACATGCAAATAATACAGATAAGTTGGAATGACTAGGGTCTGTTTATCTTTCAAGGTTAAATTTGCAGCAGTGTGTTGTTTTTCTTTAATAACATTTTCGATTGTTATACCAATTCGCTTAATTAAATAAGCTATTTTGAGGCTGGAAAAACGTGTTGGTAGCTAGGCAAAAAATTCGCTATTTAGTTGTTCTCGGCAATAGCTCCTGCATTGCTCTACCTTCTGCATCCATGCAGTCGCAAATGAGAATTTTTTAACACAGGTAGCGACACGTTTAGCCCCGCAAAATGATTAAGTATTATTGCGGATTGGTATTATGTTGATAAAAGAAAAATTAGAGCCAAAAAATAGCGAGAAATGAATCTTCTCGCCATTTTTAATTAAGTGCAATCTCGACAGTTAAATAACCTCAAAGCCGATTAATTTGTCACAACTGAACCTCTATTTATTTAATAGAGGTTTTAAGTAATGCCCAGTATGTGAACGCTCACACTCAGCTACTTCTTCTGGCGTACCTGCAATGAGTATTTCACCACCGCCAGCTCCGCCTTCAGGTCCTAAATCGATCACCCAATCTGCTGTTTTAATTACATCGAGGTTGTGCTCAATAACCACAATGGTGTTACCGTGATCGCGCAGGCGATGTAATACAACAAGCAGTTGTTCAATATCGGCAAAATGTAGGCCGGTTGTGGGCTCATCTAATATGTAGAGTGTTTTACCTGTATCACGTTTAGAAAGCTCACGGGCAAGTTTTACACGCTGAGCTTCACCACCTGAAAGCGTGGTAGCGGCTTGACCTAAGCGGACATACGATAAACCAACGTCCATTAGGGTTTTAAGCTTGCGGGCAATAGCCGGTATTTTGTCAAAATACTCATGCGCGTCTTCAACAGTCATCTCAAGTACTTGGTGTATGTTTTTACCTTTGTATTGGACTTCGAGCGTTTCACGGTTATAGCGTTTGCTCTTACACACATCACACGGTACATACACATCAGGTAAAAAGTGCATTTCAACTTTAATTAAGCCGTCACCTTGGCACGCTTCACAGCGTCCGCCTTTAACGTTAAAGCTAAAGCGACCTACTTTGTAGCCACGTGAGCGCGCTTCTTGTGTACCTGCAAATAATTCACGAATGCCGGTAAATATACCTGTGTAGGTTGCCGGATTTGAACGAGGAGTACGACCAATTGGGCTTTGATCAATATCGATCACTTTATCAAAATGATCTAAACCGCTAATTGATTTATACGGTGCCGCTTCGGCAGTGGTTGCGCCATTTAGCTCTGTATGAGCAAGTTTAAATAAAGTATCGTTTATTAGCGTTGATTTACCCGAGCCAGATACACCTGTCACACAGGTCATTAAACCAAATGGGATTTTTAAATCCACATTTTTAAGGTTATTACCCGTTGCGCCAAATAGCTCTAGCCATTTGTCGTTCGTTGGGTGACGCTCTTTTGGTATTTCTATTTTACGTACGCCTGATAAAAATTGGCCCGTAACAGACTCTTTACTTGCTAAAATATCGTCGCGCGTACCTTGAGCAATAATATGCCCACCATGAACACCCGCACCTGGGCCAATATCAATAATATGATCTGCAGCACGAATAGCATCTTCATCGTGCTCTACCACAATAACGGTGTTACCTAAGTCGCGCAAATGGACCAATGTTTGTAATAAACGGTCGTTATCGCGTTGATGCAGCCCAATAGATGGCTCATCTAGTACGTACATTACACCTACAAGACCGGCACCAATTTGACTGGCTAAGCGGATACGCTGCGCCTCACCACCTGATAATGTATCGGCACTACGTTCAAGTGATAAGTAATTTAGGCCAACGTTAATTAAAAACGATAAACGGTCGCGAATTTCTTTTAATATTTTTTCAGCTATTTGGCCTTTTTGTCCGGTTAACTCTAAACCTTCAAAAAATTCCATGGCTTCACCAATACTCATGCATGTGATTGCAGGTAAGTTGGTTTGTCCAATAAATACATTTCGAGACTCTTCGCGTAAGCGCGAGCCATGACAGCTAGGACACGCTTGGCTTGTTTGGTATTTAGCAAGTTCTTCGCGTACAGAGTTTGACTCGGTCTCGCGGTAGCGGCGATTCATGTTATTTAAAACGCCTTCAAACTCATGGTTACGCGTAATTAAATCGCCACGGTCGTTACGGTAATTAAACGCAATTTTAGTGCTACCAGAGCCATCTAAAATAATTTTTTTCGATTCGCTGTCTAAATCTTGATAAGGCACGTCTAAATCAAAATTGTAATGATCTGCAACCGCTTGCAGCATTTGATAGTAATAAAAGCTGCGTTTATCCCAGCCTTTAATTGCACCGCCAGCAAGGCTTAACTCTGGGTTATGCACTACGCGATTAGGATCAAAATATTGACGAATACCTAAGCCATCACAGGTTTGACAAGCACCAGCTGGGTTATTAAACGAAAACAAACGCGGTTCAAGTTCAGTCATTGCATAGCCACAAGTAGGGCAGGCAAAATTTGCTGAAAATAGAATTTCTTCAGCGCTGCTATCGTCCATGTATGCTACATGTGCAACGCCATTAGACATTTCAAGTGCAGTTTCGAATGATTCTGCTAAGCGTTGTTGTAAGCCATCTTTTACTTTAAATCTGTCTACAACAACTTCTATTGTATGTTTTTTATGAAGCTCAAGTGTTGGTGGATCAGACAAGTCACATACTTCACCGTCTATACGGGCGCGAATATAACCTTGGCTAGATAGCTGTTCTAATAACTTAACATGCTCACCTTTACGCTCTTTTACTATTGGCGCAAGCAGCATTAATTTACTGCCCTCAGGTAGAGCCAAAACAGTATCTACCATTTGGCTAACGGTTTGCGCAGCAAGAGGTAAATCATGTGTAGGACATCGTGGTTCGCCAACGCGGGCAAACATAAGTCGTAAGTAATCGTAAATTTCGGTAATAGTACCTACGGTTGAACGCGGGTTATGAGACGTTGACTTTTGCTCAATAGAAATGGCAGGAGAGAGGCCTTCGATGTGATCCACATCAGGCTTTTCCATGAGCGATAAAAATTGTCTTGCGTACGCAGAGAGTGATTCAACATATCGGCGTTGTCCTTCTGCATAAAGCGTATCAAATGCAAGTGATGACTTCCCCGAACCAGATAGACCCGTAATAACTATTAATTTATCACGTGGGATGGTTAGGCTGATGTCTTTTAAATTGTGCGTTCGGGCGCCTCGGACTTCAATGTTTTCCATGCTATCTCGTTTGTTACCAAAATTATTTACTCAGTATCGCATAATACGAAGCAATATTAATCCTTGATCAATGAAAAATCCTTACTTATAGGCGATTAATTATTGCCAAGCTTATGGTAGAATCCCAACCTCAATTTTTCATAGAGTAAGATCACGCAGATAATGACCGCATCTTCACTTAATTCACGAGAAAAACGCGCCGCTGTATCACTGGCGAGTGTGTTTGCATTTAGAATGCTCGGCTTGTTTATGCTGATGCCTGTATTGGCTATTTATGGACAATCGCTTGAAGGTTTTTCGCCTATTTGGATTGGTTTTGCCATTGGTGCGTATGGTTTAACGCAAGCTCTACTACAAATACCTATGGGTCGATTATCCGATAAGATTGGTCGTAAAAAGGTTATTGTTGGTGGCTTAGTTGTATTTGCTATTGGCTCTGTAGTTGCTGCATTAGCTGACTCTATCCAAATGGTTACCGTAGGCCGTGCTTTACAAGGTATGGGCGCAATAGCCAGTGCGCTACTCGCGTTTGCTTCAGATTTAAGCCGCGATGAGCAACGACCAAAAGTAATGGCCGTTATTGGTATGAGCATAGGAATGAGCTTTGCCTTTGCTATGTTACTTGGGCCAATTGTTGCAGCTTCATGGGGTATTGCAGGTGTATTTTGGTTGACTGCTATTTTAGCTGTCTTTGGTATATTTATAGTGACCATGCTAGTGCCAAATGCGGTAAATAAAGCGCCCAAAGGCGATACATTAGCAAGCTTCAGCGACATTAAAAAATTAATTAAACACCCTCAGTTAGCACGATTAAATGCAGGTGTATTGTTATTGCATTTAACGCTAACCACAATTTTTGTGGTACTGCCGAGTCAATTAATTAAAGATGGCTTAGTTGCCGACCATCACTGGTATTTGTATATTCCAGTGCTATTTTTAGCATTTTTATTAATGGTACCAATAATGATTGTGGCCATTAAAAAAGAGAAAGAAAAACAAGCATTTATTGGCTCGGTAGCCTTGTTAACTATTAGTATGTTAGCAATGTCGGTATGGGTTAATAGTGTAGTAGGCATTGCTGTGTGTATGCTGCTTTATTTTGTGGCGTTTAACTTTTTAGAAGCC
Organism: Pseudoalteromonas sp. SR43-2; assembly: GCF_014163885.1. Classification (NCBI taxonomy): domain Bacteria; kingdom Pseudomonadati; phylum Pseudomonadota; class Gammaproteobacteria; order Alteromonadales; family Pseudoalteromonadaceae; genus Pseudoalteromonas; species Pseudoalteromonas sp. SR43-2. The sequence goes on along the minus strand of NZ_JACJED010000008.1, from coordinate 73,667 downwards.
ACTATGCCTGCGCTTGTATCGCGAATAGCACCTGCAAGCCAAAAAGGTTCAGCAATGGGAGGCTACTCATCTAGTCAGTTTTTAGGCGCCTTTTTAGGCGGTATGTTAGGTGGCTATGTAGCACAAACTACAACGACGCAAGCTGTGTTTGCGGCAGCGGCACTTGTTGGGTTAATATGGCTTATTATTGCGTGGAAAATGCAAGTCCCACCCAAAAGTAAAGTTATTAGTTTAATGACCAAATTAGATTCTGAAGAGCATGCTCAAGTACTTGCTTCTCAGTTAGTTGCTTTACCAGGTGTAATAGAAGCAACTGTAGTTCGCGATGAAAGTCGCAGCTATTTAAAGATTAATGATAAAGAATTTGACCTAGACCAAGCGCGTAAAGTCGCTGGTTTAATCTAACATTTATAGGAGATGGTTCCATGGCACGCGGTGTGAACAAAGTAATTTTGGTTGGTAATTTAGGGCAAGATCCTGAAGTTCGTTATATGCCTAACGGTAACGGTGTAGCAAATATTACCCTAGCAACTTCGGATAGCTATAAAGATAAGAACACTGGCCAAATGGTTGATAAAACTGAGTGGCACCGTGTTGTATTTTTTGGCAAGTTAGCTGAAATTGTTGGTGAATATTGTCGTAAAGGTTCACAAATTTATGTTGAAGGTAAACTTCAAACTCGTAAGTGGACCGATCAACAAGGCCAAGAAAAATACACTACAGAAATAGTTGTAGATGGCTTTACTGGTCAAATGCAAATGTTAGGCGCACGTGGTGGCGATCAACAAAGTGGTGGTTACCAAGGTAATCAATCACAAGGTGGGCAACAAGGTGGTGGTTACCAAGGTAATCAAGCGCAAAGTGCTCAACAAAGCGGTGGTTACGGTCAAAATAATCAAGGCCAAAATAACCAGCAACAAGGTGGTTATGCTCCACAACAGCAAGCAGCACCTGCAGCGCAGCCAAAACCGGCTCCAGCACCACAGCAGCAAAGTAATCAATACCAGCCGCAAGGCGGCTTTGCACCACAACAAAATAGTGCACCGCAGCAGCAAGGTGGTTTCGCTCCTAAACCACAAAGTGCTCCGCAAGGTGGTGCATCAAACCCAATGGAACCAACCATTGATTTTGATGACGATATCCCATTTTAGTTTTCCAAATTTTACAGTGTAAAGATAATTGATTCTTTACACTTTTTACTCTAAACCCAGTATTCGTACTGGGTTTTTTATGCGTATTGCGCTGTGATGATAATCCAAAAACTATCAATACAAGACCTCATTAGGCTGTAAAGTGAAATAGTTTTGTTGGTAATGTTAAATTGCAGTAAATTTTATCTTGTATTTAATTGATATATATATCGTTAATACTTACCATTAAACTACTTTCCCCTGATTACACAATGAGAAACATGAAAACTAATATCTTATTTTTATTTCTTGTTTTTCAATTCTTGAGCCCTAGTTCACACGCTCAAACTCCTTCAGACGTTACTCATATTTTATTTATAAATTCAACAAATCAAGATATGCCTTGGTATAAAAGTGTTGAGCTTGGACTGCGTACAGAGCTTAAAAAACGTTCTTTTAGTTATGAACTATTTGTCGAAAATATGGATGTAAATCGCTTTGATGAAGTTAATCAAAAGCAGTTAATGAAAGACTACCTCAAACAAAAATATAAAAATAAGCACATCGATATCATCGTTACTCAGTCGCCTTCTGCAGCGACGTTACTATCTCAATTAGACGATTTTTTTATAAATGCTCCACGAATATACTTAGAGCCAGGCGCCCAGTTTAATCTACCAAAAAAGACCAGCGGAGCTGTGATCCAAGCTAAATTAGATTACGCGCAAGCAACAGCAAATGCTGTTAATTTAATGAAACCTAAAAAATTGATCGTAATTTTAGATACAAAAAACGATATTGGTATGAGCTTTCATCGAGGACTCTTTCCGGTTATTAACCGTGATTTTTCGTATTTAAATGTAGAAAAGTGGTTTGATCTTCCATTACCAGAATTACTCACCAGAGTAAGAAATGCCCCAGCGGATTCGATTATTTTATTTACCCCCATTTTTAGGCGTTACGATAATAAATCACTTAGTCCTTATCAGCTAGTAGAGCGATTAACAAAAGAAAGTCCGGCGCCAGTGTTTAGCTATTGGGAAGTACTATTAGGCTCAGGTGTTGTTGGTGGGTATGTATTGTCGGGTGAAAAAATAGGTAAACGTATTGCCGATTCAATAGTTTTTTATAATGAAAATAAAGCTTTAAATGAAATTAGTGGTGAAGGGCTTAGTACATACTCATATGATTGGCGACAATTAAGTAAGTTTAACATTGCTCCGCAGAGCTTGCCAGAAGAGTCAATTATCTCTTATTACGAGCCAACTTACTTTGAGAAAAATAAAATATTAATTTACAGCGCTACTGCAATTATTTTTATTCTTAGCAGTTTTTTAGTTTTTGTTTTATTTTTAAACCAACGCCGCATTCAACTTTTAAAAGAGCTTGATGAAGAAAAGCAAAGATTAGAGTCGCGCGTTGAAGAGCGCACTGAAGAGCTTTTGCACGCCAAGGAGGAAGCTGAGCATCTGACATCCGCTAAGTCTGAGTTTTTAGCAAATATGAGTCATGAAATTAGAACCCCTATGAGTGGGATTATTGGTTTGACTAATATTTTGCTCGAAAAAGGTTTACCTGGTGAGTATGAGTATTATTTAGATAAAATTAAATACTCCTCAGATCAACTTCTGGTGGTTATTAACGATATTTTAGACTTTTCAAAAATTGAGTCTGGAAACATTAACCTTGAAGAATTTCCTTTTTCTGTAAATTCGGTTGTTGATTATATCAAAGCAACCTTCAATGAATTGGCCCAAAGTAAAGGAGTCACATTTGATATTGTCATTGATGAGACAGTTAAGCTGGACTTAATCGGCGATGTAGTGCGAATAAATCAGGTGCTGTTAAATTTATGCTCTAACGCAATTAAATTCACCCCTCACGGCACTGTATCGGTTTTAATTGAGTCAAGAAAGTTATTAGACGATCCGCAAAGTGTTTGCTTATATTTTACAGTTAAAGACTCAGGTATTGGCATTGCTGAGGATAATCTTAGCAATTTATTTGAATCATTTACTCAGGCAGATAGTTCTACAACTAGGAAGTTTGGTGGTACAGGGTTAGGTTTAACAATTAGTAAGCGTTTATGCCAATTGATGGGTGGTGATATAACGGTACACAGCACTCAAGGTGTGGGTAGTGAGTTTGTTGCTTCGGTGGAAGTTAAATTGAACAACCAAGCGTTGATTGATGATACGCCTAACCTAATCTTTACTGATCCGTTTGATGTATTAATTATAGATGATAATGAAGAGGACCTTAAAGTAATTGAAAATCAGCTTACAGCTATGGGTTTAGCATGTACTGCGTGCTCGTCTGCTAAGCAAGCTATTGATATTATTGAACAGAATAAAGAAAAATTTAAAGTCATTATTGTCGATTGGATAATGCCAGCGATGAGTAGTGAAACATTTTTAACGCGTATTTATAATATTAATCCCCAGCTTTGCAATAATATAATTGTACTTACAAGGGATCATGAGGTTTTACTTAATGATGTGGCTAACAAAATAAATATAAACACAATTTTGCAAAAACCTGTTCATTCGAGTGTCTTGTATGAGGAGGTGAAAAGTAGAGTAGTCGGCTCTTTTCATGAAGTGCCTAAAGTAAATGCTGTGAGTGAACAGTCGCTGGCGGGTATTAGAGTATTAGTTGTGGAAGACAATTCAATCAATCGACTCATAGTTACCAACATACTAGAAAATAGCGACGCTCAGGTTTACTTAGTTGATAATGGATTAGAGTGTATCCAAACAGTAAAATTAGAGCCGTTTGATATAATTTTAATGGATATTCATATGCCTATCATGGACGGTGTTGAGGCGACTCAAATTATTCGTAATGATAGTGATGAAACTATCGCAAATATTCCAATAATTGCCTTAACAGCTAATGTTATGAAAGATGATATTACACGATACTTATCCATTGGCATGAATGCCCATGTTGCAAAACCCATTAAAACGCAAAAACTACGTGAAACTATAATTCGCTGTTTAAATAAATAGTTGCGCTATACATATAATTTAATATTTTTATCAAATGCCTACCGCAATCCCTTCCATTCGCTTGAGCCGATTTTTTAATAACTTAAAAAAATTTATAAAATAGAATTTGACTAACGTGTTTTATATGTGAAATTTCATATGTTCGATTTTTCGTATATTCACTTGGCAAAGGTTGAGTTATAAATGTTAGAAGTTAATGGGTTACCAAGTACAAATAAAACACACAGTGTTGTTCCATACACTAAAAATTTTAATGTTAGTTTTTCTGAGCACAAACCTAAAATTTTATTGTTATATGGATCATTAAGAGCGCGTTCTTATAGCAAGTTGGTAATAGAGGAGAGTGCACGTTTATTAACGTATTTTGGTGCTGAGGTTAAAATTTTTAATCCTGAAGGTTTACCTCAAACTGATAGTGAAGATGAATCACACCCTAAAGTACAAGAGTTACGAGATTTAATGCTTTGTCGATGGCTTTCATCTATTTACAGAATAAAGGGCATAGCTGTTTATTTTTGTAAGCTCTCGTTTATTTGAGTGTTTTTTGTTTAGTGCTATTAATAAAAGTTTAAACTTAGTTTGCAACCTTGTGCTTCTATAGATATTGAACAACACTTTAGTTATTAATATAACGAGTGGCAGGCTATGCAAAAGAGTAAACTCTGGCTTTTAAAGTACTTCAAAGGTATCTCTTTTGTTCTGTTTCTGGTGATACTTATTAGTTTTAATTTCATTTTAAATGATGCATTACATCAAAAAGCACATGGTTCTGGACAGCAGTTCGTTAAGCGTGTTTATGAATTAAATTTATCTCCCTCTATAAATAATGAAGTGTTGGTCGCATTAGCTAAAAATGAAGGCTTTAAGTTAGAGGTGCAAAACTCTTCAGATCACTTTAGGAACTTAGTCAATTTAGAACGCGAAGTTTTTACTTTTAAAACGTTAAGTTTGAGCCTTTATCACTATCCAGTGTGGGTAACACAAAGCTACTTATTTATATTCTTAAATCTGATTATATTAGGCGCTGCTAATTGGTCTTATCGCTGGTGGAGCCTGTTAAAAGTAAACCGTAAAGTAATGCTTAAAAATACAGTTATACAGCCGACTAAAATTATTCAACAAAGGCATAAAAATACTCAACTAATCGAACAGGCAAAAAAATGTGATTTAAGTTCTTTGTATGGAGTTAATACTGCATCACATAACTTATTTTTACTTATTGAGTGTGATTGTAGCTTTAATAAAAAAACGGATATAGAAGCCAATTTTAAAGTCTTAATTACTAAAAAATTAGCCGAACTTAAAGGTGTGTCGGTAAAAGTACTAAACTCTAATTACTTAGCGGTTACCTTACCAAATATTTCTATTAGCGAGTTGAATAGCTACGTTGAAAAGCTTCATAAAAATGTGTTTTTAATATGTCAAAATCATCAAAAAAATATTACTCATAAAAATATTAAAATAGGTGCGTGTGATTATCAATTAGGCGCTGAACAAGTGGCTGTTTATAAGTTAGCAAAATCAGCACTCGCGCTATCACAAAGCAGCCTATTACAGCATTGCCATCGTTTAACGTTAAATCACTGCCAAGAAAAACACCTCTCTAGCAAACAGGTTATAGAAAACATTAAAAAGAATAAGTTTATATTATTCTTTCAGCCTGTATTTGAACTCTCTAGTGGAGATATCCTGCAGCATGAAGCTCTTATTCGGGTTAGGCATAGCCAACTTGGTTTACTGGCCGCTCGTTATTTTATTAAGCAGGTTTATAGTGATCAAGATGCTTTAATATTAGATAAAGCTGTAATAACACAAGTCAAAAAGCTAATGCTCAGTGAGTCTTCGGCTTTAACAGTTAGTGTAAATTTACACCCTAAAAATTGGTTTAATACTGTATTTTGGGAGTGGTTAGCCAATCAAATGGCAGAGCTTAAGTTAAATACTAAATTACAATTTGAAATAAGTGAGGCAGAATTTTTTACTCATAGAGAGTCGATAACTAATGCACTTAATGTTATTAAAAAAGGGCATTCACACATTGTGATTGATAATGTAAAAAGCAGTGAGAAAGTAGCCATGCTAGTTGATTATAACCAAGTATGTGGGCTTAAGTTATCTTACGAACTGGTTCATTTATTAAATGAAAAAATTCAAAATCAAAAGAAAATAAAAAAGATAGTCGAAGCCGCTAGTCTTTTAAATCTACCCGTATACGCGGTGGGCGTAGAGACTCAAAAAGAGCTACTTACGCTTACCAAATTGGGAGTGGTAGGGGCTCAAGGTTTTTACTTTTCAGAGCCACTCCAAGAGTTTACGCAAGCGGTATTTAATTAAGGTCTAAATTAACCCTCTATATTTAAGCCCATTTAAGCCTTGAAGCCCGCCGGTATGAACAGCAATAATTTTACTCCCAGGTGGGAAATAATCTTGCTCAATAAGCTGCCACAATGCATACATCATTTTTCCGCTATAAATAGGCTCAAGTGGCAGATTATAAGTGTGACTCATATCTTGGCAAAACTGCCATAACTCAGGTGAAAACTTACCATAACCCCCATCATGAAACTCTGTGAGTAACTGCCAGTTAGTTTGGTTATTAGCTTTAGCGCTCAGCTTTTTTATTTCTTCATTTAAATATTCAGCTTGTTTTAATACCGCTATACCAATAACTTGTGTTGTTGAAGCACTGCCTTCTATTAGTCCAGCAAGCGTGCCACCACTACCTGTAGGACAAACTAAGTAGTTATGTTCGGGTAAGCTTTGTACTAACTCTTGACACCCTAATAAAGCATGTTCATTTGTGCCACCTTCAGGGATGATATAAGCGTTTGGAAAACGCTCTTGCAGAGCATTAAGGTATTCGGTGTCGTGACGTTTTCGATACTCTATACGATTAACAACATGTAGATTCATACCACAATGTTTTGCAAACTGAATTGTCGGATTGTTGTTATCAAGTTCTGGCCCGCGGATAATTGCATGAGTTGTTATATTAAATTCTTTTCCCGCAGCTGCGCAGGCGTGAATATGGTTTGAAAATGCACCACCAAAAGTCAGAAGTTCTGTCTTATTTATCTTTTGCATGTACGCTAAATTATATTTTAATTTACGCCATTTATTGCCACTTATTAACGGATGATGCAAATCATCACGTTTTACACCTAAATAAATATTTCTCTTTTTTAGAAACGTTGTATCTATTTGTTGAATATGGTTATTTTCTTTTATTTTGAATGATTTATGCATATTTATTAGTTTTCAACTTGGCAAAATAATTAAAATGTACGACACTTGGTTAATACATAATTAACAATAGTAGCTATATGAAAGAAAAGCTGTTTTCTTGGTTAAATCGTAGTTTAGATCCTAATACAGCTATTGGTGTTGCAGCTTACGCAGATACTGTAAACGCAGTATGTTTAAAAAAACAACGCGACCAATGGATGGTTCACAGTTCTCACAGTGTAAATGTGTCTGAGCAAACCGATTATACCGCTGCAATTGTTGCTTGTACAAATGAGGTTTCTACTGATATTTGTGCCGTTAATTTAGTCATACCGCACTACTTTTATCAAATAGTGCAAATGGATAAACCAAACCTTAGTGACGAAGAAATCATTCAGTCACTCCCTTGGACTACAAAAGATTTAGTTGATATAGCGCCTGAAAATATTGTGGCTGACTTTATCGATTATCCAATAACATTACCGATGCAAAGCAGCAAAATGAATGTGTTTATTACGAATAAGCTGCAACTACTTCCGTTTATAGACAGTTTTGAACAAACTAAACCTGTTTTGCGTGCAATGACATCTGAAGAAATGGTTTTAGTTACCTTGTTTGGCTCATACAAAGAGGCGCATATGCTGATTGTGCAACATGCTAATCATGAACCTCGAATCTTAATTATTCGTGATGGGCAATTAGTATTAGCTAGGCGATTAAATGGTTTTTTAGGCATTTCTGATAAAGATCAAAATCAAGAATTGGTAGAAGCGTTAGGATTAGAAATTCAGCGTTCTATGGACTTTTTTGAAAGCCAGCTCAAGCAACCACCAATTCGCAGCATTCAGTTACAGTGCGATGATTTATCTTCATTAACTCTTAGAGCAGGGCTTGCAGAGTTTTTACAAGTAAAAGTTGTAGATTTTGAGCCTAACTTAGAATTAGCGCAGCAATTAGAGCCAAATTTTTATTATGCGCTTGGGGCAGCCTATCAATTAACAGATCCTGAGTCTGTGCTATGAAAACCCGGATTAACTTTTATCAAAAAACCTTACGCGTACGGCGAGACCCAGTCCCTTTGTCTGGAATGATCACGTTGTGGTTAGGTGCGCTATTAATTATTGCAATCACGTGGGCTTTTTACAGTTATAAAACATATTCTAGTGAGCTTGATTTAGAACAAAATAGGCAATACCTCAAACAAGGAAAAGCTCAGTTAGAAGTTGTAAAACAGCAGTTAGCAGAGAAACAAAATAAAACACTCTTTATTAATGAGCTAAAAACACTTCAGCAAGAGGTTTTGCACAAGCAGCAAATATTTAGCTATTTAGAGCAAAGTTCAGAGCAGTCTGCAACCGACTACGCTCAGGTAATGCACGATTTAGCTAAGTATCATGAACCTAATATTTGGCTGACCCACATTAAGTTTGTAGGGCAAAGTGTGACGCTTCAAGGTCAAACATCGCAATCAAAATTCTTACCAATTTGGTTTGATAATTTAAAACAGTCGCCATTTTTTATTGATAAAGAGTTTTCAGTTTTAGAGTTATCTACGCAAGCAGGTGTGAGTGAATTTAATGTAGCGACAGACCTTAGTGATGAGGGCGATAAACCATGAGCCAAACAACAAGTAGCCAGAATAATAAAAATAAAGGTTGGCCATTATGGGTCAAATACCAAGCTCAGTTTGCATCGCTGCAAAAACGTGAGAAGTATTCCACCTTATTTGTTGGTTTGTTTATAGTGATTTACCTCGGTCTTTGGTTCGTTATTTTTCCACAGCAAGATGAAGTTGCCAACATACGTTCAAAGCACAATACAACGCTGCAAGAGTTACAGCAGATAAATGCGCAACTCTCCATGTTAAACCAAGCACTAAACTACGACTACACTAAGGTTTTACGCGGCCAAATTGCACAAACCAGAGATGAATTAGCCGAAATAAATAATCAACTTAATAGTTTTAGCCAAGGCTTTGTAGCTGCTAAAAATGTACCTGCCGTTTTAAAAGATTTGCTTGTAGATAGTAGCGACGTAAAAGTGAGTAGCTTTAATGTAAAACCAGCACGGGCTATCGATGTAGAAAAACTAGGTGAACATGATACGCAAACATTATTTTTTGAGCATCAGATGGTAGTTACTTTGCAAGGTAGCTACTTTAGCTTACAAAAATATTTAGCCGCATTAAAAAACAATCAAAATAAGTTATTAATACAAGAGTTTAGTTATCAGGTACTAGAGTACCCTCAAGCTGAACTCGTCCTACATATAGCTACAGTGAGCGCTAATGAAAAATTTATCGCGTTATAGTATTTGTACTTTGGCTCTTTACATTATTGCGCCGAGTGCGCTTGCGCAACTTCGCGATCCGACTCAGCCAAATATGTTTGTGAGTAACAATAGTCCAGTTAAGCAAAGTACAGAACTTAAATTGCAATCTATTATTAAAAACAGTACAGCATTTAAGGCCATTATTTCAGGCCATATTTATCGAGTTGGTGATGCTGTAGATGATTTTCGGGTGCTAAGCATTAACTCAAAACACGTTGTGCTAGCAAATGATGATAAACAAATAAAATTAGAATTATATGACTATGAAATTAAAAAATAATTTATCTCACCCGTGGCTTGTTCTCTTTTTGTTGCCTACGTTTTTAACGGCTTGCCATAGCTTTAAACCAGGTAAAGAGATTAAAACTCATATAGAGCAAGAGTTAGCAGAAAAACCAACAAAGCCTAAAGTCATTGCGCCTCTACAAATGCCAAGCGAACTTACACAAAGCTTATTGTCATCTATAAATAATGAGCAAACGATAAGTGATGATTTATCTATCAAGCGTTTTGATGTTGCTGCAAATGATGTTGAAATAGGCGCTTTTTTTGCAGGCTTAACAGACGATACTCCTTTTAGTGTTGCTGTACACCCAGAAGTAAATGGCACAATTAGTTTAAACCTAAAAAGCGTTACGTTTAACGAAGTCATTGCTGTTATTAAGCGTATGTACCCTTTAGATATTGTAAATGAAGGGCGAATTGTACAAGTATTACCAGCCAAAATGCGCACAGAAACGATACCTGTAAATTATTTGATGATGCAACGTCATGGTCAATCTACAGTGAGTGTTGTTGCTGGTGGGGTTAGTCAGTTTGCACAAAGTGGTAATGGATCGAGTAGTTCAAATTCAGGCAGTGGTAACCAACAAAATAGTAGCTCTGGTGGTGACAACCAAAGCTTAGATTTAAATGGTTCTCGAATCCAAACAATTAATAAAAATGATTTTTGGCAAGAATTAGAAGTTGCTCTTAAGTCCTTAATTGGCGCAGGCGATGGGCGCTATGTTGTTGCAAGCCCACAAGCTAGTTTGGTTACAGTAAATGCATTGCCCAGTGAAATTAGTCAGCTCAAAGAGTTTTTACGTCAAAGCCAAGAAAACCTGCAACGCCAAGTTATTCTAGAAGCAAAAATAATAGAAGTAACTTTAAAAGATGAGTATCAACAAGGAGTTAACTGGGAGCGTATAGCCAGTGGTTTAGAAGGTGGGATTTCGTTTGCTACAACAGCGGGTTCTACAATTAGTAATAGTATTTCGGCTGCAATTGGCGGAGCGTCATCGCTAACCATTCAAAAAGGTGACTTTAATGGGGTTATTAATTTGCTAGAAACCCAAGGCGATGTGCAAATGTTATCTAACCCTCGCGTTACGGCTACAAACAATCAAAAAGCAGTTATAAAAGTAGGGCAGGACGAATATTTTGTTACTAACGTATCAAGTACAACGGTAACAGGTACTGCTACAACCACCTCGCCTGAGATAGATTTAACACCGTTCTTTTCTGGTATTGCGCTTGATGTAACGCCGCAGATTGATAAGTATGGCTCAGTCATTTTACATGTTCATCCTTCAGTAACTGAGACAGAGGAGCAACTAAAGGTAATTACTTTGGACGATCAACGTTTTGAGTTACCTCTAGCGCAAAGCAACATTCGAGAGTCAGATACCGTTATTCGCGCTCAAAGTGGCGAAATAGTGGTTATTGGTGGCTTGATGCAAACGTCAACTCAGGATGAAGAATCTAAAACACCGGTGCTGGGTGATATCCCGCTATTTGGCAATTTATTCAAAAGTATTCGTAAACGCCAAGAGAAAAAAGAACTGATTATCTTAATTAAACCAACCGTTGTTATGCCCGACACTTGGAAAAAACAACAAGGTGAAAGCCGTCAGCTTTTAAAAACATGGTATGAAAACTAACTATGTATTTAAGCTTTTTTAATTTAAGTGAAATGCCTTTCACGTTAACCCCTAACACACAATTTTTTTGTGCACTTGAGCCGCACCACGAAGCGATGCAAGTGCTAACAACAGCCATTGAAATGGGGGAGGGGTTTATTAAGGTTACCGGTGAAGTTGGGACAGGTAAAACGTTGCTTTGTAGAAAGTTATTAAATCAACTTGAGCCAGATTACATTGTGGCCTATTTACCTAACTCTTATTTAAGCCCAGAAGAGCTTAGATGGGCGATTGCAATTGAGCTGGGCATGGATGTAGATAAAGCATTGGACCAACAAGCACTAGGGCAGCTTATAAATCATCATCTACTCGACTTACAAGAAGACAATGAGCGCGTAGTACTTTTGATAGATGAAGCGCAATGCTTGAGCTGGGAGACTCTAGAAGCGCTTAGATTATTTACAAACTTAGAAACAGAAAGCGAAAAGCTGATTCAAGTAGTGCTATTTGGACAACCAGAACTTGATGAAAAACTGGCAAATAATAAAGTAAGGCAGTTACGCCAGCGTATCAGTTTTTCGTATAAATTAAGGGCGATGACTGGCGCAGAGGTTGTTTATTATATTAATCATCGCTTACAAATTGCAGGGTTTAATCGGCCTCCTTTATTTAATAATAGTATGGGGCTTAAGATTGCCAGAGCAAGCCGTGGTATTCCTAGATTAGTTAATATTTTATGCCACAAAGCACTATTACAAGCGTACGGTGAAGGATTAAATACAATAACAAATCGCCATATTCAGCTTGCCATAAAAGATACTGAAGACTGCGCAAAATACCGGACAGGCCAATATTGGAGTTACAGCGCGTTAATGTTTAGTGTTTTAGTTGTTGCTGCCATATGGGTTTGGAGGCAGTGGTTATGAGCGTTATAAATAATATGCTTAAAAATATTGAGCAACGTGAAGCTAAGCAAGTAAGTATTCAAGAAGGTGTAAGCGTAAAGCCAATATATGATGTAAGAAACATTGTATTTAAAGCCGTAATTTTACTTATTATGCTAAGTGTCATTTTTTTAGCATACCTGTATTTACCTATCGCCGACAAAAAAGAGACCCAACGTGAGGCTGTGTTACCAAAGCAAAAAATGGTCGCGGTTATAACCTCTAATTTATCTGACTCCCAAGATGAAAACAGTCCTGCAGAACCTATGGTTGAGCAAGAAGCTGTAAAGGCAGTTATGCCTATTGAGCAAATAAAGCCAAAAGTGAATGATTTAGCTGAACCCAAGTTGAGTGAAGCTACATTATTAGTTTCTCAGCCAATAGTTGAGCCGGTTGTAATTGCCGAGGTTAAACAAAGCTCTGCACTAGCTAATAATAAAGAGTTAACCGCTAGTGAAGTTACTGTGAGTAAGCCAAAAATTACGCCAGTGACTAAAGCTAAGCCTCAAAATACTATGTTTAAAAGCGTGGCAGAAGCTAAGTCGCCACAGGCTTTATTGGTTGAGCAATTAGCGGCAGCTAAGCAGGCAATACAGTTTGGCTTATACAACGAAGCTATAAGTGATTTAAACGTGATTTTAGCGCAATCGCCTTTACATGTTGAGGCTCGAAACTTACTGGCTGCAACTTACTTTAAACAACAAGATATAAATTCTGCACAGCAGGTTTTGCAAGCGGGTATTCGCCAAAATCCTAGTGTGCTTGAATGGCGTGTAATGCTAAGCAAAATACTTATTATGCAACAACAGTATGAAGAGGTATTGCTGCTTTTAAGTGATGAATTTGAGCCTCAAGCGAATCTTGATTTTTGGGTGCTGCAAGGGACTGCCGCGCAAAGTGCAAGTAAGCACCATAAAGCACTTGAAAGCTTTAAACATCTTACAAAGCTTCAGCCTAGTCAAGCCAAGTGGTGGCTTGCACTTGCAACCTCAAAAGATGCACTGGGAGAATATCTGGATGCTAAACAACTTTACAAAGTAGCTCTAGATTTAGGTGGATTAAATACTGTTATGACTCAGCATGCATTACAACGTTTAGTTGCGCTAAAGGAGGCCGTATGAGACCTAGTTTAAAAATGCGCTTAGGCGATTTACTGGTTCATGAACACATGATCACCGAAGCGCAACTAAGTGAAGCATTAAATGTTCAAGCAGCGACAGGTCGTAAATTAGGTTCGACACTTATTAGCCTTGAGCTTATTAGTGAGCCACAACTATTACGCTTTTTAGCGCAGCAATTACAGGTACCTTTTTTAGATATATCACAGCGAAAAATATCACATGATGTATCTAAGCTTTTATCTGAAGTATATGCGCGTCGTTACAGAGCATTAGTAATTGAAGATAATGGTGACTCTGTTTTGCTCGCGATGAGCGATCCTGCTGATTTAAGGAGCCTTGATCAACTTGCGACTATGCTTGCTCCTAAACGAATAGATTTAGCTGTTGTTCAAGAAAGCCAAATTATGGCTGCGTTTGACAACGTGTATCGCCGTACAGATGAAATTACCAATTTTGCAGCACAACTTCATGAAGAATATCAAGACGTAGAAGAGTTTGATTTAAATTCTTTAGGTGATGAGACATCAGATGCAACCGTTGTAAAGTTACTGCAATCAATATTTGAGGATGCAGTGCAAGTTCGTGCATCCGATATTCACATTGAGCCAGATGAAGGTTTGCTTCGCATTCGTCAACGTGTAGATGGCATATTACAAGAGCACACTCTTAACCAAGTAAAAATAGCATCGGCATTAGTGTTACGTTTAAAGCTTATGTCGGGATTAGATATATCTGAAAAACGCCTCCCTCAAGATGGCCGGTTTAATATAAAAGTACGCAGCCATAGTATTGATGTGCGTTTATCTACCATGCCGGTTCAGCATGGTGAGTCAGTTGTAATGCGCCTGCTTGACCAATCCGCAGGATTACTATCGTTAGATGAAACGGGTATGCCTGTACACATATTAAAACGTGTGCGCAGCATTATAAAACGTCCACATGGCATGGTTTTAGTTACCGGGCCAACAGGTTCGGGTAAAACAACCACACTATACGGTGCACTAAGTGAGCTGAATCAACAAGAAAGTAAAATTATTACAGTAGAGGATCCTGTTGAGTATCGTATCGGTCGTATTAACCAGGTACAAATAAATAATAAAATAGGGCTGAGCTTTGCCAGTATTTTACGGACCGCTTTAAGGCAAGATCCTGACATTATAATGGTTGGCGAAATGCGGGACCAAGAAACCGTAGATATTGGGTTAAGAGCCGCTTTAACAGGTCATCTTGTGTTATCAACGCTACATACTAATGATGCAATCACTAGTGCTATGCGGCTAATTGATATGGGGGCACCGGCTTACTTAGTGGCAAGTTCACTGCGCGCTATTATTGCCCAACGATTAGTAAGACGAATATGTAATGACTGTAGAGTACCGTACTTGCCAGATCATCAAGAAATAAGCTGGCTAAAATATTTAGGCGAAGATGTTACTGAAGCTCAATTCTCTAAAGGGCAAGGTTGCACAGCATGTAACCATAGTGGTTATAAAGGGCGTGTAGGTATTTTTGAGTTGCTCGAAATGGATGATGCAATGATGGATGCATTACGAGTTAACGACACGCAAGGTTTTGCAAAAGCCGCTAAAAATAGCGCGAATTTTTCGCCGCTCTCAACAATGGCATTAAACTACGCCAAGCAAGGTGTTACCTCTTTAGATGAAGTATTTAAAGTGGCTGAATATATCCCAGAAATAGTAGGGGATATTGATGCAACTATATAGCTACAAAGCTAAAGACAGCAAAGGTATGTTGGTTAAAGGGCAATTAGAAGCGAGTAACCAAGCTGGCGTAGCTGATAGTTTAATGAAGCGTCAATTTATACCAATATCAATCTCTTTAGTTGAAACAAAAAATAACATCAAAATTTTTGATAATTTATTTGTCGAAAAAATAACGCTAGACGACATGATTATGTTTTCTAGGCAAATGTATTCGCTATTAAAAGCAGGTATACCAATTATACGAGCAATGGTTGGGTTGGCAGATACAACACAAAATAAAAAATTTAAAAATGTACTAATAGAAGTTACCAAGCAGCTCGAACAAGGCCGCGACTTATCCAGTGCAATGGCGATACATAACGAGGTATTTAGCCGTTTAACAGTATCAATGGTAATGGTTGGTGAAGGCTCTGGACGATTAGAAGATGCGTTTTATCAACTCGCTATTTATTTTGAGAAAGAACAAGAAACCCGAAAGCGTATAAAAGCAGCTATGCGCTACCCTACTTTTGTTATTTTGGCTCTAGTAGCGGCTATGATTATTTTGAATATTTTTGTTATTCCTACCTTTGCCAGTATGTTCGAAAAATTTGATGCCGAATTGCCATTAATGACGCAAATATTAATTGGCACTAGCAGCTTTTTTGTTAACTACTGGTG
This sequence comes from Pseudoalteromonas sp. SR43-2, assembly GCF_014163885.1. Lineage (NCBI taxonomy): Bacteria > Pseudomonadati > Pseudomonadota > Gammaproteobacteria > Alteromonadales > Pseudoalteromonadaceae > Pseudoalteromonas > Pseudoalteromonas sp. SR43-2. Next base: position 57,620 of record NZ_JACJED010000008.1, on the reverse strand, counting down.
GTTATTGTTGGTAATGGGTATTGGTTCTGTTTTTGCTTGGAGGCGTTATTTAAATACAGAGCCTGGACGCTTTAAGTGGGATCAATATAAATTAAAAATTCCATTTATTGGGGATATTTTAAAACGGACATTGCTTGCGCGCTACAGTCAAAGTTTAGCTATGGTATTGCGCTCCGGTGTGCCTATGACCACTGGTTTATCACTAACAGCGCATGCCGTAGATAACAGCTATATGGAAAAAGCGATTATTACTATGCGCCAAGATATAGAAAAGGGCGATAGTTTGCTTAGGGCCTCAAAAAGTTCTGAGCTGTTTTCTCAGCTTGTATTACAGATGGTGGCGGTAGGTGAAGAAACGGGCCGGGTTGATGAGCTACTTCAAGAAGCTGCTGATTATTATGAGCGTGAAGTTGATTATGACTTACGAAGTTTAACCGCAAAAATAGAACCTATTTTAACTGTGTTTGTTGCCATTATGGTGCTGATTTTAGCATTGGGTATTTTTATGCCTATGTGGAACATGATGTCGGCAATCAAAGGGAATTAAAGTGAACACAACAATAACTTTCTCAAAAGGTTTCTCATTATTTGAGTTAGTTATTGTTGTTATTTTACTGGCAGTCATTTTGAGCTTTGCTATACCTCAATATATAGGTATTAAAAATCAAGCGCATAATGCAAGCGTTGACGCTATTGCAGGTAGTTTTTCATCAGCTGTTGGCATGGTTAGAGGACAATGGGAGTTAGAAGGTAGGCCAAACAGCAGGTCAAACAAAACATTTGTTAACTATGCAGGGGTAATAGTTGGTGTTGATGGGACGTTAGGTACACCAACAAGCGATGAAACAGAAAAAAAAGATACTCGTGCAGAAGTTATAAATGCGAATAAATGCCGCCAAGTTTTAAATATAATTTTACAAGATGCACCCAGTAGTACGTTAAGTAATGAATTATCGATAATAAAAAGTGTAAGTTTTTTAGTTAGGTACAATGCAGAAAATACGCAATGCGTCTATTATTTAACTCACACCATTGATGTTAAAAGTATACCTACCAATACGGGGGAAATATCAGGTCTAACAGGTTTTTCATACTTTGCTAAAACAGGCAAAGTAAAAATATTTAAAAACTAAGTAATTAAAAAGAGGCTTATTTATGAAAACGCAATCGTTAAAAAGTTTACCAATAAATAAACAAGCAGGTTTTACACTTGTTGAATTGATCATCGTAATTGTTATTTTGGGCATTTTAGCTGTTACTGCAGCACCTCGTTTTTTAAACTTGCAAGGTGATGCAAATGCTTCAACACTTGAAGGCTTACAAGGCTCTATTCGCAGTGGTATGAATATTGTGAATGGTAAGGCTATTATTGCTAGCACGCAAAAGGAAGACACAGAAATTGTTGCAGTTGATACAGGAAATGTTGCTATTGTGTATGGCTATCCAGCTGCAACAGAGGCTGCATTTGAAGCATTTTTGGATGTGGATTTCGATGGTACTGGAGCTGATTTGGCAGACTTTAACCTTGTAGTAACGGCTAATGGTACTAACGGCCCGACTAATGCTGGTAGTGTACCAAAAGTTACTATTTACCCTAATAGTTACACTGCAACAGGGGACTCAGCTACAGATGATGAATGTCGTATTGAGTACACTGAAGCAACGGCATCTACTGGACCAGTGAAAATAACACCACCTAAGGTTGAACTTTTCACGGACGATTGTTAATTTATATAAATGAAAAGCAGTAGTAAGCAACGATTGCGTGGCTTCACACTCATTGAGTTAATTATTACTCTAGTGATATTGGGAATACTGTCGGTAACGGCAGTTCCCAAATTTCTGGGCAGCTCAACAGAAGACGCCTATTCGTATCGAGACCGTACTTTAAATGCACTTAGGACAGTGCAGCTACGTGCAATGCAAAATACAGCAACAACAAGTTGCCATACCCTTTATATAACCTCCACACTTATTGCTCCCCCCACACCTGATACATGTAACGGTGGCGCTGATGTAAACAACACCGATCATTTAGTGGTACAAATAGACACACAAAGAAGTGATATAACATTTAGTGCTTTAGATAGTAACGCGAACATTTTTACCCAAATTAGTTTTGATGCTTTAGGTAAATCAAATCAAACTTGTACTACGCAGTGTCGAATAGACGTTGGATTAGCTGGCGTATGCATAAGTGGTGAAGGGCTAATATATGCGTGCCCTTAAAGTAAAAGGCTTTACTTTAATTGAGCTTATTATTGGCATAGTCATGTTTGCGATTGCATTGAGTATTATTACAGCTTTAATTGCCCCACAAGCCAAAAAAAGTGCAGAGCCGATTGTGGCTTTAAGAGCCTCTGAATTTGGTCAATCACTAATGAACGAAATTCAAAGTAAATCATTTGATGAACACAGCGACAGAAGCGCACCTTTTAAGCGGTGTGGCGAAATATCTATAGGTGCTGAGGCTTGTACCGCACCTGCTGACTTAGGAATAGATAACTCAGAAACCAGAACCAGTTATAACGATGTAGATGACTATATTGCACTGTCTAACCAGCCTATTACTAATAGCCTAGGTGAGGTGTTAAGCCAATACAGTGACTTTAACTTAGTTATTACAGTCCAGTACGATAGCGACTTTAACGAATTGACCATTAACGATGGCACAACCTTTAAGCGTATTACTATAGAAGTAACATCACCCTTAGGCGAAGTTTACGGATTTAGTGCATATAAAGGGAATTACTAATGCAAAGAGCCAAATATCAAAATGCATTTACCCTTATAGAGCTATTACTTGTTATGGTTATTATTGGTATTTTAGCCGTAAGTGCATTTTCGTTTATTGGTGCTGGAGTCAGTATTTATTCGCAAGGGGCTGAACGCCAAGAAGCTGTAGCCCAGGCCCGCTTTTTAATAACGCGACTTAGTAAAGAACTTCGCCACGCCACGCCAAATTCATTAAGGCTTTCTTGCGATAACAGTACTAGCGGAGCATGTGGTGCTCAGCAGTGCTTAGAATTTACGCCGTTTTTATCGGCCACTCACTATACAAATTACTTACCAACCGTAGCGCCTTTTAATGTTAGCGCTGTTGATTTTGAACTTAATAATTTAACGCAGCCGCAAGTTGGAGATTGGGCAACAACTTACCCGTTAAGCAGCGCTGATATATACGATGAGAATAATAATAAGCGTTTAAAACTATCAGCATTTAATAGCTCCACCACTAGTGCAATTGATGAATGGCAATTTAGTAAAGCGTTTGCCCAAGAGTCGCCAAGTAAGCGCCTTTATTTACTCTCTCAACCTGTAAGTTTTTGCGTTGAAGGGCAGTATTTATATAGATATACCAATTACGGTTTTACTGTTAATCAATTAGATGCCGTGAGCTTACAAATAAGCAGTGGTGTTAAACGTGATTTATTAGGTATTTATATTGCTAACAATTTAGCGAGCGATTCATTTTTTACTCTTGATGCGCTCTCCCTACAAAGAAACGCAGTGCTTAATGTGAATGCGCAAATGCAATTTAACGATACTGAAGTAATGAGCTTTAACCATGAGGTACATATTCCTAATGTACCTTAAAAAAAATCCTCACGGAAAAGCCTTACCCAGTAAGCAAAAAGGAAACTTAATAATAGTTTCTTTAGTCATTATTGTTGCTTTATTAGCACTAGGATTAGCATTAGTTAAAGTGCTTTCTGGTGCATCTCAACAAAATACCATTGAGTATTACGGCGCTCGCGCTTTTATGGCGGCGCAAAGTGGATTAGAAAGTGGCTTAACACAACTATTTCCAATAAATAGCTCAGTTAAAAGCTGTACATCAGTTACAACTAATTTAACCTTTCAAACTGCATATTTAGCTAATTGTAAAGTAGTGGTAAGTTGCAATGAATATATAGACCTACCAGATAGCAGTACAACAAACGGGCTTGTAAATATATATTACTTACAAAGCAGTGCAACGTGCGCCGCAATTGATTGCCTTGCAGGGAGTAGCTGCAGAAAGGATTATTGGCAAACACAAAGAACGCTCAGTGTGGAGGCTAAAACCTTACCATGATGAAAAATGCATTGGTCACTATATTTTTTAGCTTCGTGTTACTTTGTAATTACGCAAATGCTGTGCCTCCAAAAATCGAAGGCCGTTATATAGAACTGCAAGATACATATACATCGCCTGTTTGGACAAAAGTTAATTTTCAACAGCAATATATAACGCCTCCTGCTGTCTTTATGCTCTCAACAAACCAAGGCGGAAACCCTGCAATAATAAGAATACGTAATATAACCACAACTAGCTTTGAGGCCTTACCGCTTGAACCTTCAGGAGAGGATGGTGGGCATATTAGTATGGGGGCGCACTATTTAGCTGTTGAGTATGGTGTGCATCAATTTCCTGATGGGACAATTATGGAAGTGGGTAGTACAGACTTATTACTCGAATTACAGTATGGCTCTAAGTCTGGCTTTGCTCCACTAACACCTAAGGGATATAAATCACTGACATTTGCTCAGCCATTTACTCAAAGGCCAAACTTTTTCCATTCATTACAAACACTCAATAGCATAGACAGCAATCCACCAACGCAAGCATTAATACCATTTTTAACAGTTGCAGTAGAAAGTAATTCTCTATCTGCCAGCGGCGTTAATATTGCTTTAGAAGCATCTGAAACAGCACTTGGGGTTATAAAAACCGAAACTGTTGCTTATATGGCTGTAGAGCCTGGAAGTAATCGCACATTTTCTGACGATAATGGCGTTGAGGTATCGTGGGAAACCTTTTTTACCGGCTTTGAAGTTGACGGCTGGAGCAATGGCTGTAATTACTTTAGTTTTACTAATAATTTTAGTATGGCTCCGTTAGTTGTAGCGAGTAAAAACTCACGCCAAGAAGATGATGGCGGGTGGCTACGCAGCTGTAACCTAAGGACTGACAGGCTAGGACTTGTTGTTGACGAAGATCGTGATGGCGATAACGAGCGCCGTCACGTAAACGAGGAAGCATCAATACTCGCCATGACCAGTACCTTTGTGTTTAACGGTGATATTTTAGATTGTGATACGTTATTCCCAGGCGCTATTTCTACTTATAACAATGGTGAGGTGCAGTTAGTTCAGGGAGTAGAAATAACAGATGGTAATGCGCAGTTTGTCACCACTACAAACTTAATTTCTACAGCGCTGACGAGCCCTCCTTTGTGTAATGGTCAGGCGTGTGTTGCTGGTGGTTATAACTCTTTAGAACCAAATCAAGCGGCGCAGGTGCCAACGGTTACAAATGATGGTAGCTCAACAGGGCCCGTACCTACTTCTTTAGCTGGCGATTATTACTACGACGAGTTGCAGTTAAGTATGCTGGAAACAGAGTACAGAGTAACAGCGCCTACACGTATATTTTTAAAAGACACAACCTCACTATTATCAACTTCATTTTTGAATATAGGTAAAACAAGTATAGTGGTCGAAACCGGCGCGTACTTGGCTATTTATGTGGATGGTGCGATTGCTATTGCAGCCGATGCCAATATTGCGGCCTATATTGTTGCCACTGGTGAGGTAAGAATCGCACAAAATGTAACGTATCAGGGGTCAATTACATCGGCTACTCAAATTATTACCGAAGGGAGCTCAACGTTTGACGCTCTACCAGTACCCGAAAGTATCCCTGGTTTTTGTGGCATTTATATACCAGAAACCCTAGATCATTATCGTTTAACAATAAGCGATAACAAAGGTCTAACGTGTGAAGCTAAAGAAATGACACTCACAGCCTGCGCTAATGATGCCTGCGATTTATTATTTGCTGAGCCGTCTAGTTTAAACCTTTCTCCAGATAATAGTGGTCAGCAAAGTTGGGTTACGGGGGAGAATATTAATTTTACAGGATCAGCGGTTGTCGAATTTGCTAAACGCACCACAGGCAGTGTTACATTTGGATACAACACTGCAGAGCCTTCTGCACCTCTTCGTTGTTATATTGCAGGTAATAATGTTGGATTAAGCGGCTGTAAAGTTACGTTTTCTGATGCTGGATTTATTTTTAATAATGATACAGATGGAAATACTACCATTCCAACTCAGTTATCAGCAAAGCCTTCAAATACTGGATTTAATGCAAAAGCGCTATCTATTCAAGCGGTAAAAACAAATACCACTACGGGCGTATGCGAAGCTGCATTTCCCGCTGGTGGCGATGTAAGCTTAGATTTATCGTATACATGCAGTGCTGGTGCAAGTTGCTCTGATACGGTTTCACTTAGTAATAACAATAATACCTTTGCGGTAGAGCAAGCCTCTAAATCATTCATACTTAACTTTGATAGTGAGTCTAAAGCCCCGATTGTTATAAATTATCCCGATGCAGGAAAGTTGAGTTTAAATGTAAATACCAATTTAATTTTAGACCCAGTCACTAATTTATCAGTAAATTTAACGGGGAGTTCAAATGAGTATGTTGTAAAGCCATTCGGATTAGCGATGGAAGTTGCAAGTGATGGTTATGCAACAGACGCTGATGGAAGTTTATTTAGATTAACTGGCGAAGCATTTGATTTAAAGATGAATGCGGTGCAATGGCAAACAGGGCAAGACACTAACAACGATGGTTACCCAGATAACTACAGCAATATAACAAATAACATCATTGCCAAGCACTTTATTACAGAGCAACCACTTGTAGAGGCATTACTTAAAGCGCCTACGCCAGGCGTTCAAGGTACGCTTGAAGCGATGAGCACTGTTGCCTTTAGTGACACAGGCAGTTTGAGTGAATCTATATCGCAGTATAATTACGACCAAGTTGGCATAATTGATTTAACAGCAGGTCTGCAAGATGCCGATTACTTTGGCGCGGGAGATGTAAAAGGTGAATTATATAATATTGGTCGTTTTGCACCTTCGCAGTTTCAGGTAGTGGGGGTTCAAGCTGCCGCACAATGCACGCAATACGGCAGTAATTTAACTTACCTTGATCAACCTTTTGAACTCGGCTTTACAGTACAAGCACTAAATCAAAATGGTGAGCTAATGGCTAATTATAAAGAGGGCTTTGATAAATCGAGTGTAGTCATTAATGCCGAAAATAATGAAGTAGCTAACTATGTACCCGCAACTAATTTTGCTAGCCGCTTAGTAAACCTAGGGAATAATAACTGGGGAGATATAAGCGACGGCCAATGGCAAATGAGTCAAATAAACACCACACTTCAAAGATTAGGTGTAGGGCAAGCAGACGGACCGTTCGCTATGGTCAGTTTAATGGCAACGCTTTCTAACATAGAAGGAGCAACGCTCATTGATGCAAATGATAAACCTAATACACAAACAGCATGTTCGGGTAGCTGTAATAGTGTACGACTAAATACATTACCAATAGAGTTTAGATTTGGACGTTTAGTACTTGGTAATAACGCAGGCTCCGATCTCGACCCTTTACTTATTCCTATGCAGGCTCAGTATTACAACGGCAGTGGATTTGTAAATAACGCAGAAGATAACTGTAGTGTATTTGATCATACCCAAATCACTCAAATATCACCTAACAGCCCGCAATTAGCCTACGAATATGGAACAGGTGTATCTGGCCAGTTAGAGGCGGGAGTGTATCCGGCAAACAATGGTATTTATGCGCAGCCAAATGGTTTGGGTGAATTTACCTTAGAATATAATACTTATGATTGGTTAAAGTGGGATTGGCAGGGGGATGAAACACAGCTTGATCCTCGTACTATTTTACAATTTGGACGCTTTAGAGGAAATGATCGGGTTATTTACTGGCGTGAAACACGCGAATAGTTGTAAACTAAGATAATAATTGAACAAAGCTTGTGTTTTGTGCTGCAAGTACATAGCATAAGGCTTTAATTATAAAAAAATAATAACGACCAAATAATTGCCGCTTTTTGGGACTGGAATATATGCGAATTACTCCTTTATCTCTGTTAATTTCAGCTAGTTTGTTAGCTAGTAGTGCATTTGCACAAGACACAGCTACAGTAACTGGAATTGAGTCAGAGATTAGTGTTAAACAGACAGAATACGATAACTCGACAAGAATACTTGAAAAACATCTTAAAGAAGAAAGTCAGTTACAAAATCAACTAGAGCTACTTCGTTCTCGTTCTACAGAGCTAGATAAAGAAAAAAACCAAGCGCTCGATGCGATGAACGAAATGTACCGTCGTTTAATTGACGATCCCACTATTAATATTAGTGCGGCTCAATCACGCTATCAAAAAGCGGTGATTGATCATAAGCAAAACAAAGATGATATTTCTATGCAGTTGGCGGCAATTGCATCCCACCGTAAAGATATAGAGCAAATTCGTGTTGCTAAACATACGCTTTTAAATACTTTAGAGAGCTTAAAAGAGCAGTTAACTACAGCCAGAGTAGAGCGTTTACGTAACGAGTTTACACGTGAAGGCACGCTTGAAGTTAACCATACGATTAACTGTAAGCGAACAGAAACGCTAGCAGCGTGTGAGCAACGCGGTCAACAAATGGGGCTACAAAAAGCAACTAAACGCTTTGTAGATCAAATATTTGCAAACTTAACAGAAGAGCGCATTGTTGAGCCAAAACGTAATTTGGCGGGCGCTCAAGTACAAATATTAAGTAGCCATGTAGTTAACAGTGCATTTAGCGGCCAAGGTAACTACAACGTCAACTTAAGCGTAACCATGCGCGGCGAAGTAAACAGTAGCCGTTTATGTAGCTTATTAAGCATTGATAACCGTTATTGTTCTGAGTACGGCACGCCACTTACTGCTGCTTATCAACCCGCGTATAACAATACATTTACTGATAGTCAGTTAACATTCAGTAATAGCGCGGATAATAGCAACACGGTGTCGGTTTCTCGTTTAAATGAGCAGCCAGTACGTGATTATTCAGTTAAACCTGCATCGGTGAAAAAAGATTACCCTTCTATCCTTAATAAGAAGAAGGATCAATCAGTAGAGCTAACATTACGATCAAACGTATACGACGATGAAGTGTTTATCGATGGTGTAAGCTTTGGCTCAACACGCTTGATCACACGTTTACCGCCGGGCATTCATAACATTGAAATACGTAAACTTGGTTATAAACCTTATCAAGCACGTGTTGATTTGAATAAAGCGCAAACAATTAATGCAAATTTAGTAAAAAAGCCTAAGTCGATTGCTGCACCGACCTATACTCGAGAGCAACCAGAAGTAACAACACGCCAGGTTAGTGAAAACGTTAATGTATTAAATGCAAACGTTGAAACGCCGGTTGTCGTTATTCCTGCAGGCAAATTTAAAATGGGCGATATTAACGGCAATGGTTTAGCTAATGAACGTCCAGTAATTGAAAAAGTAATAGCAAATTCTTTCGCTATGCAAAGTAAAGAAGTAACCGTGGGTGCCTACGAAAAGTTTGTAGCAAATACAGGTTATAAAACTCAAGCGGAAAAAAATAAAGGGTGTGCGTATTATTTAAATGGCGAACCAGTATGGGAAGCAAATTTAAATTGGCGTAATCCTGGTTTTGAGCAAGGCAGTGACTTTCCTGCTGTATGTTTAACTTATAACGATGCAAAAGCTTACGCTGAGTGGTTATCGGGTCAAACAGGACAGCAATTTCGTTTACCTAACGAAGTTGAGTGGGAATACGCAGCACGTGCAGGAACCGAAACAGAATACCCTTGGGGTAACGAAATTGGTAAAAACCTAGCTAACTGTGGTTGGTGTGGTAGTGAATGGTCAAATAGACGTGCATCACCAGTAGGTTCTTTTTCTCCAAATGCATTTGGATTATACGATACCGTAGGCAATGTATGGGAATGGACCGATAAAGAATCAGGTGAGTCTGATGTAGCAGTAAGAGGCGGAGCGTGGAATTTTGCACCAAGCCTTGCTCGTGCATCTACGCGTTTAATTTTAGCGCCTGATTTTAGATCTAACTACATTGGTTTTCGCTTAGTTCGCGAACGATAAACTCAATTAAGGAAGCTTTGCTTCCTTTTTTCACAAATTCACAAAGGCGCTGCGCTTTATATTGCTCATATAGTTGAGCATGTTAAAGTGAGGCAGCTAATATAAGAACGTATTTCAAAGGTCATCCAGCCTCATGTTTAAAAAACTCCGTGGTATTTTTTCTAACGATCTATCGATCGACTTGGGTACAGCCAATACCCTAATTTATGTAAAAGAAGAAGGTATTGTATTAAACGAACCTTCTGTTGTTGCTATTCGCCAAGAACGCGCTGGTGGACCTAAAAGTGTTGCATCTGTAGGTACAGAAGCAAAACAAATGCTAGGCCGTACACCGGGAAATATTAAAGCAATCCGTCCAATGAAAGACGGTGTAATTGCTGATTTTTATGTAACTGAAAAAATGTTACAACACTTCATTAAGCAAGTGCATAACAATAACTTTATGCGCCCAAGTCCGCGTGTACTAATTTGTGTGCCGTGTGGTGCTACTCAAGTAGAAAAACGTGCAATACGTGAATCTGCAATGGGTGCTGGTGCTCGTGAAGTTTACTTAATCGAAGAACCAATGGCAGCAGCTATTGGCGCAGGTTTACCAGTATCAGAAGCAACAGGTTCTATGGTTGTTGATATTGGTGGTGGTACAACTGAAGTGGCTATTATTTCACTTAACGGTGTTGTTTACTCATCATCTGTTCGTATTGGTGGCGATAAGTTTGACGAAGCTATTATTAATTATGTACGTCGTAACTTTGGTAGCTTAATTGGTGAAGCGACAGCTGAAAATATTAAGCATCAAATTGGCTCTGCGTTCAAAACTGATGAGCCAATCGAAATTGAAGTGCGCGGTCGTAACCTTGCCGAAGGTGTTCCGCGTTCATTCACGCTTAACTCACACGAAATCCTAGAAGCTCTACAAGAGCCGTTAATGGGTATTGTGAGTGCAGTAATGGTTGCACTTGAGCAATCACCACCTGAGCTGGCATCAGATATCTCTGCGCACGGCATGGTACTTACTGGCGGTGGTGCATTGTTAAAAGATTTAGACCGTTTATTAATGGAAGAAACGGGTATTCCGGTTGTTGTAGCTGATGATCCACTTACGTGTGTTGCGCGTGGTGGTGGTAAAGCATTAGAAATGATCGATGTTCATGGTGGTGACGTTTTTAGTTACGACTAATGAAATTAATGTTTGGACGCACAGTCTCTTTGCAACTGCGACTTTTTGTCGCAGTGCTTTTGAGTATCGTACTCATAGTTGGAGACAGATATACGCAAGGTGGTACCGTTGTTCGTACCAGCCTTAATACTCTAGTTAGCCCACTAATCTATGTTGCTAATTTACCCTACGAATTATTTAGCTTAAGTGCTAAAAGCCTGCATACGCGGGATCAACTTCTTACTGAAAACGAAGCGCTGAAAAAAAAGCAAATGCTACAAAGCGAGCAACTTCAGCAGTATCAATTTCTAGCCAGAGAAAATCAAAAACTGCGCGCCTTATTAGGCTCATCTGCAAAGCAATCGAATCGTAAAATTATTGCTCAAGTACTTTCTGTACATTCAAACCCGTATAGTCATCAGGTTGTTATTAACCGTGGTACAACTGACGGGCTTAGTGAAGGCCAAGCCGTAATTGATGAAATGGGTGTAGTAGGGCAGCTTACAAAGGTTGGTTCAACAACTTCACGCGTGCTACTAATGACCGACACCACACATGCCACACCTGTACGTATACTTCGTAACGATGTACGAACGGTTGTTGAAGGCATAGGTAAAATTAACGTCGTTAAGCTCTCTCACGTTCCACACAGTTTAGATGTGCGAATTGGCGATGTACTTGTTACATCGGGTTTAGGGGGGACATTTCCTGAAGGGTACCCGGTGGCAGTAGTAACCGAAATAAATCGTGATGAAGGGCGACCGTTTGCACAAGTTTTTGCAGAACCTATTGCGCAACTAGATCGCATTCGCTTACTGGTTATTTTATGGCGTAATCAACAGGAGCAAATCAGCGATGATTAACCGTTATTCATTGTTAATTGCGCTAAGCATCTTTTTTGCGTTAATAATGGCACTAATGCCACTTCCATTTTCGTTTGAGCCATTTAGACCTGACTGGGTTTTACTTGTACTTATGTATTGGTCGCTAGCAGTACCGCATCGTTTAAATATTGGTACTGCTTGGGTTGTTGGTTTATTAATCGATTTAGCGTCTGGCTCACCGCTGGGCGTGAACTCGCTTACATTCTCGGTATGTATTTTTGTAACCGCGAGCAACTTTCAAAAAATTCGTAACTTTTCGCTTTGGCAACAAAGCTTACTAATTGGTTTATTTTTAACGCTGTATCACTTAATGCAGTTTTGGCTAAATCACTTTTTGTTAGGGGTTTATTTTAATCCACAGTATTTATGGCCAGTGGCAACCGGAATGGTTAGCTGGTTTTGGGTCTTTTTACTACTTCGTAAATATCGCAGACATTTTAGGATCAGGTAATGACTACCGCAGTATATTTGGCATCAGCCTCTCCCCGTCGTAAAGAGTTATTAAGCCAATTAGGTGTCGAATTTACACAATTTAGTGTTGATGCAGATGAAAGCCCACTTCCAAACGAGCAACCTAGAGCACTTGTTGAGCGTTTAGCGCGCTTGAAAGCCCAAAGCGGTGTAGAGCTTGGATATACCGATCGCCCTGTACTTGGTAGTGATACCGTGGTTGTTATAGATAACGAGTCATTGGGTAAACCTCGCGATAAAAACGATTTTACACACACGTTAAAACGCCTATCGGGTAACACGCATCAAGTTCTTACCGCAGTTGCATTTGCGACGCAAAATGATGTGCTTAGCTGTGTTGTAAGCACAGATGTTACTTTTAAAACCTTAACAGATGAAGAAATTAATGCTTATTGGGAGTCAGGTGAGCCACAAGATAAAGCCGGTGGCTACGGTATCCAAGGTTTAGGCGGCCGCTTTGTAACTCACATTGCGGGTAGCTATTTTTCTGTTGTAGGCTTACCTTTATATGAAACCGAACAATTATTAAAAACATTCTTAAGAAGGTAACATGAGTACAGAATTACTGATCAATGTCACACCGAGCGAAAGCCGTGTTGCCCTAATAGAAAACGGTGTACTGCAAGAAATACAGCTAGAGCGAATCGGTAATCTAGGTATTGTAGGCAATATTTACTTAGGAAAAATAAGCCGTGTACTTCCGGGGATGCAGGCTGCTTTTGTTGATATCGGCCTTGAAAAGGCTGCATTTTTGCATGCATCCGATATTGTAAATAGTGCTTCTATTGTTGAAGGCGTAGACGACGTACCAATAAAAAAAGTACAAGATATTAGAGAGTTAGTTCGTCAAGGCCAATACATTATGGTGCAAGTGGTAAAAGATCCGCTAGGCACTAAAGGCGCAAGGCTCACCACTGATATAACTATTCCTTCTCGCTATTTAGTGTTTATGCCTGATGCGACCCATGTAGGGGTTAGTCAGCGTATTGAAACTGAAGAAGAGCGCTCACGTCTTAAAAAAATAGTCGCAGAATATGGCGATGAAAATGGCAGCTTTATCGTACGTACAGCTGCCGAAGGTGCTAGCGAAGCTGAATTACGACACGATGCTGGCTTTTTAAGGAAATTATGGGAAAAAATAACATCACGTCGTAGAAAAACGAGTAAAGCCAGTATCCTACACGAAGATTTAACCCTTGCCTTTAGAACCCTGCGTGACTACGTAGGCGAAGATATGGAGCGCATTCGCGTTGACTCTAAACTCAGCTATGAAGAACTAAAGTTATTTACAGAAGAGTTTGTTCCACAGCTTTCTCAAGTGCTTGAATACTATCCAGGCGAGCGGCCTATATTTGACTTGTTTGACGTTGAAAACGAAATTCAAAAAGCACTACATCGTAAAGTTACGCTAAAATCGGGTGGTTATATAATTATTGACCAAACAGAAGCAATGACGACTGTTGATGTTAATACAGGCGCATTTGTAGGGCATCGTAATTTAGAAGAAACGATTTTTAATACCAACGTAGAAGCAACCTCTGCAATTGCCCGCCAGCTCAGGCTGCGTAACTTAGGCGGTATTATCATTATCGACTTTATCGATATGGTAAGTGAGGATCATAAAAGGCGGGTGCTTCATTCACTTGAATCAGCCCTTGCAAAAGATCGCACTAAAACGAATATTAACGGGCTTTCAGCGCTTGGCCTTGTTGAAATGACGCGTAAACGTACACGCGAAAGCTTAGAGCATATTTTATGTGATGTATGCCCAGCATGTTCCGGTCGTGGTTCACAAAAAACAGTTGAAACGGTTTGCTACGAAATACTACGTGAAATAGTGCGTGTTAACCGAGCATACGCAGCGGACAAGTTTATGGTGTATGCAGCGCCTGCTGTAAGTGAGGCCCTACTAAACGATGAGTATCATAACCTTGCTGAGCTTGAACTATTTATTGGTAAGCAAGTCAATATTCAAACAGAGAGCTTATACAGCCAAGAACAGTTTGATGTGGTAATGATGTAATGAAAGCAAAAGCGGTCTGTTTTTTTTGTTTTAGAAAGTTATGGCAGACCTGCGCCATAATTTTGGTATTACTGGCCGTTATTGTTTCAATTTTAAAATATACCCTCCCGTATGCAAACGAATACAAAGGTGACATAGAAAGCTATTTACACGAAAAGTTTGAAATAAGCTTATCTATCGGTGAAATATCAGCTAGTTGGCAGGGCAGTGGTCCTGCATTAGTGCTAGAAAATTTATCGTTTAAAGATAACGAAACCGCACCAATATCACTCACCATTGCTAAAACCAGCTTAGAGCTAAACCTATGGGAAAGCTTAAAAGCACTGCAACTTAGATCTAATTATTTTGTTATTAATGGTTTTCATACCAGTGTAAATATCACCAACTTATTTAAAACCGGTGACAACGACGAAGTTTCTTTTGAGCAAAAAGAGCTAATTGAAGAACTGTTTTTGGGTAAAACGGGTCATTTTGCAATAGAAAATTCCAGTATTAACTTTATTTTAGAAGACGGTAAAGAACGTAAATTACTTCTTCAAAACATTGTTTGGCAAAATGAAGATGAGCAGCATCTTGGTAGTGGAAGCTTAGCACTGCCGGGTATTTCGGTCGGAGACTTTGACGCGCGCATAGCACTTACCGGGGATACTCTAGAGCAAGTAGCGGGCGACATCTATGTGCAGGCTAATAAGGTCGATGTATCTAACTGGTTAGCGCAATATATAAATACGCAAAAACAACAACTGCATAGCGATATTAATTTACAAGCATGGCTAAAACTAGATAAAGGTTTTGTAAGCGATGTGAAAATGCAGTGGTTACCAAGCTTTGTACGCTGGCAGCGAGAAGAGCAAAGCCACCAAGTTAGTTTGAGTGAAGGTGGATTCCATCTATATCCAGAACAAAATAGCTGGCACTTAAAAAGCACCGGTTTAACATTTAATAGTAACGATAAAGCATGGCCAAGTTTAGAGTTTGAAGCCCAACTAGGGCTGCAAAATAAAGTGTGGCTGCATCAAGTTGATTTTGAATTACTGAGTAACCTAGCCGGGCTAAGTAATTTTAATGCACTTGAACCATTTTTAGAACGCCAACCTAGTGGGCAAATAGATCAAGCTTATTTAAGTTTTTCTAATGCACAGCAATGGCAATTATGGTTTGAGGCTAACAATATTGGCTGGCAAGAATTAAGATCGGTACCAGCAGCGCAAGGACTTAGAGTAAATGGTTTACTTACCCAAAGTAGTGGTCGAATAAATTTATTTGGTGAAAATGGCACATTAGTTACAGGCGAAAGCTTTAGTAACGACATAAATTATAATCAGCTAAATGTAGAGCTAGATTTAGCTAAGCGAGATGATGGCTGGCATATAAGTAGTGACAATATCTGGTTTGATAATGATGAAGTTACTCTTGCTGCAGAATTACAAATTAGCCTAACAGATGATCCTCGATTAGATCTTTACGCAGAAGCGTTCGCTCCAGATGCCAATATTGCAGGTCATTACTTCCCATTAAAAGCGATGAGCCCTGAACTTATTAGCTATTTAAATGGTGCAATTAAAGGCGGAGAAGTATCTAAAGCACAGGTCTTATTTGCAGGGCCTTTTTCTGGTTTCCCATTTACTGATGGTAGTGGTCAGTTTGATGTATTAGCACAAATAGACAATGCAACCTATGAGTTTGACCCTGATTGGCCTGCGGTCACTAATGCTAATGTACAGCTACATTTTGCTAATGAGCGGATGGACATATATAGCCAGCAAGGCAAGTTGGTTAATTTAGATATTGGTAATAGTGTACAGGTGAGCATTGCAGATTTAATGAATGCTGATGAACTTATTGTGCAAATTGATAAAAAAGCAGAGATGGAAAAGTTACATGACTTTTTTGCAGCGACACCTATTGCCAAACCTCTTGCTGAAATTTTTAAAGTTGTACAGGGCAAAGGCGAAGCCGATGCCAGTATTGAGCTTTTAGTAGGCTCTAAGTTTAAAGGCGGAGCCAGTGTTAGCGGCAAAGTTAATTTAAATGACTTGCCAGTATTTATAGCAACGCCAGGTATTGAGCTTAAAAACTTAACTGGCGAGCTTAATTTTAAAAACGACAACATCACACTTAAAAATGCGACTGCGAAGTGGTTGGGCATGCCGCTAAATATTAATTACAGCAGCAAAAGTGATGCTAAAAATTACCAAGCAAACATAGATATAAACGCCAAAATTGACGCCGATACATTAATTGACAGTGGACAAGGTATATTAAAAAATTATTTAAGCGGGCAAAGCGATGTTGATATTGGTTTAGTACTTAATTTTACCGAACAAGGCTTTAATTACCGTGCACAGGTAAACTCAGAACTACTTGGCTTAACGAGTAACTTACCCGCACCTTATAATAAAAATAGCGAACAAATGTGGGCGCTTGATGCAGTAGTTCAAGGTGATGATATTTCTAATCTCATTACAGCAAACGCTAATCAACAGTTTTACTTTAATGCTATTTTAGAAAATGGAAAATCACAGTTTAGTAATGTCCATTTTGTGCTCGGAAAACAAGACTTAGGATTAAACCAAAAAGACTTAAGCGTAAATATAAATCTTGAGCAGAGTGAATTAGTGCCTTGGTTTGATCTGATAGATCAAATAATTAAAGCAGGTAAATCAAACCCAGATAAAAAATCAAAAGGGATTATGCCACCGCTTAATGAGGTGGTCGCAAATATAGGTATGCTTGATGCGAGTAACATCATCTTTAATGATTTTGAAATGCGTTTAGCACCATCAAAAGACGATTTATACCTAAAGCTAAATGCTAAAGAACTTAGAGCTGGGGTTTTTATTCCTACATCACAGCCTAGCCAGCCTATACGAATTAATGCCGATTACTTAAGGCTTAATTTTGCACAGCCTAGCGAGCAATTAATTGAAATAACAGATGTACTTCCTGAGGAAGACTTGAGCTGGCTTACTAAAATACCTGCCATTGAGTTTGAATGTAGTGATTGCAAAATTGATCGCTACCAGCTTGATAAAGTGAGTGCGTCATTATTAGGTGATGGCGAGCGCTTATCGATATCAGAACTTGTAATCGATAAAGGAGATCATGTACTGCGCACTAAAGGGCAGTGGCAAAATGGTTTAACAACGCTAAGTGGTGAGCTTAAAAGTGATAATATAGGCGCATTGTTTGGCGAGTTTGATATTACCTCTGCAATTAAGGATTCTAAAGCTGATCTAAATTATGATCTTACTTGGCAAGCAGCACCTTATGATTTTGATGTGAAAACTTTAAGTGGTGAGGTTGCTTGGGATTTAGGGGAAGGTCACTTAACTGAAATAAGTGATGGTGGTGCACGCGTATTTTCGCTGTTGAGCCTTGATTCACTCGTACGCAAACTGAAACTTGATTTTAGAGATGTATTTTCAAAGGGCTTTTTTTATAACAGCATGCAAGGCTCTATGCAGTTAGAAAACGGTATCGCTTACACTAAAGATACTAAAATGGATGGTGTGCCTGCCGATTTAACTATTAAAGGCTACGCAAATTTAAATACGCTAGATATAGATTACGACCTTGCTGTAGCGCCACAAGTAACCTCAAGCATTCCGGTTATAGTGGCATGGATGGTTAATCCAGTAACAGGGCTTGCTGCTTTAGCACTTGATAAAGTTATTCATTCTGCGCGCGTCATCTCAGAGATCAATTTTAAAGTAACGGGTAAAATGAACGATCCTATTGTTCAAGAACTAGACAGAAAAAGTCGTGAAGTTACACTACCTCAAGCTGCGCAAAATCAGCCACAAGCATCAGTCGATTTAAAACTTAAAGATGCACAAGTAACAGTAACGCAATGAACAAAACAGCAAGCATAAGCACACCCACAATAGTTGCCCTACAAATGTGTTCAGGGCTAAACCCTGATGACAATATAGCAAGCTTAAAGCGCGTACTTAAAACTCTGCCAGCCACAAGGCCATTACTTGTTTGCTTGCCTGAGGCTTTTTTAGTGTTTAGTAAAACTGGTAACGATACGTTACGTGTTGCTAAGCAAGTTGAGCAATACAAATTACAACTTAGTAAATTGTGCCAACACCATAATATTTGGTTAAATGCAGGCACAATGCCTGAGCCATTTAACGAGCATAAGTATTACTCAGCATCGCACTTATATAATAATCAAGGCGAGCTGGTTGCAACGTATAACAAAATACATTTATTTGATGTAACCGTTGATGATAAAACAGGTAGCTATCGAGAGTCAGATTTTACCCAAGCAGGTAGCGATGTAGTGGTTGTTGATTCTCCCTTTGGTAAAATTGGCTTAACAGTATGTTATGATCTGCGCTTTAGTGGCTTATTTAACGAACTAGTACGCCAAGGCGCCGATATTATTTTAGTACCCAGTGCATTTACAGTCCCTACAGGGCAAGCGCATTGGCAACCGCTATTAGCAGCTCGCGCAATAGAAACACAATGTTATGTAGTTGCAGCTGCTCAGTACGGTACACATGAAAATGGCCGACAAACATATGGCCACAGTATTATTATTTCGCCTTGGGGCAATACCCTGAGTGAATTGCCAACAGGCACCGGTTTTATAAGCTGCAACGCAGATTTAGACCAGTTACAAAAAATTAGACGAGATATGCCCGTGCAGTCTCATCAACGATTTAGAGAGCATTTATTATGAATTCGGTTGAACAGCATTTACTACAAGACAGCCAGCTAAATAGAGAAGAGCTCGAAAAAACGCTCGCTTACATACATCAGCATAAAGTGGATTACGCCGATTTATATTTTCAATCAAGCCACCACGAATCATGGGTGCTTGAAGACGGCTTAGTTAAAGAAGGCTCTTATAACGTTGAACGTGGCGTTGGTGTACGTGCTGTAAGCGGCGAAAAAACAGGTTTTTCTTACTCTGATGCAATAAATCTTGAAGCACTTAATAAAGCGGCTACAGCGGCTCGTAGCATCGCAGATGCTGGCGAAGATAGAGCGATTAAAGTATTTAGTGATGTTAAAGCTAAAGAGCAGTTTGCAGCGCATCAGCCAATTTCGAGTATGAGCGATACCGACAAGGTGAGTTTATTACGCGAACTTGAAAACTATATTCGTGAACTAGCACCCGATGCAGAGCAAGTAATTAGCTCAATGTCAGCGGTATACGAAGAAGTATTAATCGCAGCTAGTGACGGTACGTTTGCCACCGATATTCGCCCGCTTATTCGTTTAAACTGCTCAGTGCTGCTTGAAAAAAATGGTCGCCGTGAACGCGGTGGCGCAGGTGGTGGTGCACGTTTAGATTATGGTTACTTTAAAGAGCTTGTTGATGGTAAACCACGTTGGATGGAATTTGCAGAAGAAGCGGTACGCCAAGCTAAAGTAAACCTTGAAGCTATTGATGCACCTGCCGGCACGATGGAAGTTGTACTTGGTAATGGTTGGCCTGGCGTGCTTTTACACGAAGCAGTAGGACATGGACTTGAAGGCGACTTTAACCGCAAAGGCGCGTCTGCGTTTAGTGGTAAAGTGGGCCAAAAAGTAGCATCAGAGCTGTGTACTGTTGTTGATGATGGCACTATGGCTGATCGCCGTGGGTCACTTAATGTGGATGATGAAGGCACACCAGCCGCTTACAACGTACTTATTGAAAACGGTATTTTAAAAGGCTATATGCAAGATAAGCTAAACGCGCGTTTAATGGGTGTAAATCCTACCGGTAACGCACGTCGTGAGTCTTATGCACATTTACCAATGCCTCGCATGACTAACACCTACATGTTAGGTGGTGAGCACAGCCAAGCCGATATTATAAGCTCAGTTAAAAAAGGGGTATTCGCGCCTAACTTTGGCGGCGGACAAGTTGATATAACCTCAGGTAAGTTTGTATTTAGCGCATCAGAAGCGTATTTAATCGAAAATGGTAAAATTACCCAGCCAATTAAAGGCGCAACGCTTATTGGTAATGGACCAGAAGTAATGCAGCAAATATCTATGGTTGGTAACGACTTAGCACTTGATAAAGGTGTTGGTGTTTGTGGTAAAGATGGTCAAAGCGTACCGGTAGGCGTAGGCCAACCAAGCCTTAAAATTGATCAGTTAACGGTCGGTGGTACAGCTTAAATATTACTCAAGCGCGAAGTGAATTCGCACCTACGTGCTTGATGTTTATTGTAGGTGAGGTTTTACACCTCGCTTTTTAAATACAGACTTAGAAATAGAGCGCGAAATAAATTCGCACTTACGATTTGTATTTTTACTTTGGGTAGGTGAGGTTTTACACCTCGCTTTTTAAATACAGACTTAGAAATAGAGCGCGAAATAAATTCGCACCTACGATTTGTATTTTTACTTTGTGTAGGCGAGGTTTATGCCTCTCCTTCACTTTCTTTATTTTTTTCAGCCTCTTTGTACCATAACGCAAAAAAGCACTCTGTTAATTTGTGCTCTATCTCAAGCGCTTTTTCTGTCGGGCAAAACAAGGTAAAGCTTGCTTTAAATTCACCTAAATCGGTTGTACCAAAGTGAATTACCGGCTCTGGGCCAGATATTTTTGCATCAAGTTTACGCTCAATCATCGAATTATAACGGCTTGCTACTTCTTGAAACTCTTCGCAGTACAGTTTAGCTTGCTCAGTGAGTGTGTCGTGAATAGGGTAAGGGTTAAAGCTCTCTCTTCGGACAATAATAAAATGATGTGTAACAAAGCGTTTTACAAAGTTTAAGTTTTTAATAGAGCTGGTAATCAGCTTATTATTAGGTATGTATATGGTTTTTCTAGAAAATTGATAAGTATGTATATCAATTTCATGCATGGTTGTTTTTATCCAATCCGTTTCAGCTACTTCACCAAAGTAATCACCTACTTGTATCCAATCACCCACTCTAAACGGGCGAGTTGTTACGAGGTAAAAAAAGCCTATTACACACTGAATAAACTCACGCGTTGCAAGTACAATCGCCACGGCAAAAGCAGCAATAGAAAGTGCAAAGTTTTGAATTTCAGTAGACCACACAAATAGCAGCGATATCATCATTACAAAATTAACAAAGTGCTTAATATTGTGTGCGATGTAACGGATGTCTTTTTCTTTTTTTTCTGCGCGACTTTTAGCAAGCTTATCAACAAGCACTTTTAGTACAAATGCAATTGTGATCATTACAATTGAAAGAAGAAACGGATGCAGCAATATATCTTTAGTCATGGTATCCAATTAAATGTGAGTTGATAAAAACAGGCTCAGTATATTGATTTATTAAACCAATTAGCAAATTTAGTGTAAAAAAGTAACCAATAAAAAATGTAGCTACGTTATTGAGTTACTTGATCAGTGCAATGCTTGTGATTTTTAGCCATTCTTTTTCGGCATATGAGTACAAGCTCAATGGCTGAAATAAAAATCAAAGTATAGCCAAGCGTTTCTATACCTTCTTCAACAATGTTTTTTACCGCACGTACATAGTCATCACCCATTACTGAATGCCAAAATGCGCCTTTGCCCATCATTCGCGAAAATGCGAGTAAAGTAACCATGCCTGATAAGCAAATTCCATAACTAGGAGTGAGGCTATAGGCTTTTAAAGCGTTAAAAATACTTCCTCTGTTTGTTATTAAATAAACAAACACGCCAGCTAAAATTGAATAGACGATACTTTGCCAAGCGCCATCAAAAAAGTATAAGTCGAGGTAGGTATCAAACTCTCTTACAAACATCATTGCCGATAATGCAGCTAGTAATACAGCCGGTATTTTGAGTTGAAAGTTAATTCGCGAAGCGTAAAAAAATAAAATACAGCTTAAAAAAGTTAAAACATCTTGCATATGTTCGGTAAGAGTTTCTTCACTGTAAAGTGCATCCTGTTTTAACTCAAAGCCTTCAAGTTGAATTAAATGAGCAACACCCGCTAGGCATAATAAATAAATAAAAGATCGCAGTAAAAACATAAATAACCAAGAGAAACTATAAATGCGCGGGATTCTAATCGTTAAAATGCTTTAAAGCCAAAACAAAATTTAAACTTTTAATCTTTTTATCGGTCTAAAATTTTTGCTGTTAAAATAATGGCTTAGTTGTTCTTTTAATGTTGAATGGATGTTTGTAATGTGACGTTTTAAGTGGTTTGTTGTGCAAAATATAACAAACATTAAAAAGCCCTTACTAATTACTTAACAAGGGCTTTTTATAATTGAGCGCTTAGAGTTTAGCGCCTAGCGCATAGTAACAAACTCTTCAGAACCTGTTGGGTGAATCGCAACAACGGCATCAAAATCAGCTTTAGTAGCGCCCATTTTCATGGCAACTGCAAAACCTTGAATCATTTCATCAACCGCAAAACCAATACCATGTAGGCCAACTACTTTTTCGTCTGGGCCGGCACATACAAGCTTCATTTTACAAGGCTGGCGATGTTTAGTTACCGCTGTGTACATAGCCGTAAAGCCAGATTGGTAAATCTTAACGTTTTCTTCGCCATACTGAGAAATAGCTTCTTGTTCAGTAAGGCCAATAGTACCAATTGGTGGGTGACTAAATACAACAGTAGGAACTAGGCTGTAATCCATTTTTAAATCATCAGGTAGTTCTTTATTAAATAAACGCTCTGATAAAGTACGCCCTGCTTTCACTGCTACAGGCGTAAGTTCAATACCGTTTTCGATAATATCGCCAACCGCGTATACATTTTTAGCTGTGGTATTTTGAAACTCATCAACTTTAACAAAACCATCGCTGTTAACTTCTACGCCGGCAGCAGCTACATTAATTGCATTTGTTGTTGGCTGGCGGCCAATGGCCCAAATTACTTGGTCAACGTTATGAGTTTTGCCATTATCTAAATGTAGCGTTACAGAGCCATCATCTTCTTTAACTAATTTATGAGGTACAGATTCTGTATGAAGAGTAGGGCCTTCAGCAGCCATAACGTCAACAAGTGTTTCAACTATGTATGGGTCAAAGTTACGAAGTGGAGAATGCTTACGAACAAATAAATGTGTTTCAGTACCTAAACCATGTAATACACCAGCAAGCTCAACGGCTATGTAGCCTGCGCCTATTACTGCAACGCGTTTAGGTTGCTCTTTTAATTCAAAAAAGCCATTTGAATCGATACCGTGTTCAGCACCTTCAATATGCGGAATGCTTGGGCGTCCACCTACTGCAATTAATATATGGTCGGCTGTGTAGTGCTCGCCGTTTACTTCAACTGTTTTATTATCTATAAATTTAGCAAAGCCTTTAATTACAGTAACGCCATTGCTAGCAAGGCCACTGTCGTAACCTTTATGAATTCGGCCTATGTAGGCTTCACGGCTTTCTACTAACTTGCTCCAATCAAAGCCTTTAACTTCAACATTAAAGCCGTAATCTGGGGCATATAAATTAATTGCTTCAGCAACCTGAGCACCGTGCCACATTACTTTTTTAGGTACGCAGCCCACGTTTACACACGTGCCGCCCATGTGTTTTGCTTCTATAAGTGCTACTTTAGCGCCACGCATTGCCGCTCTATTTGCAGAGGCAATACCACCACTGCCACCACCGATTGCAATATAATCAAAGTGTTGTGTCATTTTATGTCCTTAGGCGTTGAGTTTTATGCGCATTAGCATAACATTAAGTTTTAAAAATAAAGAGTGTTTAGGTGACCTATGTTTAGTAAAAAAACATTCGAATTTCTTGCTCAGCTTGATCAAAACAATAATAGAGACTGGTTTAACGACCATAAATCACAGTATGAGGAATACGTAAGAGAGCCCGCTTTAGATTTCATTAGGCAAATGCAAGCACCACTTGCTGAGGTTTCTAGCCATTTTGTCGCATCAGATAAAAAAGTCGGCGGTAGTTTAATGAGAATCCATAAAGACGCGCGTTTTAGTAAAGATAAAACCCCATATAAAATTAATGTAGGAATTCAATTTCGCCATTTTATGGGAAAAGACGTACACGCCCCTGGTTTTTATTTTCACTTAGCAAATGACGAATGTTTTGTAGGTGCTGGTATTTGGCGACCAGAATCAAAGGCGCTTAATGCAATTAGGACCTGCATAGATGAAAACCCAAATAGCTATAAAAAAGCAATTTATGATGAGCAATTTAAATCTATTTTTGAAATGTCAGGAGAGTCGCTAAAACGCCTACCAAGGGGTTTTGAAAAAGATCATCCTTTAATAGATGAGCTCAAACGAAAAGACTTTATAGCCATTAGCCCACTTACTCAAAAGCAAATATGCAGTAATAACCTAGTTGATACGGTACTAGAACGTTATAAAGTGGCCGACTCATTAATGGGTTATTTGTGTTTTGCTTTAGAGCAACCTTATTAAAATTAAACAACTTAAAAGCGGCTGAGTTGTTTTTTTACTTTTAGACCCAATTTAAAACGTAATGCATTAACGCAAAGAGAGTATTTATGAGCAACCCACTAATTGGCCTTGAAGGCTTACCACCATTTTCAAAAATAAAGCCTGAGTACGTAGTACCAGCACTAAAAGACGGTATTGAGCTTTGTCGTAAAGCCATTGATGACGTGCTAGCGAAAGGCTCGTACACGTGGGATGACTTAGTATTACCCCTTGAAGAAGCGGACGATAAATTATCACGCATGTTCTCCCCTGTATCGCATTTGAATTCAGTAATGAATAACGACGAATTACGTGAAGCTTACGAGCAGTGCTTACCGTTAATATCTGAATATTCAACATTTGTAGGTCAGCATCAAGGTTTATACAACGCGTATAATACGCTTTATAACAGCGACGAATTTAAAACGCTGACTACAGCACAGCAAAAAACAATTACTAATGCGCTTCGTGACTTTAAATTATCGGGTATTGCATTATCAGCAGAAGATCAAAAAAGCTACGGTGAGATTAGCGCGCGTTTATCAGAACTTAACTCAAAGTTTGGCAACAACGTAATGGATGCCACACTTGCTTGGCACAAACATATTACTGATGAAAGCGACTTAGCTGGCTTGCCAGAATCTGCTTTAGCGCTTGCAGCTGATACTGCAAAAAGTAAAGAGTTAGACGGTTGGGTATTTACCCTTGATTTTCCGTCGTATTTACCAATTATGACCTATGCAGATAACCGCGAACTCCGCAGAGAAACTTACACCGCGTTTTCTACGCGCGCGTCAGATCAAGGCCCTAATGCCGGTGAATTTGATAACTCAGAGATTATGAGTGAGGAGCTTGCGCTTCGCCATGAACTTGCACAGTTACTAGGATTTAACAGCTACGCTGAAAAGTCACTGGCAACTAAAATGGCCGAAACACCGGCGCAAGTATTCTCGTTTTTAGAAGATTTAGCGGCTAAATCAAAACCACAAGCAGAGCAAGAAGTGGCAGAGTTAAAAGCCTATGCTGAGCAAAAACATGGTATTTCTGAATTACAGGCATGGGATTTTGGTTACTACAGCGAAAAACTTAAGCAAGAAAAGTACGCTATTTCAGATGAAGTACTGCGTCCTTACTTCCCAGCAAATAAAGTATTAAGTGGCTTATTCGAAACCGTTAACCGCTTATTTGGTATTAGCGTAAAAGAAGTTACTGACTTTGATACTTATCACAAAGATGTACGTTTTTTTGAAATTGTAGATAGTAGCAATACTCTACGCGGACGTTTTTATCTCGATTTATATGCACGCGACCGTAAACGCGGCGGGGCGTGGATGGACGACTGTATGGGTCGTAAAGTACGTGCTAACGGCGAACTACAAACTCCAGTGGCTTATTTAGTGTGTAACTTTAATAAAGCAGTTGGCGATAAACCTGCATTGTTTACTCATGACGAAGTGACAACCTTATTCCACGAGTTTGGTCATGGTATTCACCACATGCTTACACAAGTTGATGCTGCTCCTGTTGCGGGTATTAATGGCGTGGCGTGGGATGCGGTAGAGCTTCCTAGTCAGTTTTTAGAAAACTGGTGTTATGAAGAAGAAGCACTGAGCTTTATTTCAGGCCATTATGAAACGGGCGAGCCGTTACCTAAAGAGCTACTTGATAAGCTACTAGCGGCTAAAAACTACAACTCAGGCATGCAAATGCTGCGTCAAATTGAGTTCTCGTTATTCGACTTTAAAATCCACAATGATTATAAAGCAGGTGAAGAGTGTCAAATTCAAGCAGTACTTGATGACGTACGCAGCCGTACCTCGGTCGTTAAGCCTCCTGAGTTTAACCGTTTTCAGCATGGCTTTAGCCACATTTTTGCAGGCGGTTACAGCGCTGGTTATTACTCGTATAAATGGGCTGAAGTACTCTCTGCTGATGCTTATTCTAAATTTGAAGAAGAAGGTATTTTTAACCCGCAAACCGGTCAAGCCTTCATGCAAAATATTTTAGAAAAAGGCGGCAGTGAAGAGCCAATGGAATTATTTAAAAAGTTCCGTGGTCGTGAGCCTAACGTTGACGCGTTATTACGCCACAGCGGTATTGCAGCTTAAAAAGCTAATATTTAGCACAAACCAAATTAAAGCGCCTACATGGCGCTTTTTTATTGTTTGTAAATTATTATCTAATAATTTTTAGTAATTTCATCCTACCGTACTATGCTTTTAGCACACCTATTAAAATGGATTAAGGCATGGCAAAGTTGGTATTGGCAATTGATGACGACAAGTATGTTCATCATATAATTGAAGAGTCTTTAGCAGGGTTTTGTAAAATAATTCATGCAAAAGATGGCGATGAAGGATTAAGGCTAACCAATAAATATAACCCTGATATTATTTTACTCGATATTGAAATGCCAGGTATGTCAGGCTATGACGTATGTAAAACGATAAAGCACAGTGAAAGCACTCAAGATATTCCCGTTATGTTTCTCTCATCCAAAATAGAGCTAAGCGATCGTGTAAAAGGTTATAGCGTTGGCGCATCTGATTACATTACAAAACCTTTTAATGCAGAAGAGTTAATAGCGCGAATAAAGGTACTTTACGAATATAGGCAAAAATGCACAAAACTAAAACTGGATATAGCAAAAGCGAATAAAACAGCGGAAATAGCGATGACAGAGTCGGGCGATATGGGCCGTATAATGCGCTACGTTGGACAAAGTTATCATGCTAATAACTTTCAATCGTTGAGTGAGCACTTTTTTACCTTTTTTGCGCCTTTAAATTTAGATGTTGTGGTGGTGTTTTGGTATCAAGGAAAAGGTGTTTTTTATAGTCAGCAAAGCGGTGTGTGCCCGTTAGAGCAAGAGCTGCTTGAGCAACACAGACAAGCTCAACGATTTGTTGATATTGGTAGTAGTACTATTATTAATTACCCCAAAGTATCCCTTTTGATAAAAAATATGCCGGTTGATAATGATGCTTTGTACGGGCGCTACAAAGATCTGTTCCCGCATATATTAGAAGTAACTAACGAGAAGGTTGTTTCCATGGAAAGAAGCGAAAGCAGTTATGAGCAGGCAGCTCAAATAAGTACAGCCCTTCAAGATATTGTTAAGCAGTTAACTACACAAAATATAGAGCAAAACAAAATTACTAAAGTATTTATAGAGCAGTTACATGAACTTGACTGCGCTGTTAAGCAACAGCAAACACAGGCAAATTCTGCAGATCTCACCTTATATATATCTCAATTAGATCAAACAATGCAGTTATTTGTATCGGCTAATAGCGATTTAGCCTTTATCAAATATCAGCTTAAACAAGTTGCCGAAAGCCGCAATGAACTTATATCTAATTTACGCACTAAATCAGAAGCCGCAAAGGTCAATACTAATCATCACAGTGATATAGAGCTATTTTAGTGCTTTAAAGTAAAGCGGTTGATATACTACAGGCGTATTTTATCGTCGGAGTTTATTGTGGTTATTCAGTGTGCTTTTAAAGAGTTACGTCCTTATTTAAATGAATTAGAAACACGCTTTGGTTTAGCCCAATGGGCGCAAAATTGCAGTGGCTTTAGCTTACATTACGATGATAAAGGGTTAAGCCTATTTAAAACCGACGAGCCTAAACTAGGTGCAATTAATGTTGATTTTGTAACCGGTGCTGCCGCCCATAGGCGCAAGTTTGGTGGTGGTAAAGGGCAAGCTATTGCCAAAGCGGTTGGCTTAAACAAAGGTGCAACGCCTGTTGTACTTGATGCTACCGCTGGCCTTGGGCGAGACGGCTTTGTACTTGCCTCGCTAGGGTGTAAAGTCATATTACATGAACGTCATCCGGTTGTTGCAGCCCTTTTATACGATGGTTTAAAACGAGCCTACAGCGATATTGAAATCGGTGTGTGGATGAAAGAAAACATGAGCCTAATATTTGGTTCAAGCCACACTCTACTTGAGCAATGCGAAAGTATGCCTGATGTTGTTTATTTAGATCCTATGTTCCCGCATCGCGAAAAATCAGCATTAGTTAAAAAAGAAATGCGCGTGTTTCAAGAGCTAGTTGGTGCAGATAACGACGCTGACGACTTACTTGATTTTGCCTATCCACTTGCCAGTAAGCGTGTCGTTGTAAAACGCCCCGATTACGCCCCATTCTTAAACGAAAAAACCCCAAGTATGCAAATTAAAACTAAAAAGAACCGTTTTGATGTTTATGTAAAGGCGGCAATGGTTTAAACATCAAAACAAATTGGTGGTATATCCCTAGAATTTACCCATGTAAGAATCGTTATATTGGCTTGGATCTTAGGATCTAGCCTTTTGAATCTAGGATCTTATTACATTTTCATGTTAGAATTTGCGCAATTTTTTGGCATAGCAAAGTAGCACAGTAATGATCTTAGATGATATTCGCATTGTTTTAGTTAACACGTCACATTCGGGCAATATTGGTTCGGCGGCTCGCGCCATGAAAACCATGGGTTTATCAAAGCTTTATTTAGTTGATCCTGCTTGTGAAATAGACAGCCAAGCAAGTGCTTTAGCTGCAGGCGCAACTGATGTTTTAGGCAATGCAGTTATTGTAGGTACTGTTGAAGAAGCTATCGCTGACTGTACATTAACAATTGGCACAAGTGCGCGTTCTCGTACGCTTTCGTGGCCAATGGTTGAACCACGTGAATGTGGTGAAAAACTCGTTGCTGAAGCTGTAAATGGTCCTGTAGCGCTAGTATTTGGTCGTGAAAACAGCGGCTTAACTAATGAAGAATTACAGCTTTGTAATTACCACGTATGTATTCCTGCTAATCCAGAGTACAGCTCGCTTAATTTAGCTATGGCCGTACAAACACTTAGTTACGAAACACGTATGGCGTTTTTAAATCAACAACCTAAAAAGGTTGAAGAAGACGATGCTGTTTACCCAAGCTCAAAACAAACAGAGCTGTTCTATGAGCACCTTGAAGAGACGCTTTTCAAAACAGGCTTTATTATCAAACAGCACCCTGGTTTAGTTATGACTAAATTACGTCGTTTATTTAACCGAGCTCACCCTGAAGATGCCGAAATGAATATTTTACGCGGTATTCTCACCTCAATTAATAAGTCTATCCCTAAGTAACTTAGGTATAGCTATTAGTTATAAAAACCAATGGGTAAATAACTAGCTAATACTTGACTAAAATACTCAGGTAATTACAATGGCTGCAATACTTGACCAAAGAGGTCAAGTATTGAAAGTTTGTTAACTCTACTATTTAAAAAGTAAGAGTTTATAAATCAAATTTTTATCAAGTGATAATACTTGACTAATTTACTCTGGTAATTAAAATTTGCACTCTTTTGTGCAGGGGGCGTTATGAAGTTAACATCAAAAGGCAGATATGCCGTTACAGCTATGCTGGATGTTGCACTACACACAGGTGTAGGTCCTGTAGCCCTTGCTGATATTTCACAAAGACAAGAAATTTCTTTGTCTTACCTTGAACAATTATTTGCTCGTTTACGTAAAAATGGCCTAGTAAGTTCTGTTCGTGGACCTGGTGGTGGTTATTTACTAGGGCGTGAAGCGGGCGTTATCTCTGTTGGCGATATTATTAGCGCCGTAGACGAATCGGTCGATGCAACACGTTGCCAAGGTGCCGATACCGGCTGTCAGAGTGGTATGCGTTGTTTAACACATAATTTGTGGTCAGACTTAAGCGCACGCATAGAAGAATTTTTGAATAATATTACCCTTGCTGAATTGGTGGAAAAATCAGATGTGAAAGAAATAGCATCGCGCCAAGATAACAGTATCAATAATGCAATTAAGCAGTTGGAAAACATTCAAGTAAGCTGTCAACTTTAAGGTTGACCTGCAGCGGAGAGAGAAATGAAGTTACCGATTTATTTAGATTACGCAGCGACCACGCCTGTTGATGAACGTGTTGCTAAAGAAATGATGCAGTGCCTGACAATGGACGGTAAGTTTGGTAATCCTGCGTCACGCTCACACCGTTTTGGTTGGCAAGCAGAAGAAGCTGTTGACCAAGCGCGTACAGATATTGCTGATTTAATTAATGCAGACCCACGTGAAATTGTTTTCACATCGGGTGCAACAGAATCAAATAACCTTGCTATTAAAGGTGCAGCACAGTTTTACAAGAAAAAAGGTAAGCACGTTATTACCGCTAAAACTGAGCATAAAGCTGTAATCGACACATGTCGTGAGCTTGAGCGCCAAGGTTTTGAAGTAACTTATATGGACGTTGAAGAAAACGGCCTACTTGATTTACAAAAACTTGCAGACACAATGCGTGACGACACAGTACTTGTAAGCATCATGCACGTTAATAACGAGCTAGGTGTGATTCAAGATATCGCGACTATTGGCGAAATGTGTCGCGAACGTAAAATTATGTTCCACGTAGATGCAGCGCAAAGCGCGGGCAAAGTATTAATCGACGTGCAACAGCTTAAAGTTGATTTTATGTCGTTCTCTGCACATAAAGTGTATGGCCCTAAAGGTGTTGGTGCACTTTACGTTCGTCGTAAACCACGTGCTCGCCTTGAAGCGCAAATGCACGGTGGCGGACATGAACGCGGTATGCGCTCTGGTACACTAGCAACTCACCAATTAGTGGGTATGGGTACTGCGTTTAAAATTGCTAAGCAAGATTTCGAAAAAGATCACGCACACATCAGCGCCTTACGTAATCGTTTAATCGACGGCATTATGGCTGATATGGACGAAGTATACTTTAACGGCACACAAGACCAATCAGTACCGGGTATTGTAAACATCAGCTTTAACTTTGTTGAAGGTGAGTCGTTACTTATGGCAGTAAAAGACATTGCAGTATCGTCAGGTTCAGCCTGTACATCTGCAAGCTTAGAGCCTTCTTATGTATTACGTGCACTTGGCCGTAACGACGAATTAGCACATAGCTCAATTCGTTTTAGTATTGGTCGCTTTACTACCGAAGAAGAGATTGATTACACCGTCGAATTAATGAAAAACTCTATCGGTCGCCTACGTGAGATGTCTCCACTTTGGGAGATGCATCAAGAAGGTATTGATTTAGATTCAGTTGAATGGGCTCACCACTAATAGTGTGAGCACATACCCTAGCAGGTAATGAGGATAGAATAATGGCTTATAGTGATAAAGTAATCGACCACGTAGAAAACCCACGTAACGTAGGTACTCTAGATAAGAACGATCCGTCAGTGGCAACGGGTATGGTAGGCGCACCAGCATGTGGTGACGTAATGAAACTGCAAATTAAAGTATCTGCCACTGGCGTTATTGAAGATGCAAAATTCAAAACCTACGGTTGTGGTAGCGCAATTGCTTCATCTTCACTTGTAACAGAGTGGGTTAAAGGCAAAACGCTAGACGAAGCAGCGACAATTAAAAACACTGATATCAGTGCTGAGCTTGAGTTGCCACCAGTGAAAATTCACTGTTCAATTTTAGCCGAAGACGCAATTCAAGCAGCAATTGCAGACTACAAAAGCAAACAAGCGAAGTAAGAAGAGAAACTCATGGCAGTGACATTGACAGATGCGGCAGCAAACCGCGTACAATCATTTTTAGCAAACCGCGGTAAAGGTTTAGGCCTGCGCGTTGGCATTAAAACGACGGGCTGTTCAGGTCTTGCTTATGTACTTGAGTTTGTTGACGATTTAAACGAAGACGATGAAACTTTTGCGGCTAAAGGTGTTACATTAATTGTTGACGCTAAAAGCTTAGTTTACATTGATGGCACAGAGCTCGACTACACTAAAGAAGGCTTAAATGAAGGGTTTAAATTTAATAACCCGAATCAAGCAGATGAGTGTGGTTGTGGCGAAAGCTTTACCGTTTAAGCTTTAAATATCTTTGTAGTATAAATAAGCCCTGCCAGTTAATGTAGGGCTTTGTTATTTCTGAATATTATTGGTTGAAGTTATGCGTTACTTTGAATTATTTGCAGTCCCCGTTGATTACAATATTGATTTAGCAACGGTTAACAAGCACTACTTGGAATTACAGCGTACTGTACATCCCGATCGCCACGCGAATGCGAGCAGCCGCGATAAGTTAATGGCTGTGCAAAGTACTGCCGAAATTAACGATGCGCTACAAACATTAAAGCACCCAGTAAAACGTGCTGAATATATGTTGAGCGAGCTAGGCGTTGATATTCGTGCAGAGCAGCAAACCTTGCAAGATCCAATGTTTTTAATGCAGCAAATGGAACTTCGCGAAGAACTTGAAGAGCTAACATCAGCTAGCGATCCTGATACCGCCATTGCAAATTTTGAAAAACAAATTAAGCAATTAAACGCGCAATACAGTGCACAACTTGCTGAGCAATTAGCAAGTAATGATGAGCAGCAATATCAACTTGCCGCAGATAATATTCGTAAACTGAAGTTTGTTTATAAGTTACGTGAAGAACTAGAGCGTATCGAAGACAGTTTATTTGACGATTAATTACTTGCTGCAAAGCGAGCAACACGAGTTTAAAGAGCATTATGGCATTATTGCAAATTGCTGAGCCGGGGCAAAGCGCGGCACCACACGAACATAAACTAGCGATTGGTATTGACCTTGGTACAACTAATTCATTAGTTGCAACAGTGCAAAGCGGCGAAGCCCGCACGTTAACTGATGATCTTGGCGCGGCTATGTTACCGTCGGTTGTTCGTTATCAAGCAGGCGGTATTACTGTTGGCGCAGAAGCTGCACAAGCAGCAACGCAAGACCCTGCTAACACACTTATTTCGGTTAAGCGTTTTTTAGGTAAAACTCAGGCTGAAATAGAGCAAAGTTATGGGCAACTACCGTATGAATTTTGTGAGCACAATGGTGCGCTAGCAATAGAAACTGCGGCAGGTAAAATTAGTCCAATTAAAGCATCAAGCCATATTTTAGCTGCATTAAAAGCACGAGCTGAGCAAAGTTTTGGCAACCAAGAAATTTTAGGGGCTGTAATCACAGTACCAGCGTACTTTGATGACGCACAGCGCCAAAGTACTAAAGATGCCGCAGAGCTTGCTGGTATTAACGTACTACGTTTATTAAATGAACCAACAGCAGCAGCAGTCGCTTATGGTTTAGACTCTGGCCAAGAAGGTATTATTGCTGTTTATGATTTAGGCGGTGGTACGTTCGATATATCAGTACTTAGATTACACCAAGGTGTGTTTGAAGTAATGGCAACCGGTGGCGACTCTAGCCTCGGCGGCGATGACTTTGATTCGCTCCTTGTTGATTACTTTAAGCAGCAAACAGGTGTGTCAGCATTATCACCTTCAGTTTTACGTTTATTTATCAATAAAGCAAAAGCGTGTAAAGAAGCATTAAGCCAATACGCTAAAGTAAACGTGGGCCTTGAGTTTGACGATCAAAAATACACCGTTGAAGTAACGCGCGAAACGTTTGATGAAATGGCTATGCCACTAATTAAAAAAACGCTGCGCTCGTGTCGTCGTGCTGTAAAAGATGCTGGCATTGAAAATGAAGAAGTGCTGCAAGTTATTATGGTAGGCGGTTCAACCCGTATGCCATTGGTACGTAGCCAAGTACAAAGCTTTTTTGATAAAGAGCCGCTAACTTCAATCGATCCTGATCGTGTTGTAGCCTTAGGTGCCGCGCTTCAAGCCGACGTGTTAATTGGCAATAAGCCCGATTCTGACATGTTATTGCTTGATGTATTACCGTTATCGCTAGGCCTTGAAACGATGGGTGGTTTGGTTGAAAAAATCATTCCGCGTAATACAACGATTCCGGTAGCACGCGCACAAGAATTTACAACGTTTAAAGACGGTCAAACAGCCATGTCATTACATGTGCTGCAAGGTGAGCGTGAGCTTGTTGATGATTGTCGATCGCTTGCTAAGTTTAGCTTAAAAGGTATTCCACCAATGGCGGCAGGCGCTGCGCATATTCGTGTAACCTTTAAAGTTGATGCTGATGGCCTATTAAGTGTTTCAGCTATGGAAAAATCAACAGGTGTACAAGCTGAGATTCAAGTTAAGCCTTCGTTTGGTTTATCTGATGACCAAGTAGCTAACATGCTAAAAGAATCAATGAGCAACGCTAAAGGCGACATGCAAGCGCGTATGCTTAAAGAGCAACAAGTAGAAGCGTTGCGCGTAATAGAAGCGCTTAACGCATCACTTGAAGCCGATGGTGCATTACTTGACGATATGCAACTAGCTAACTTACGCGCTGAAATTGCAGAACTGGTAAAAGTGCGCGAAAATGCACAAGAGCCTGGCGAAATTAAAGCAGCTATCGAAAAAGTCGATAATGCGAGTAGCGACTTTGCATCGCGTAGAATGGATGCATCAATTAAAAAGGCCCTTACAGGGCAGTCAGTAGACAACATTTAAGAGAGATTAGAATGCCACAAATTGTTTTTCTTCCACATCCTGAATTATGTCCTGACGGCGCTGCAATTGAAGCTCCTACAGGTCAAACGGTACTCGACGCTGCGCTTAAAAATGGTATTAGCATTGCGCATGCTTGTGAAAAGTCTTGTGCATGTACTACGTGTCACTTAGTGATTCGTGAAGGATTTGACTCACTTGAAGAAAGTGATGAGCTAGAAGACGACATGCTAGATAAAGCATGGGGCTTAGAGCCTGAGTCACGCCTTGGTTGCCAAGCAATTATAAGAGATGAAGACCTAGTGGTTGAAATACCTAAGTACAATCTCAATATCGTTAATGAAGAGCACTAGTTTTTAACGATGTATATATTAAAAGCCGCTGTTTGATACAGCGGCTTTTTTGTTTGTGAATTGTAGGCGTGACAAGCAAAGCTCGTAAGTTATTTTGCAGGCAAGCAAAGCTTGCTGGCGTTATGTGTTTTAACTCTAGGTTATAAATATAGAAGCTGCGCTTCTCACGTGAGCAAAGATCCTAAAATGTTAGCCTTGGCTCTATGCCACGCATTAAAAGCTAACACCTGAAAACGTAATTTTGGAGGTTTATTTTGAGTAATCTTATTTTTTCTGACTCATTTATTAACGGCGAATTTTATAAAACCGATACGCGCTTTAGTGTTAACGATCCCGCTACCGAAAAAAGTATTGTTGAAGTAAGTGATATTGACGAGCAGGGTGTAAATAGCGCAATAAACGCAGCTCAAGGGGCTTTTGTTAAGTTAAAAACGACAAATGCCACTGAGCGAAGCGAAACCTTGATGCGCTGGTATGAGCTAGTAATAAAACACAAGCAAACACTTGCAGAGCTAATGACCAAAGAGCAAGGCAAGCCACTCAAAGAATCTCTTGGTGAGATTGATTACGGTGCAGGTTTTATCAAATGGTTTGCAGAAGAAGCCAAACGTAGTTACGGAGATGTAATTCCGCCAACAGATGACTCGCATCGTTTAACTAGCTTTAAGCAGCCTGTCGGTGTTGTAGCTGGTATAACGCCGTGGAACTTTCCTATTGCTATGGTTACTCGTAAAGTAGCGCCAGCTTACGCTGCGGGCTGTAGCTTTATACTTAAACCTTCTGAACACACGCCACTTTGTGCTATCGCACTTGCTTACTTAGCTGATCAAGCCGGTTTTGTTAAAGGTGCATTTAATGTACTGGTTTCTCAAGATGCCAAAACAGTAGGTAAAATGCTGACTGACTCAGAAATCGTGCGTAAGTTTACATTTACCGGTTCTACCGGTGTTGGTAAGCAGTTGCTATCGCAATGTGCTGACACAATTAAACGCACCTCGATGGAGCTTGGCGGTAATGCACCTTTTGTTATTTTTGATAATGCCGACTTAGATGAAGCTGTTGAAGGGCTAATGGCGGCTAAATTTAGAAACAGTGGGCAGGCATGTGTTGCTGCAAACCGTATTTTTATACAGCGTAATATTCTCGACAAAGTACTGTCAAAAATCACGCCTAAGGTTGCAGCGTTAAAAGTGGCAAATGGTTTTGAAGACGATGTTGATATTGGTCCGCTTATTTACCCTAAAGCCAAAGAGAAAGTACAGCAGTTAGTACAAGACGCACTCGATAAGGGCGCGACGCTGATTGGCGATAATAGTGACTTAGGTGGCAGTTTTCAAAATCCATTAATAGTAAACAACGTAACTACAGACATGGATATTTACCACGAAGAGGTATTTGGTCCGGTATTGACGGTTATTCCTTTTGATGAAGAAAGTGAAGTGCTTGCGCTTGCTAACGATGTACCATTTGGCCTAGCAGCCTATTTTTACAGCCAAAATATTAAGCAAATTTACCGAGTTAGTGAAGGGCTTGAATTTGGTATGGTCGGCGTAAATGAAGGTGTTATATCAAACCCAGTAGCGCCATTTGGTGGTGTTAAGCAATCTGGTTTGGGTCGAGAAGGCGGTCATCAAGGGCTTGATGAGTACTTAGAAGAAAAGTACGTGTGTATTAAAATATAACGCCCGTTAAGTTTATGAGCGCGAATTTACTTCGCGCTTTTTTATGACGTTAATATGGCAGATATATGAACTTTATCTTTTACTGTTGCTACACAAAGCACTAAATGCTACCTTTGGAGCCATATTTTTTGTTAATAAAACAAAATAAAGAAACAAATAAAAAGTAAAAGGATTTCTATAAGTAGAAATAACCCCGTGTGTAAATGCCACCGTATGGTGGCATTTTTTTGTTTGAATAGTTATAGACTGTAACAAGCGCATTTTGAATAAAGGCATGGCTTATAGGTGCTAACTTATAGGTGTGTAACCGGGTAAATTATCAAAATCTATCTCATCTAACTGCTCTGGATCTGCATACTCGTTGATATAATTTTTATAAACCTCTGACTCAATAAAAATAGCAAAAATATCACCATCAAGATGGTTTTTAGCAACCATTGACCCTAAAATAAATAAACACTCACTGACCGGTTTTGCTTTTTTGTAGGGTCTGTCTACTGCAGATAGCGCTTCAAAAATATCTGTAATAGCCATTAACCTTGCAGGCACCGACATTTGCTCTTTGGTTAAACCTCTTGGGTAACCAGTACCATCAAGTTTTTCATGATGACCTAAAGCATATTCAGTAACATTGCTTAAGTGTTTAGGAAACGGCAGGGCATCTAAAATATTTTTAGTTACATCCATATGACGCTTCATTACTTCACGTTCGGCTTCGGTTAGCGTGCCTCTTCGTATTGTTAAGTTTTCAACTTCATCAGCTGAGAGCAATGGTGTATTAATATCATTAATAACGAGTTGGTATTTGTTTGCAATGCGTTCAATGTGCTCAAGTTCTGCATCA
This sequence comes from Pseudoalteromonas sp. SR43-2, assembly GCF_014163885.1. Lineage (NCBI taxonomy): Bacteria > Pseudomonadati > Pseudomonadota > Gammaproteobacteria > Alteromonadales > Pseudoalteromonadaceae > Pseudoalteromonas > Pseudoalteromonas sp. SR43-2. The sequence continues at coordinate 19,507 of NZ_JACJED010000008.1, read as the reverse complement.
CCTAAAAACTCGCCCCCTACATTAACACGCTGTAATAATGCACGGTCTAATGCCAACTGTTTAAGCTCGGTATCAAGTAGGCGTTCAAATTGTTGAACTTCGATAGGCTTTTGCAGCTTCATCGCACAGATGATCTTTTGCTGATACGCTATTTTTAAATCTCGGCTAATTATTTCAAATTTAGCATCTACATATTTTATTCGATCAAAAATAGTTTCTAGTTTTGTCGACTTTTCCATGATGTGATCGGGGGTCGCTATTTTCCCACAGTCATGTAACCAGCCAGCTATATCAAGCTCATGTCGGTCAGCTTCAGTCATCGAAAATGAAGCCAAAGGACCTTTATTTATATCATTAACGGCATCAGCTAGCATTAACGTGAGTGCTGGCACTCGTTTACAATGGCCACCGGTATGAGGAGACTTTTCATCTATTGCCATCGCAATTGTTTCAGCAAAGGTCGAAAAGAGATCTTCCATTCCCTTAATTAGTGTTGAGTTAGTTAGCGAAATAGCGCCTAAAGAGGCAAAAGATCGAATTAGAGTGACGAGCTCTTCACTAAAAGGAATGTTTTTATTTTGCGTATCTTTTACATTTATAAGCTGGATAACACCAATAATGTCATCTTCATGATCTTTTAAAGGAATTGTTAGCATGGACTCAGAACGATAACCCGTGCGTGCATCCATTTTTCGTGCAGCGCTCATATCAAAAGGCAAGGCATCATACACGTCAGGAATGTTAATCACTTCGCCAGAATTTGCAGAGTGGGCAACAATAGCGGTTTCGTTTGGTTTGCCATCAATAAAAAGATCGATATTAGGGAAATCAACAGGGCTCCCTAACGTGCCACCTAAATAAAGATTTAATGACTTATTTATTACCGTTTCAAACTTGAGTTGTTTGTTTGGGGTAATGGAGTAGATACTGCCAGCATCAGAATTTGCTATCGACATTACAACTTGCAGTATTTCATCAAGTAATTTAGACGAGTCTTTTTCTGTTGTTAGCCTAATACTAATATCGATAAAGTGCTGAAGATTTGTTTTGTCTTTAATGTGCTGTCGCATATGTTTACTACTTTTGAGTATGTTTGAAGGCACCATTCCAATCCTTAGCTAGTGTTTGCAAATCAGTGCCCTTAATACGTTCAATAAAAATGGCATAAATGTTGGGGCTAAATACAGACGTACTGCGTAGTTCTTTAAATAAGCTAAGTGCTTGTGGCCAGTTTTTATTATAAAAAAGCGTCATGGCCTGCTGCGACTTTTTAACTTCATTTAACTGCTCTTCATCGAGCTTATCTGTAAAGTTTATAGGTTCAAACAACTGTACAGCGGCTGTTTTACCAACAACTTGCACTTTATCTATTAAACGAAATGAAATATGAGGGCATTTTTTCATCGTCTCTTCTGTAACAAGAATAGCTACGCCATAAAATTTGGTCAAGCTTTCTACTCTAGCACCTAAATTAACAGTATCACCAAGAACTGTATAGGCTTTACGATAAACCGAACCCATATCACCTACATTCATGTCGCCAGTACTTAAACCGATACCTATTTTTATTGCAGGCTGGTTGTTTTCTGCAAATAACTGATTTATTTTCGTTAACCCGTTGATCATAGACATTGCGGCTTCAACACCATGGCGAGCGTGGTTTTCATCTTTTAGTGGGGCATTCCAAAATGCCATCACCATATCGCCTACGTACTTATCAATAGTTCCGTGATGATCAAATATGATTTTGGTAATAGCTGTAAGATATTCGTTTAAATATTCACTTAACTGATGAGGCGACATACTTTCTGATAGTGAAGTGAAACTACGAATGTCGGCAAACAACACCGTCATATTTTTTCGCTCACTTTTTTGAGATAAACTTTTACCTTGCAGTATCATTTGATTTATACGCTCAGGAGGAACGTATTGGTCAAACATAGATTTTATTTTTCGGCTGTGTTTCATTTCAGCGATAGAGCCTACAATGATGTAATAACCCGCTAATATAATGATGAGTAAAAGAGGCATTAATAAAGGTAAACTAATTTTTTGTACTGACCATAAATAAACGTTTAAAAATATAACGACACTTGTGACTGTAAGAGACAAAACAATAATAGAACGTGCGCTCTTAGCGTGGCTAAAAAACGACAGTACGCAACCCGTTAATGCAATGATGAGTAAGCTTGCTCCCTGTGACCAATTAGGTCTAGAGGGAAGTAGCTCTGGGTGCATTAAACCTTCAAATATATTGGCATGAACCTCCACACCAGGGTATTGCAAACCAACAGGTGTTGATCTTAAATCAGCAAGCCCTACGGCGGAAGTACCAATAAAGGCTACTGTGCCTTCTAATTCCTCTAAACCAATTTTTTTTGTCAAAATATCGGTAGCCGAATAATAGGGGAAGCTATGCGCACGCCCTTTGTAAGGAATTAATATTTGCCCATACTCATCAGTTTGAATCCACTTATCTTGAAACTTTATACCTTCGAATAAGGTTATACCATCTAACCTATTGGAACGGGTTTCTATGTTTTCAGCAAGGGTATAAAGTCGAGCAACTTCAAGTGCTAAAGAAGGATAAAGCTTATCGCCAACCCGATTTATAAGAGCTGCTTTACGTATAAAACCATCTTCGTCACTATGTGCATTAATAAAGCCGGTGCCCGTTGCTGCATTTTGTAACTGTGGAATATTTACAATAGCACCAGGAAACTGGTTTATTTGTGAATTAGTGTGCTCTTCGCTTGCCCATACAACACTGTTTTTAGCTGGCAAGTTTTGATTAGTCAGTTGTTCATCAATTAGTAAAAAACCAAGAACAGTATCATTTTTAGATAATGCGCTTGCTAGTTTTGTGTCTGCATCGACTTGTTTAGTAATTTCAGCAAAGGGGATGGTGTACTTTTTTGATAAATCAGGAATTTCAGACATAATTTTTGTAACAGGGTTTTCTTCCTGTTCAGAAAAAAATATATCGAATGCAATAACAATAACACCTGCATCACTAAGCTTTGTAACAAGGTCTGCTAATTTTGAGCGACTCCAAGGAAAGCGTCCTTGTTCTTGCATGCTCTTTTCATCGATATCAATTATTACAACGGTTTCATCGATGCGTCTAGGCGTCTCTGAAAGCGTCAGTAATAATCGAGAGTCGTATATTATACCTTCTACACGGTTAACTAACTTTGCAAGCGACCCAGTTGAAAATAACTCTATTGATGCAATTAATAATGTAATAACAGCGCCAATAAAAAAGTGCTTTGAGGTAATGGGTTTTAAGAAGCTAATGAGCAACGCTCCTTGATAGACTAAAAATCAAAAACTCGTCCTTCTCGGCCGCATTCTATTTTTACCTGTTTAGCGTACTGCGTGTGTAAATACTTTTCTATAGAGACTAACTGTTCATCGGTTCTTGATGGATCGTGGCTAATAATAATCACATTTTTAATACTCGCTTTTATAGCAAGCTCAGCAACCTGATCTATGGTGCTATGACCCCAACCATGCTTAAGAGGCAAGTCTGCATCTATAAATTGAGCATCGTGAATTAGTAAATCAGCGCCTTCAATAAAATTACTCCATTCGCAAATACTTGTGTTTAGCTTGTCTGGTGGGTTTAGCTCATTGTCGGTAACGTAAGCTATCTTTTTTTCATCTGCTTTAATGCAATAAGCAGTACCGCCACCAGGGTGATTCAGTGGAGCAGTAGAAACTAAAAAACCGTTAAGTGTAAATTGCTTTTGAGACGATAAATCAGTATTAAGCGTAATATTGGCAGGTAAATCCTGATAACACACAGGAAAGTACGAACCACTCATTTGCTTTAATATGGCATCTTGGCTTTTTTTATCATCAACGTTGCCAGCTACAATGGTTATATTGCGGTTGGGCTGGTAGATAGGTTTAAAAAAAGGAAACCCTTGAATATGATCCCAATGATTGTGCGTTAGCAAAATATTGATAGGACTTTGTGTTTCTAGTAAACGTGTACCGAGTTCTACAATACCGGTACCAGAGTCTAAAATAAGATCTTTACCGTTGTTTTGTTCAATGTACACACATGAGGTATTTCCCCCAAAAATGTGTGTATTACTTCCAGCTGAAGGCATCGAGCCTCTAACACCAAAAAATTCAACTTTCATAATTTAAGGCTAAGCTCCATCTGCTTCAAAATTGAATTTAGAAATACTAACATTGTTAGAGTTAGTGTCATTACAAGTGCTACTTACAACAACTTGGGTATCATTTTGCAGGATAATTGAAGTAAATACATGGGTACTGACACATTGGCTTGCTTCATAAAATCCGGCACCACTGGCTCCAAACGTATTATCTAAAGTACCATCAGTTAAAATGCGCGCTAACATTCCTTTATTGTTAGCCTTGCCTGCTAAAATAAGTTGATCGCTGCTATCTAGCGCTGCACCACTTAGCTCAGTGTTACCGGTTGAGGCCAAAGTATATTCACCGACACCGTTTACGGCAAAGCTAGTATCAAGCGTACCCGTAACAAGCAACCTAATAACATTGGCTTTATTTGGCGAATCAATAAGGTTTGCTATTAAATATAACTTACCCGTTGTGTCAGTTAAAATCTGCACTATTTTATTGTCGGTATCTGTAGTTTCTTCACCTACATATTTAAAGGTTTCAGTACCGTTTGAGCTCAACTTCAATGCGATTAGCTTTGAAGTGCCACTTAATACAGACTTACCACCAATGAAAATATCTGCATTGTCGGTATGTACGCGGTTATAGTACTCAAAAGCTGAGCCTATGATACTTCCGCCAGTGCCAAAGTTAGGCTCTAGAGTACCTTCTTGCGTCAACATTATAACGATTGGGCTAGGAGTGCCACTTGTTACTATTGACCCAACAGTAATAATGTTACCGCTGTTATCAAGTGCAATATCTGTCAGGTTTACCAATTCTGCGCCACTGACAGAAGTTGTATATACACCATCTGTAGCAAATGAAGAGTCTAAATTACCAGACTGATCAACTTTAGCTACAAAGCCCGCTTCACCATTTTCACTATTTTTAGAGCCTGTAATAACTAAATTGCCGTCGCTTTGCTCGGTTAAAGCAACACGCGACTTACTCAAATCTATGGCGATTTCTTTATGGCCACTTTCGCTAAAGCTAGTATCGATATCACCCGCACTCGTAAAACGTGTTAATACTAACTTAGTAACTGAGTCCGATTTAGCCGTTGATGCAAGAATGTACTTACCGGCATGAATGTCATTGCTAAGTTGTAAAACGTGCATTGATTCGTCGTTTGTCGCATCTACTAAATTATTAAGGGTAAAGTAACCATTGGTTTCAAAGTTACTAAATAATGTGGCTTGACTGTCTATTGCAGCAATAAACGGTTTTGTATTAGAATCATCATTAACACCAGCTACCCAAATAGTGTCATTAGAGTCGATAGCTAAAGTGTTGGCATATTGCTTACCACTTATACCATCAATTATATTAATGCCGGAGGTGCCATAAGCACTATCTAAAGTACCTTCATTATTAATCCGTGCTGAAAATAATTTTTCTGAGGCTGATACGCCAGTCGTCCCTGACAAACTAATGCCATTGTTACTAGACTCGTGTTTAATACCTGTAATTTTAGCGCCGCCATTACCATTTCCACCGTTACCATCAATATCGTAAATAGCAGTACCTGCATCACCAAAACTCGTTATAAGAGTACCTGTTTTATCAATAGCCAAAACCACGGCTTCTTTTTCACCACTGTTACGAGTTATGTAACCACCTGCGAAGGCAGTAAATTCAGAATCAACAACTCCGCCTACAGCAAAAAGTTCGTCGTCTTTATTATTATCTGATATATCAATTATTAGTGCTGCGCCACCATTAAAGTTATTGTCATTATCGCCATCAGATTTTAAATAACGAATTAGAGAGTCTTTTGTTCCCTCTGCACTGGTAACAGTCCCTACAACTAAGTAGTCGGATTTATCAAAGTTCTTAATTGCAAAGCCTTCATCATCTCTATTAGCGCCGCTAACATCGACAATAGCTGGAGTAGAGTTCTCAAAATCTAGATCTGATTTTTTGTAATGTATCCATAGGCTATCGTTTTGAGTCCCGTCAAAGTGTTTACCTACAGCCAGTATTTTATTGTCATCAATTTCAAGGTCATTAATAACGGTAGTACTATTAAGCGTTGTACACTGAATACCTGCGCCACTTTCACCGTCGTCGTCGTCATCATCATCGTCATCATCCGAACCAGTGCTTAACGTTCCAGCGAGATCCATTTTAAGTATACAAGCTTCATTATGGGTGCCATCAAAACTCGAATAGGCAATGAAAAGATCTGTACCGTCAGAAATAATAGCTGTGGCTTCCTCATCTTGATCTAAATCGAGTATTTTAGTGCCGGTGTTATTAAAGGCAGTATTTATATCACCATTATTTGAGTAAGAGACAATAAGAAGGTCTTTATCAGCATTGTTGGTAAAACCAACAAAATATAGGTTGCCATTAAGCTCAATACTGTCTTTAAACTCACCACCAGAAAAAATGTTCGAAAGATCAAGCTCTCCTGTAATTGGGCGGCCAAATGTCACATCTTCAGTTGGAATAAGAAGTTCAACTTCATCAGTAATATTAACGGTTATGTTAACGTTTGAACTTTCATTAGGTGTGCCATCATCAGTTATAGTGACATTTAAGATATATTGATTAGTTGTTTCAAAATCAAATGGGCTTTCACCTACGGTTGATAAAACACCAGAGCTACTATTAATTTCAAATGAAGCAGTGTCACCGCCAGTTAAACTATAAGTTAAGGTCTGGTTATCAATATCTGACGCGCTAACAGTCCCAATAATGTCGCCATCTGTAGCATTTTCACTAATACTAAAACTTTGAACCGATGCTACAGGTGCATCGTTAACCTCAGTTATCGTAATAGCGACTGTGGCTGTATTGGTTCCACCATTATTATCACTTACAGTATAAGTTACCGTGGCGAGTCCATTGGTATTCGCAGCTGGGGTATATTGAATTTGATTGCCAACTACTGAGGCTGAGCCAATATCAGCTGATGCTGCGCTTATGGCAAGGCTGTCGCCATCTTCATCTGAGTCATTGGCTAATACGTTTATCAGTATTGGCGCTGCATCTTCAGCCATAGTTGCAGTATCGTTATTAGCCACTGGTGCATCATTCACGGCAGTTATCGTAATAGCGACTGTGGCTGTATTGGTTCCACCATTATTATCACTTACAGTATAAGTAACTGTTGCTAAGCCATTGTCGTTGGCTGCCGGTGTGTATTGAATTTGATTGCCAACCACGGATACAGAGCCAATATCAGCTGATGCTGCGCTTATGGCAAGACTGTCGCCATCCACGTCTGAGTCATTTGCTAATACGTTTATTAGTATTGGCGCTGCATCTTCAGCCATAGTTGCCGTGTCAGCATTTGCTATTGGAGCATCATTTACAGGTGTAATAGTGATAGTTAACGTTGTTGTACTGGCACCGCCGTTGCTATCGCTTACAGTATAAGTAACTGTTGCTAAGCCGTTGTCGTCGGCTGCCGGTGTATATTGAATTTGATTGCCAACCACTGATACAGAGCCAATATTAGCTGATGCTGCGCTTATGGTAAGGCTGTCGCCATCCACGTCTGAGTCATTGGCTAATACATTTATTAGTATTGGCGCTGCATCTTCATCTATTGTAGCTGAGTCTGCGTTTGCTATTGGAGCATCGTTTACGGGAATAATAGTAATTGTTAAGTTAGTAGTTGCAGTACCGCCGTTACCATCACTTATTGTGTAGTTAATAATTGCTGTTCCATTTGTATTAGCAGCAGGCGTATATTGGATTTTATTATCAACAACAGATGCAGAACCTCTATCTGCAGTAGCAGCAGTTATCACAAGAGTAACGCCGTCAATGTCGGAGTCGTTAGCTAATACGTTAACTAATAACGCAGGAGCATCTTCGTTCATCGTTGCTGAGTCAGCATTTGCAGTAGGGGCATCATTAACGGGTGTAACAGTAATCGTCACACTTGCTGTTCTGTCGTTTATACCTTCATTACCAGTGCTATAACCATCGGTAATGGTGTAAGTCAGTACTATCTCACCTGAAAAATTTGCTGGTGGAGTAAACTGCATTTTTCCGGCGACAATAGTCGCTTCACCAGCAGTATTTTCTATATTAGAAATAGTAATTGTATCGCCATCTGCATCAGTGTCGTTAGCTAGCACATCTAATAAAGATGCAGAGCTGTCTTCGTCTAACGTATATTGATCGTCATTGGCTTGTGGAAAAGTATTAACGCCGCTTTCACTTAAGGTTACTTGAGCTGTTGCAGTTAAGCCTTGCTCATTTGAAATTGAATAGGTAAAGCTATCTACACCAATAAAACCTAAGTCTGGCTGATAGGTAAACGAGCCATCAGCATTTAATGTAAGTTCCCCATTTTGAGTTGTATTAATTGCCGTGGTATTAACCGATAAATCACCAGCCTCAATATTAAAGTCGTTAATTAACAAGCCATTTTGTACTGTTACTTCAAATAGTTTATTTTTGCTAAATTGATAGGCATCATTTTGTGCAACAGGGTTATCGGGTTCGCTGTTTATTACTAAAGTTACTGTGGCTGTAGAGGTTGCACCTAATGAGTCTATAGCTTGATATTGAAATTGATCGACACCATTAAAATTAGCATCCGGCACATAACTAAAGCTGCCATCAGTTGCTAATAATAGTTGGCCATTTGTGGGTGCCACCATAAACGTTTCATCAACTGAAAAACTGTCATTATTTGGGTCAGTATCGTTACTAAGCACACCATTAGCTGCTGTAACCACAAGTGTTTCATCTTCGCTTAAACTATAGCTATCATTTTTTGTTACAGGGGCTACGTTAGTGTTTGAACTTACAATAGTTACATTTGCAATAGCCTGAGCACCTTGTGCATCAACAACTCTGTACTGAAAACTGTCTTGGCCTTGCATATTTTGCTCGCCTTGATATTCAAAGCTACCATTATCAAAAAGGGTTAATTGTCCTCTTGTTGGTTCGCTAACCGGCGTTGTATCAACAGTTAAGTCATCTAAGTCTATATCGCTATCGTTTATAAGTAAGCCTGGCGATAGGACAACTAAGGTTCCACTGTTTGTAATGCTGTAAGTATTATCAAGCGCAATAGGGGCGTCGTTAACAGCTAAAATGGTTATCTCTACAACTGCGGTGTCTGTCATACCTAGCTCGTTAGCAACTTGATAGCTAAAGGCATCTTCACCATTAAAGTTTGCAATAGGGATATAAGTAAAATCCCCATTTTCATTTATATTAAGAGTGCCATGCTGCGGTAGAATTAATGCATCTGCATTTACACGTAAATCGCCACTGTATTGATTCGTATCATTTGTTAGTACGTTACCTTGCAGAGTTTGATCTTCACTTATCTGAAACTGATCGGCATTTGCCTCTGGTGCAAATGCAAGCTCTCCACCCACTGGCGCTATGTTTATTATATTGGCAAAACCACTTTCACCACTGCCATCAACACCGGTAATAAGTACTTGGTAACTTTTATTAGTAAGTGACTCGGTAATGCTTAATGCAGTATCTTGAATACTTAAAAATTGTTGCCCATTCTCTAATTCATTAATATTAGTGGATGAGACTCCAGCTTGAGTTGCAATATAAACGTTGTAACGATTAAGTTCGGGGTTAGCTTGCCACGAAAGATTAATATTATCTTCGTCTCGTTGTGCTGTAACACCTTCAATTTGATATGGTTGCCAGTTAAAAGTGATTGCATCAGCAAGTGCTTGATTATTTAAAGTGTCAGTTATCCATATTTCAAGGCGTATTTCCCCTGGAGTTGCGCCATAAAGCGCAGGACTGAGGCCTATAATTGACTTTTCGTAGTCAACACCACAATCAGAAGAACAAAGTGATATGCTTTTATTAACGCTAGGGAGTACTAAATTAACTTCAGCAATGCCATCAGTATCCGAAGCTTCAAGTAAAAAAGAAACATTACCTTGTACGGTGTCGTTTGTTTGTGAAAAAACAATATTAGCGCGAGTATTAGCTAAACTTGCTCCAACAACTCCTCTACTTGAAGTGACAGCACCTAAAACTTTTGTACTCTTGGTTTGATTACTCGCTATAACACCAGCCAAATTAATATAGCTAGTAACCGTTGGCGGTATTACTTCAGCCGTAGGTGATTGTATTGCCTCTTGAGTGGGGCTTTCTTCTGAGCCTCCACAGGCACTTAACAAAAACACCATAGAACCAAGCAAAAATATATTTTTTGCTGTCATTTTAAATACTCCATAATAAAAGCTTTGTATCCAATGTGTTTATGGTTCTAATTTAAAAGAACCACTAGCATTTACATCAGGATTATTTATTTCGTTAAGATTAAAGTTGCCAGTAATGTTGTCTAAGTCATTCAAAAATATTGCATCAACATCGCCCTCGGCTTTATTGTTACCATGGGATGCAAATGTAACGGCCAGTTCAAGTTCGCTTAAATTTATTAAGCCGCTGTAAGCTGCATACCAATTTCCACCGGCGTCATTAAAACTAATTTCGCCATCAGGCACTGTGCCATTATCAAAATCAACTGCCATAGTCATAGCAAAGTCAGTAACAGCACCCACACTCGAATTTACATTAAAGCTTGATGCCTCATAGTTAAATACACCTTGGCGCTGAGCTATTTGATCGACTAAAGATGCGCTGCTAACAGTTTGAAATTGTTGTTCAGAATATATATCCACAACACCTGTATCAGCTTCAAAAGCATTTACTTCAACTTCAGTTACCGATGCTTGCTCAGTTTCTTCTTCGTTGTCGTCTTTAGGATCAATTGCTACTATATTTTGATCAAACACGCGTGCCGCACGTGTTGTTTTAAAGACTTCACCAGTGGCTGTAATTTGTGCAAACGAAAATGCCTCGTTATCACCCAAAGAAACCACGTTATTATTTTCTAACGTTAAATCTATTGCGCCATCCCATACCGCTAAAAATACATCGCCTTTAACCAGTTGAACTTCAAAATGCGTTCCGCGTATACCAATAGGGCCTACGGGAGTTTTTACACTATAAGAGCCGCCATTTTTTTTAATTACGCCGGAAATAGAGCGCAAACCGCCTTTAAGTAACTCAATAGAAGCAGAGCCTTGTTGGGTATTGTCATTAAATTCGTAGTTAGCAATATTTAATTCTGAGTTTTCTTTTAAGGCTATTAAACCACCATCCAACATCGAAAATTGCGCTTTGCTTTTCTCTCCAGTCGTAATGCGATCTACGCCAAAAACAGTATCTCTGCGCTGCAACTGTCGTTGTTGTTCATTGCTTCCATCAACCGCGAGTACAGAGCCTCGTGCTAAAATAGTTTTACCAGCAGGGTCGTTTGCTTGTGTATAAAAACTTACACAAAGTAAAGTGGTAATTACAGGGAGTAAATGTTTCATAAATACCTTAAATTAAAATGAGTAAGAAGCGCTTAAATTTATATCTAAACGGTCATATTCGAATAAAGAAATATTACTGGATTTATCTTGATAGTTGGCAGCCAACTGTATGGCTAAATCGCGATTAACTAAGTAGCGAACAGAAGTTGAGAACATAAAGAGGTTATCGGCACGTTCTTGTAAAAATAAAGGGTGATCATCTTTATAATTAATCCATTGGTATCCAGCAAGAGATAACAACTGCCAATGTTGAGCCAACTGAGTGTTCACTTGGTAGTACAAGCTCGTAATATTACGGCTATTAAATTCCCCCTCAGTAATGTCAGCTTCCTCGCTTTTAGCGTTAATGCTTAAGCTTTGAAACCAATTTTTAGCTGCATAGCTAGCACCTGTATTTATCGCATAAAATGAGTTATCGAGCTTTTCATCAAATCTATTGTTTAAAACACCTGCAGTCAAAGAGCTAAATAAATTAACTTGTTTATTTAGCGTAAAATTAGCTCCGGCCGTTAAAGCTGATTCAGTACGATAAAGTTCGCCATCAAGTATCAACGGAGTGGTAGCAACTCGTGCAAACCAACTTATGTCATTTTGTTTATATTGATAGGCGGCATTAATGTGCGCATTTATACGATCGTATTGACTGAGTTCTTCAAACTTGTACCACCCAGTATCAATACTTAAAGTGATTAAGCTTTTTTGATCAATAGGGTGAGAGTACTTTCCTCTGTAATTAAGTCGTGCATAGTTGTCCTGCGTACTTTTACTTTCTGGCGATAACAAAAACTCACCAATATTAGGAATTATAATCGTATTTTCTGCAGTACCTGCGTTTACGTTGCCATCTACGCCAAGGGCAAGCTCAATATTTTGTTTATAAGAGCGTCCAGCCTCTTGTTGCTTAAGTGCTGCAGTTTCTAGCAATGACTGTGCTGAAGACTTTATATTATTAGGTGTGTCAGGTGAGTTAATTAGTATTAAAGCTTGAGTATCGGCAGCAGGTAAATTATTAACTGTTAAATAAGCGCGAACTAAGTACAAGCGAGCTTCATACCATCTAGGATTATTTTCAACCACGCGTTCAAAGGCAAATACAGCTGGCGCCGCATGCCCTGTTTTAAGTGCACTGACCCCTAATAAAAAGTCGTATACGGGTTCGCCCAGGTACTGGTATTCGCTATTACTTTTTTGATAAGCCTGAGTGTATTTTTTTTCAGAAACTAATTTTTGAAGCTCAATCAATAGCTTATTGAATTCATCATTGCTTTGAGCCAATGAGTTAAAGCTCATTACAGCTAAACAACTACACAGTAAATTTCCTAAAACCTGTTTAATCATGCTTAATTTTATATCCCAGTAGAAGTTTGATGTTTTGTAATAAAATGATGTTAGTACTAGAAACCTAGCACTTTTTGTATTGAAGTACAGCCAGTACAATCACATTGGTTAAATAAATGTAATTTAAATAGGGGAGGTTGCTGAAAAACTGTTTTAGTTTAAAATATTAATTAATTCAGGTGATAAAGCTTTGGTTTGCTGTACGGGATATTAAAAGAGATAAGTAAGGGAGATTATTCAATATAAAGATAGGATATTACTAATATAAAAAAGTGGGGCGATTGACGGGGCTTGAACCCGCGACAACCGGAATCACAATCCGGGGCTCTACCAACTGAGCTACAACCGCCACTACACACACCTCGTTTGGTGTGGCGCGCATAATACATAAAATAATAATTGTTGTGAAGCCCAAAAGTGAAATAAATTAAAATAATTTAAATCAGGCAAATATAATTAGTATTTAGTCGTTAATATTTTTTCAAAGTAGGCTATGTATTATCGCATAAATGCCTCTAAAAAATAGAATATACTTGCATTTAATAGTATTAATTCATTATTTCATGAGAATAAATTGTAAATTAATGTATAATAATGCCCGAAAACGCTTAATAAAAAACATTTGGAGTAAATATGGATTCAGTACTTAATTGGCTTAACGATAACTCAGGCCTAATTTTACACTACGGTATACAAGCTGTTGTTGCGCTTGTTATCTTTTTACTTGGTAGTCGTGTTGCTAAGTTTTGTTCTAACTTAACTGAAAAAGGTTTTGCTAAAAAGAAAGTAGATAAAGCTGTCGGTTCATTTGTTTCAAGTATTGTGTACACACTTGTATTTGCTGTAACTATTTTAATGGCACTTTCGCAAATTGGCATTGAAACAACTTCGTTCATTGCTATTTTAGGTGCTGCCGGTTTAGCTGTTGGTTTAGCATTACAAGGTTCATTATCTAACTTCGCATCAGGCGTACTTATTATTTTACTTCGTCCATTTAAGTCTGGTGACTTTGTTGAAGCAGGTAATAAAATGGGTACAGTTAAAAAAATCGAAATATTCTCAACTGAACTACGTACTCCAGATAATAAAGTAATTATCGTACCAAACTCTCAAATAATGTCTGGTGCTATTACTAACTTCTCACGAGAGTCTACTCGTCGTATCGATTTAGTTATTGGTGTTGGCTACGATGCTGATTTACGTCACGCAAAAGAAGTATTAAAATCTGTATTAGATGCAGAAACACGCATACTTAAAGATCCAGCTTACAATGTATCTGTAAATGAGTTAGGCGATTCAAGTGTTAACTTTATTGTTCGTCCTTGGGTTAACGCTGCTGATTATTGGCCTACTTACTGGTCATTAATGGAAAATATTAAAATCGCATTAGATGATGCAGATATTACTATCCCATTTCCACAAATGGATGTTCACTTTCACAAGCAAGACTAATTTTAAATAGTTATTTAATTAAAGTTATCTTTAATTGTTATAGTGCTAAAGAGCTATAACAATTAAAGTTTTCATGCGGTATTTGCTGCATGAAAATTTTTTACATTATTACTTAGCTGTTTAGCTTGCTCTAACAAGTAATGCTTTAATAAAATAGATGTACATTTATACAAAGGTTATTTTTTAATGAAATTAAAGCTTTTATCAGTTTTAGTTGCGGCTTCTGCTGCAACAAACGCATTTGCTGCAGACGCAGAACAAAGAACATGGGAAGTTACCAGTGAATTAGGTGCTATTGTCACAAGTGGTAATACAGAAACGACCACACTTAAAGGTGGCATTAAAGTTCAGCACAACCTTGAACACTGGAATAACGAATACAAGCTAGACGGCATCTACAAAGAAGATGAAGTTGAAGATGCAAATGGTGACAAAAACAAGCAGCGCACTAACGAGAAGTATTCAATTTCTGCACAAGGTAATTACAAACTAAATGAAGATCATTCTCATTTATTCATTTATGGTTCACACGTTTCAGATTATTTTGGAGCGTATAGAAGTGAGTCAGTAATTTCTGCAGGTTACGGTTTACGTTTATTAAACGAAAAAACTATGTGGCTAAGTGCTGAAATTGGTCCTGGTTATAAATACTTTGAATACCCAGATGACAGCACTGAAGTTGATGACAACGGTAACTCTCTTGCTGGTGAATTTGAAGGCGAAGTAATTGCCTTGGGTAAGTTAGATTACAACTGGCAAATTTCTGAGAATGCACGTTTTACTCAATTAGTTGCTGTTGAGTACGGTGATACAAACACTAAGACTCGTTCTGAAACTGCATTACTTGCAAAAATAAACGGCTCGTTACAAATGAAAGTCGCTTTTAATGTCACTAACAACTCAGATGTTGCTGACGATAAAGAAAGCACTGACACAGAAACGTCATTCACGTTGGTTTACAGTTTTTAACCAATGTAGTTAAGTTAATGACATTAAAGTGACAAAAGGGACGAAAGTCCCTTTTTTATTTTCTTAAAATTAAGGTATTATAGCGGCCAATTTTGGTTGTAGACCTAGGGATATACCTACTCGTGAAAGTTTTTACACAATTTATTAGTGCTTTTATTCTACTTTGTAGTTTTAGTACTTTGGCTTTTACGCCAACAGCGTCTCAAATTGAGCAATTTAAAAAGTTACCTAAAGCTCAACAAGAAGCCCTCGCAAAACAGTATGGTGTTGATATATCAACGATCACTGGTACAAACCAATCTAATAATCAAAATAATACACAGCAGCAAAATAGTATTGGTGAGCGCGCAGAACCCGAAAAAGAAAAGCTTACAGATGAAGAGCGCTTTAAACCAAAAACAGACGAATTAAAGCCGTACGGTTACGAATTGTTTGCAGGTGAACCAACTACATTTATGCCAAGCGAAAATGCCGCAGTACCAGATACATATATTGTGGGCCCTGGCGATCAATTAAAAATAAACTTTTATGGTAAAGAAAGTGACAGTTTTGAAGTTATAGTTGACCGTGAAGGACGTATTAGTATTCCAGATTTAAGCCCTGTAGAAGTGGCCGGTTTAACTTTTGCTGAAATTAAAGAATTAGTAAAAGTAAAAGTAGAGCAAGAGGTAATAGGTGTAAAAGCGTTTGTATCGCTTGGTCAGCTTCGTAGCATGCGTATTTTAGTGCTAGGTGAGGCTTACAAGCCTGGTAGCTACAGTGTTTCTTCGTTAACAACCGTTTCGCATGCATTATTTGTAAGCGGTGGCGTGTCTGACATTGCTTCTCTTCGTAATATTCAAGTTAAACGCGCAGGCAACGTAGTTGCAAACTTTGACCTTTACGATTTACTTATTAATGGCGATAGCAGCAACGATATCGTATTAAAGCCGGGCGATGCTGTATTTATTCCATCAGTTGGCGCTCAAGTAACAGTTGAAGGTGCAGTTAAACGTCCCGCTATTTTTGAACTTAAAAAAGGTGAGTCTGCTAAGCAGTTATTAGCAATGGCCGGAGGCCTTAAACCCAATGCATACGCTAAAAGCGCAATTGTAGAGCGCTTTAACTTCGATCGTAAAGAAGTACTCTCGGTCGATTTTTCAAAACCACAAATTAACTATATCCCACAAGATGGCGACCGCATTCGCTTTAATTCAGTTAGCTCGCAATATCAAAATTCAATTAGCTTAATTGGTGCAGTAGCACGCCCAGGTAATTATCAATGGCACCAAGGTAAGCGTATTTCAGATGTACTTAAATCTATACGCGGTGACCTACTACCGCAAGCCGATTTAAGCTACGGCCTCGTAATCCGCGAAATAAATGTAAACGGCGATATAGAAGCGCATCAGTTCGACGTTGCTCAAGCGATTATTAAAAATCCTGAAAACAACTTACAACTTAAAGCTAATGACAAGATAGTTGTATTTAGTCGTTTTGAAGAAAAAGAAGCAGAGCAATCAGCTCTAGCAAATATGGCCCTTAGCCAAGAGCAACAAGAGCAGCAACAAAAAGCAGAGCAATGGCACAAGTTTGAGCAAAAAGAGTTCGAAAAATATATTGGTGTTAATCAAGAAGACGAAGAGCTTGTTCTTGAAGACAATAAAATACTAACAATTGCTGAAATTTCTAAACGCAAAGCAAAAGAAGAAGAAGACCAAGAACTCAAACCTGAGGATTATGCATTATTTAGTCGCCATAACTTATTAGCGCCGATTATTGCTAAATTTAAACAGCAAGCATCAGTGCAACAAGCAATGCAATTAGTTGAAATCAGCGGGAATGTAACTTTCCCTGGTATTTATCCACTAATGATTGGTGGTGAGGTAAGTGATTTAATAACAGCAGCCGGTGGCCTGTTAGAGTCTGCCTACGTAAAACAAGCTGAAATTACACGTATTGTAGCCAGCGATGGTTCTAAAATAGAACACTTAAGATTTGACCTTGAAAGCGCCATGAAAGGCGACCTTCAAAGTAATATTACATTACAAAGTAAAGACAGCATCAACGTTTTTGCAATTCCAAATTGGCAAGAAAATGTAAAAGTAGAATTAAAAGGCGAGCTTAAATTTCCAGGTACGTACACTATACGCCGTGGTGAAACGCTAACTGAA
This sequence comes from Pseudoalteromonas sp. SR43-2, assembly GCF_014163885.1. Taxonomy (NCBI): domain Bacteria; kingdom Pseudomonadati; phylum Pseudomonadota; class Gammaproteobacteria; order Alteromonadales; family Pseudoalteromonadaceae; genus Pseudoalteromonas; species Pseudoalteromonas sp. SR43-2. The sequence goes on along the minus strand of NZ_JACJED010000008.1, from coordinate 2,103 downwards.
TTACTTGAACGCGCAGGTGGTTTTTCACAATTTGCAGAACAAAAAGCAGCTGTATTTACCCGTACATCAATTAAAGAGCAAGAGGAAAAGCAGTTAGCGCGTTTATCTACAGAGCTTCGCCGCGATATCGCCTCAAAAAGCTTTCAAAATTCGGTAAGCAGCAATACACTTTCTTATGAAGAAATGAACAAGCTGTTAAACGACCTCGCAAGTGTAGAAGCCGTAGGACGTTTAGTGATTGATTTACCTTTAATTGTAAATAATCAACAAAACTTAGTATTACAAGATGGTGATACACTTTATGTACCAAGCAAGCGCGATTCAATCAGTGTAATAGGTGAAGTTAACTACTCAACATCACATCTTTATAAATCAGGTGTTAGTGTTGATGACTATATAGCGCTAAGTGGTGGCCTTAAAGAGCGTGCCGCTGAAGATCGAATTTACATTATTAAAGCTAATGGTTCAGTGAAAATACCAAACACAGGTGGCTGGTTTGCAGCAAATAATGCTGATCAGTTAGAACCAGGTGACACAATAGTAATACCAATGGATGCAGATCACATGGATAAATTGACACTTTGGAGTACTGCAACACAGATCCTTTATCAACTTGGTGTAGCTGTTGCTGCGATTAGTAGTATTTAATAAAAGACTAAATATTACCTTGTATTATGCTATTGCACGAAAATTAAGCCGGAGTTTAGTTTTGTGTAATAGCTGCTGAATAGAGATATATATGAATAGTAAAGATACACATACTAAAAACCTATCTGTACCCACTATTGCTGATGATGAAGTGAATTTAAGTGAGCTATTCTTTGTCATTTGGGAAGGTAAATGGGTAGTAATTTTAATAACAGCCTTATTCACAATTGCATCAGTGTTTTATGCTTTAGAGCAACCTAATGTTTATAAATCGGAAGCATTACTTGCTGCGGCGGAACAAGAACAAAGCGGCGGCTTAGGTGTTCTAGCAGGTCAATTTGGTGGTTTAGCTAGTTTAGCTGGAGTTAATTTGGGCAGTAGTGGCACCGCTAACAAAACTCAGTTAGCGCTTGAGGTTTTAAAGTCTCGCCAATTCACATTTAACTTTATTGAAAAGCACAATATTTTACCAGACCTAATGGCTGTAAAGTCATGGAAGCAAGCGGATAATAGTATTGAATACGATGAAGAGATATATAACGAAAAAGAAAAAAAATGGTTAAGGGAAGCTAAACTACCTTTTAAAGCCGAACCTTCAATGCAAGAAGCCTTCAAACAGTTTAGCCAAATAATTACTACAGACATGAACAAAGAAAGTGGATTGATAACTGTATCAGTTGAGCATGTTTCGCCAGTAATTGCGCAGCGGTGGGTTAACTGGTTAATTCAAGACATCAATACTGTTATGAAGTCTAGAGATGTTGAAGAGGCTAATAAAAGTACTGAATTTCTAACAGAGCAATTACAACAAACAAAAGTTGCCGATATTCGAGCTGTTTTATATAAGTTAATTGAAGAGCAAACAAAAACTATTATGTTTGCAAATGTGCGAGATGAGTATGTATTTAAAACAATTGATCCTGCATTAGTACCGGAACAAAAGTTTAAGCCGAAGCGTGCATTAATTTGTATATTAGGTTTTCTTTTTGGAGGTATTTTAAGCGTATTAATAGTGCTCGCTAGATACTTTTTAAAGAAAGCGAATGACTAAAAGGCTCTAACTCAATTTTATGAATATGCTGCTTAAGCATTTTGGTATATCAAAGAATAAAGATACATTTTGTATTCGATACATAAAGTATAGAAATATTTAAGGAACTAATATGTTAAACAAAAAAACAGTGTTAATTACTGGTGGCACTGGGTCATTTGGTAAAAAATTTATAGAAACTATTTTAGCGCGCTACCCAGATGTAAAAAAAATAATTATCTATTCGCGTGATGAATTAAAGCAGTCTGTAATAAAACAAAAATACCCAGCATACGATTACCCGCAATTACGTTTTTTTATTGGTGATGTTCGCGATAAAGAGCGTTTAACGCAAGCGTGTGAAGGTGTTGATGTAATAATTCACGCAGCCGCTATTAAGCAGGTTGATACCGCTGAATACAATC